>NZ_CP110644.1:2503863-2827954 GCF_026153515.1 Pseudomonas sp. KU26590
CAAATTCTCCGACGAAATCGGTGCCGACCTGATCAAGGCCGCTGACGATTCGAACAAGGCGCCTTGAGCCCTCCAGCCGTTTCTCGATACAGACCGTAACGGCCCGGCGGCCACTTGAATCATGCGTGTCCGCCTCCACGGCCGTCTCTACACCCGGCTACGTTCGGCTTCGTTCGGAGAATGCTTATGCACCCGCTGACGCGACTCTGGGAGCATCTGGAGGAGGGCATCATCGCCTTCCTGCTGGCTGCCATGACCCTCGTGACTTTCGTCTACGTGGCGTTGAACAACATCTACACCGTGTTTTACTCCCTCAGCGATCAATGGGCGGTCAGCAGCAATTTCTTTGCCGGCATCGGCGACCACCTGATGGGTTACGCCCAAACCATGACCTGGAGCGTGTCGCTGACCAAAGCCCTGTTTGGCTGGCTGATCTTCTTCGGCATTTCCTACGGCGTTCGTACCGCCGGCCACCTGGGCGTCGACGCGCTGGTCAAGAAGACCAGCAAGCCGGTGCAGCGGGTGCTCGCCCTGCTGGCGTGCGGCTGCTGCCTGGCGTACGCCGGATTGTTCCTCGTCGCCAGCTACAAGTGGGTGTCGGCGCTGTTCGTCGCCGGCATCGGTGCCGAGGACCTTGATCGGTTCGGCATCAAGGTCGCGTATATCACGGTCATCGTGCCGATCGGCTTTGGCCTTGTGATCGCTCGCTACCTGGAAATCTTTTACCGCATCTGGACGCACCGGCAGACCGGGTTGGGTCTGGCTGACGAAGCAGCTGAAGCGAGCAAACTCGCCAACCCTGCCGAGGAGCAGCACTGATGACCGTTATCTGCCTGTTCCTGTTGTTATTCGTTTTCATGTTCCTGGGCGTGCCCATCGCCATTTCCCTGGGCTTGGCCGGCGCTGTTTCGATCCTGCTGTTCAGCCCGGACTCGTTGAGTTCGCTGGCGATCAAACTGTTCGAAACCTCCGACAGTTATACCTTTCTGGCGATTCCGTTCTTCCTGTTGTCCGGCGCGTTCATGACCACCGGCGGCGTCGCGCAGCGGCTGATCGATTTCGCCAACGCCTGCGTCGGCCACATCCGTGGTGGCCTGGCGATTGCGGCGGTGCTGGCGTGCATGCTGTTTGCGGCGTTGTCCGGTTCATCGCCTGCCACCGTTGCCGCCGTGGGTTCAATCGCCGTTGCCGGCATGGTGCGCTCAGGTTATCCCAAGGAGTTCGGCGCCGGGATCATCTGCAACGCCGGTACGCTGGGCATTCTGATTCCGCCATCCATCGTGATGGTGGTCTACGCCGCTGCCACGGAGACCTCGGTCGGCAAGTTGTTCATCGCCGGCGTGATCCCCGGCATCCTGTTGGGCCTGGCGCTGATGGTGGTGATCTACATCGTCGCCCGGGTCAAAAAGCTTCCGGCCCAGCCACGGGTGACCTTTCGCCAGTGGCTGCACACGGCGCAACGTGCGTTCTGGGGTTTGATGCTGCTGGTGATCATCCTCGGCGGGATCTACAGCGGCATGTTCACCCCGACCGAAGCGGCGGCGGTGGCGGCGGTCTACTCGGCGTTCATCGCGCTGTTCGTCTATAAGGACATGAGTTTCAAGGACTGCCCGAAAGTGCTGCTGGAGTCCGGTCGGCTGTCGATCATGCTGATGTTCATCATTGCCAACGCCATGCTCTTCGCCCACGTCCTGACCACGGAGCAGATCCCGCAGCAGATCACTGCCTGGGTCATCTCCGAAGGCCTCACCCCGATCGGCTTCCTGATCATGGTGAACATCGTCCTGCTGGTCGCCGGCAGTTTCATGGAGCCGTCGGCAATCATCCTGATCCTGGCGCCGATCTTCTTCCCGATCGCGATGAAGCTCGGCATCGACCCGATTCACTTGGGCATCGTCATGGTGGTCAACATGGAGATCGGACTGGTTCACCCACCGGTGGGGCTCAACCTGTTCGTGACGTCTGCGGTGACCGGCCTGACCTTGGGCGAGACCATTCGCGCGGCGTTGCCATGGCTGTCGATCCTGCTGGTGTTCCTGCTGCTGGTGACCTACGTGCCCTTCATCTCTCTGGCGCTGCCGAACTGGTTGGGGATGCCTTGATGGATGGCGTGGCTAAGATCAAGATCACAGGCGTCTGCCTAGGGGCAGACGTTTCGCCTTCGGCGAGTTACTTGGAAAAGCACCCCAAGTAACCAAGGGTGCCTTCTCCTGGTTTGGCCCTTCGTTCCTCAGGGTTTCCTCACTCCGACGACGCTCCGTGGACCCGCGCCGAACGGACATCCATGTCCGCAACGGCGCTCTCGCCGCATCCATGCGGTTCGGCCCACTGCGCGTCGTCTGCGTTCGGCCTGCACCCAAGTCGCGTTTCGCGTCGTCTGAAATGTTTGCGCAGGAAGATCAAGAGCAGATCGAAGGCTTCCCGGCTAAAGCCGGTCCCACTGACCGCATGCACATTCACTGTAGGAGCGCGCTTGCCCGCGATGGCATCCTGTCAGCCACACAGGTGCCGCAGACCCACCGCAATTCGCGGGCAAGCGCGCTCCTACAGAATATCTTCATCACGCCGAAGGACTTTCTTTGATCGTTCCCACGCTACGCGTGGGAATGCATTTCATGACGCTCCGCGTCCACTCTCCAGGTCGACTGCGCGTGGTGTGAGGGGCGCGGAGCGTCTGGGCCTGCGTTACCACGCGGAGCGTGGGAACGATCAGAAACGATCAGACAATGAAAGTGCGGTATCCCCGACTGTAGGACCGGCTTCAGCCGGGAAGCTCTTGATCTGCGCAATGCTTTTGATTTTTGTACACAAATAGTTCAGACGACACCAATCGCGACTTGGGTGCAGGCTGAACGCAGGTCTCGCGCAGTGGGCCGAGCCGCATGGATGCGGCGAGAGCGCCGTCAGGACATGGATGTCCGTTCGGCGCGTGCCCACGGAGCGGGACCGGAGTGAAGGAACCCTGACGAAGGAAGGGCCCAACCGAGAGCAGGCACTTTTGCTTACTTTTGGTGCTTTTCAAAAGTAAGTCGCCGAAGGCGAAACAATCTGCCCCCAGGCAGATGCTCCTGATCTCTAACACTCACAAGCTCACTTTCCATCAGACGAAAAAAATCCGCGCTGCCTCTGAGAGAACAGCGCGGATCTTTAATCAATCACTCAATCAATGCACAAACAGTGCAATCAAAATAATGATCGGGATTGGAATGCCGAGGAACCACAGAAGTAGTGAACGCATGATGACTCTCCTTAATCAGCGAATGCTGGAAGTATTGGTATAAGCACGGGTTTCGACATAGGTCACTGCATCACGGCGACGACCACCCCAGATGGCAGCGAGGCTTGCCACAAATGCACCGCAGAGCAGCGAAACGAATGTCCACAGCGCAGCCATCGCAGCGGCCTTCGCGGCAGCATCGGCGGCCTGTTGAGCTTTCAACTTGGCATCCGCAACAGCCTGCTTGGCCTGACCGTAAACCTGATCAACACGGGCCTGGGCATCGGCTTGACTCAGATTGGTACGCTGAGCGACCAGCTGTGCCAGATAAGTACGGTCTTCCGGCGCCAGCTGACCGTCATTGGCCATGGTCTTGGTGAAAATACGCACCACAACGCCGTGGGCAGCATCATCACTCACTGACGTAGGGCGATCATCGCGGAACAGCGAATCAATGTAGTAGCCATATTGATCACTGCCGGTATTGCCCGCTGCAGAACCGGCCGCGGTGGCGGCAGTACCTGCAACACCGGCCACCGCAGTGGCGCCGGCTTTTACGCCGCTGCCCACGATGCCGCTGACCGAACCGACGATCAACACGGCAGCGACCAGCGTAGCGACAGCCCACGACAGGAAGCCGTGCGCGGTGTCACGGAAGTAGACTTCGTCACCGTGCATGTTGGCCCATTTGACGCGCAGGCGGCCGGCCAGGTAACCGCCAAGACCGGAGGCGACGATTTGCGTCAGCGCGAGCCAGACAACAGTGGAAATCCCGATGGTCTTCGCGCTGGCGCCTTCGTTGGCCCATGGCGACATCGCCGAGAAACCAAGGCCGGATCCCAGCAGAACCAGGATAAGCGACAACGCGGCGGCGCCGGCAGCGCCAGCAAAGATGGCACCCCAGGACACGCCTGAGACCGAGGTGGATTCTTCTACAGCGGCAGGATAAGAATCAGGTGAGACGTTCATTGTGCTGCTCCGTGCGAATGATGTTGTACTTCTCCCCAATATGGTGCATCGCCTGTGCCAGTCCCGAATCCTAATAAAATTCCAATTAAATCAATGACCTGAAAAAATATGCGCTGCAAAGATCCGTGCAAATTGCATGAACCTCTCAAAACAGCGGATGCGTTCTGCCCGGTGACGGGATTTCCATGACTGTCAGAGGTTTGCGACAATCTCCTGCGGCGAATTCCGCCCACTCGCAACATTCCGGCACATTTGCGCCTGATTGGTGTCTTATAACCTCAGCCCCGCGGGTTGACAGCTATAGTCCGCCCACGGCTCCTGTTTCTTCGAGAGGTAACCCAGCATGTTTGTCCATCGCCCCCTGGAAGAAAAAGACGTCCCTTTCATCTGCGACATGCCCCAGAGCATTGACGAGCTCTTCTATATGTTCCCCAAGGCGGTCTTCCCGCTGACGCCGGATCAGCTCAACGAATCCATTGAGCAGCGCTCGGACAACACGGTCATCGAGCTGGACGGCCAGGTCGTAGGATTTGCGAACTTCTCCCGCTATGACTTCAGAGGCCGTTGCTCCATGGGCAACGTCATCATTGACCCGCGCTTTCGCTCCAAAGGCGTCGGCCGCTACATGATCGGCTGCATGATGGAACTGGCGTTTGGCAAACACGAAGCGGCGGAACTGACCGCTTCGTGCTTCAACCATAACGTCCCCGGACTGCTCTTCTACCCCAAGCTGGGTTTCAAACCTTTCGCGATTGAAGAGCGTCTGGACAAGAAGGGCGCTCGCGTTGCCCTCATTCATCTCAAGTTGCCTCGCAGCTGATCCTCGCAACCGGTAAATGACGTTATTCGTCGGTCGTTCCAGGAATGACCGACGAATGGCTGAGCAAATCTTTCGCTCGGTCTCGCTGATTAATCCCCTTACCCCGCCAATTAAACGATTAACGCGGAACGTTCTGCTCCGGTGAATCGATTTTGTAGAGACATCCTGCGTCTGGCGCACTTAAATACGGGCGATGGCGGCTGTTTGCTTCACGTTGGGGCGCGGCGTATAACTTGGATATCCCCGAATGCGGCGCGCAATGCCGACCGGGGCATGGGAAACATTTCCACGGTTGTGGAAGTGGTTATTTATAGTCAGGCGAGTGGCTGAACGCATCACCCAGTCCTGCCTGTGGAGGATTGACGATGATTGCCTGTACGCTCTCTAACCTTGAACTGCGCAGCATCATAGAAAGCGCGTTTCTACCCATGCGTTGCAACTGCACCGTGCTGGAGGATCGGATGACGGTTGAAATCGTCGACCCCGCCACCGAGCATGTTGAACTGTTCGCTTCCAATATTGCCCTGGACTCCCTCGATAACAGCCACGCCTTGTGCGTGCTGATCCGTGACCTGCAGGCTGAACTCGAGAAGGCCAGGCATTACCCCCACGCATTGGCGAGCTGAGCGCTGGGCTCTAGCAATAATCGCCGTTCGGCCTTATGTTGGTCTGCATCGGCCCGAAGCGGCCAGGCGGGATATTGAGGATTTGCATGGCCCACGCGCAACCCGAGATCGAGGCGTTAAAACAGCAGGAACGAGCCGCGCCGTCGCGCCGTCGTCGCAAGATAATGATCGGCGTCGGCTGCCTGCTGAGTATTGTGGTGGTGGGCGCGGCGACGATTGTCACGATGCTTGAGCATCTGGAAACGCGAAATGCCAGCTTTCGACCGCCTATGACGTCCCTGGAGCGGGAACAGCTGCTGCCGCCCGAGCCGGTGCTGGAAGTCAAGCCTCAGGTGGAAGGCCTGCGCTACGGCGCCGCCATTCTGCCGCCGAATCAAACCACGAGCGCCGAGTACGCCACCCCTGAAGAAGCGTCAGCTTCGGCAGCGACGCGGCTGTTCAGTTCGCCGCCTCTACACCCTTCACCCCTTGGCGCTCCTGATAATCGCGCCGGCAAGCCGCTGGGTATCGCGCAGGCGATCCACGTGCATAACGACAGGCAGTAGAGCCAACCTCCCTCAATGCATCCGGCGACGGTGCTCATGCCCGAAGAGCAGCGTGTACTGCTCTTCGCCTTAGTCTCGAACAGCATCGTGCTCACGAACAGGGAATAGCCCTCATCGCCAGTTAACATCCTCTTCATTTCATCGGATATGGCTGTGCCTGCCTCTGATGTCGAAGAGAGTGAGGGTAGTCAGTAGGATTAATAATGCTGACGTCAATAAATACGACGGAACCTCAACAGTATAAAAGTGCACACGAAGGCTGACGCTAAAGCAGGGTGCATGTTGCAAAGAAAGCCACTTATATCAATTAGCGACCCGTCACCTCACATTAAATTGCCAAACCTTCTTATTTTATTAATCCATGGGCGCACGCCACGGCGACGGCTTAATGGCGTCATATTTTAAATCACAAATTAAATCAATGAGTTAGGTCATTGAATTGTGCGTTTTAATGTGGTTTCAGAAAATTGACACTTCGTCTGTTCTTTGCCACCATCACGTTACGTTTTCAACTTAGATGAACTGCGCTTAGTGCAAGCGCACGAACTTCCTGTTCCAGGATTAATTCTTTCAGACGCGCGATGAGTTGGCGGTAGCGTCTCCCGGGAAACCTGAGAACGGACAGCGCAAATAATCGGCACCCGTGCGGGCTCGGAAGATGAGCCGCCCCCCGGCAAGCGTCGTTCCAGAGCCTGCGCCGATTGTTCGACCACGCGTTGATCATCGGCCTACCACGGCCGCCAACGTCACCCAAATCACAGCGGTAGTCATGCCTTAAAGTGCAGTAGTTCAGTAACGGCTTATTTATTTTTTCAACTTGAAAGTCCAGACATCGCTTCAGCGGTAGCGGTTGAACGCGCATGTAAGTGCGGCGGTTTATAACGCAAGCGGCGATACGGTAACGACCCAGCGTGGAGTGACAGTTATGCAAGGAGATCATCTGGAAACCGTTTGCGGTTGCGTAGTAGGAGGTGCCGGACCTGCAGGCATGGGACTGCTTTTCAATGCGTTGAAAAGTGGCGCCATGCCAGAACTGGCCAAGGAAGGTTTAATCATTGTCGACGCAAGTCCCACGCCGGGCACGGGTCGTTTGGGCGATTACCGGATCACCGCCAACTCGGTGGGCGATGTGTTCCTTGATTGCCTGCGCGACCCCGCTTTGCGTGATGTCTTCGAACCCCTCGAACATTCGCCTGCCTACTGGCGCATCCGTCGTCAGGCGCAAAGCGCGCCGCAATTGGCGGATGTCGCTGAACTGCTGGCGGAAGCCTCGAAGCTGGTGCTCGACTTTATCGTCGAACGCTACGGCGTGAAGGTATGGCGCAGCACAACGATCACCGAAATCGTGCGCGAAGGCGACGATTACCAAGTGTGGGTCGAGTCCGAAGGTCGCAGTCGGCGCATTCGCAGCCGCGCAGTCGTGCTCAATCTGGGTGGCTGGCAGGACCCGCAGCACTTGCTCGACAGCCTGGCGGATCAAAGCCTGGCAGTGCCGCCTTCTGCGCAGATCCAGAGCGCCGATGCACTGCTGAGAATGAATGCCGTGCAACTGCGCCACCTCTTCGCGACCACGCTGGCGGCCAAGGGCCGGGTGTGCGTCGTAGGCGGCTCCCACAGCGCGTTCTCGGTGCTGGAAAACCTGGCCGACGCCCTGGAGTTTGCCGGCCTGGAGGAGGTCACGCTGGTCCACCGTTCCCCAATCCGCCTGTTTTACGAAACCGCTCAGGCGGCGATGGATGCGGGCTATGTGTTCGATGCGGCCAGGGATGTCTGCCCGGTGTCGGGTCGGGTCAACCGGTCAGGCGGTTTGCGCTACCGGGCGCTGGACGTGGGGCGAGAAGCCCTGTCCAAAGGACAGATCGGCAAGACCGGTGTGCGCGTGCAGTTGCTGCAAACCCATCAGGGGCCGGCGGATCAATTCGAGCGCGCGCGTCAAGCGCTGGCCGAAGCCGACATTGTCGTTCAGTGCACCGGTTATCAGCCGTTGCTGCCGGCATTGAGTCATGCCGGTGGCGAGGCCATTACGCTGATGGAGGTCAAGGGCGGGCTGGATTCCGATCCTTCGGGTTGTCCGCTCGATGTCAGTGGTCAGCGTCTGCATGGCCTGCACCTGTTTGGTCTCGGGGCAGGGCTGGGGGTCGATCCGCGACTGGGCAGCGAAGCGTCGTTTGACGGCCGCATCTACGGCGTCTGGCAGTTTCATCACGACGCCAGCGGCGTGGTGATCGACTCAGTCCTGACCCGCTTGCAGACCCCGGCCGTGCAGCCGATCCCTGCGACGCCGCGGCTGGTGTCCAGTCGCAGCGAAGAACGCCTGCCGTTCCTCTGGCCCGTGCTGGTCAACGCGCAATCCTGATTCTGCTTGCAACACGCGAATCCCGGCGCTCCTTTGGTTAGGCAGCCCGGGATTTTTTTTGCCCGTAACGCAGCCTGAACAAAATATATGTGGGCCGTCATATAGACAGTTCGCCAGAGTCCGGCTGCTCATCTATTCTCTTTCCCTGACCCTCGACGTTGCATCGAACAGGAACTGACCAATGCGTATTTTGGTAGTGGGCGCGGGTGCGATCGGCGGCTATTTCGGCGGCCGATTGCTGGATGTCGGGCGAGACGTGACATTCCTGGTGCGCGAAGCGCGCGCGCAGGAACTGGAGCGCGACGGGCTGATCGTGCGCAGCCCGCTGGGTAACATCGAGTACCCTTCGCCGCCGCAGGTCATGGCGGCGATGCTCGACACGCCCTTTGACCTGATCATCCTCAGTTGCAAGGCCTACGACCTCGGCACCGCCATGGAGTCCTTCGCGCCTGCGGTGGGGCCGGAGACGCTGATCCTGCCGTTGCTCAATGGCATGGCGCATCTGGATCGCCTGGCCGAGCGGTTCTCTCC
Organism: Pseudomonas sp. KU26590; assembly: GCF_026153515.1. Classification (NCBI taxonomy): domain Bacteria; kingdom Pseudomonadati; phylum Pseudomonadota; class Gammaproteobacteria; order Pseudomonadales; family Pseudomonadaceae; genus Pseudomonas; species Pseudomonas sp. KU26590. The sequence goes on from NZ_CP110644.1 coordinate 2,512,928, forward strand.
CGCCAACGTGCTCGGCGGCCAATGCCTGATTTCCCTGGACCGCGATGCCTCGGGCGCCATCCTGCACTTGAACGACACTAATCAGGTTTCTTTTGGCGAACGAGACGGGGAACTGACCCCGCGCATTCAGCACGTTGCCGAGGCGCTGAGCAATGCAGGATTCGACGCGATCCTGAGTGAGCAGATCACTCAGGAGATGTGGGAAAAATGGTGCTTCATCGCAACCGGGGCCGGCATTACCGGATCCATGCGCGCGAGTATCGGCGACGTGGTCGCCAGTGGTGGGGAAGGGCTGATTCTGAAACTGCTGGAGGAGTGCGCCGAGGTGGCAAACCACGTCGGGCACCCGCTGCGCAGCGAGGTCCGGCAACGGTTCGAGACGATGCTGACCGCGCCCGGCTCGACGATGACCGCCTCGATGCTCCGGGACATCGAGCGCGGTGCGCCGATTGAAGTGCAGCATGTGTTCGGTGAGCTGATTGCCCGGCGGCCAGGCGCCGACAGGGCAGCTGAAGCATCACTGTCGGCACTCGACTACGTGTATCTGCACCTGCGCGCCTATGAGGCGCGACGGCTCACCTAAAGGTCGGGGAGCAGGCGTCGCTCACTTGCCCGGAGTGTGCGTCGCCAGCTCCATGATCATACGCGTCAGCAGGTAGATGCGCGGCGACACGCTGTCGACTTCGGCATATTCCTCAGGCGTGTGAATGTTGCCGCCCACAATGCCGAAGCCGTCCAGTGTGGGCACGCCGACCCCGGCCGAGAGGCTCGCATCGGCCGCGCCGCCGCTGCCTTCGACGGTCAGCTTGCGGCCGATCTCGCCGTAGATGCCCTGGGCGATATCGACCAGCTTGTCGGTTTCCGGCGTCTGGGGCATCGGTGGCAAACCGCGCTCCAGGCGCGTTGTCACCTCAGTGTCCGGGATCAGTTTGTCAGCCGACACCCGCGCCAGATCCTTCTCGATGCGGTCGAATTCTTCCGGCACGGCGGCGCGCACATCGGCCTTGGCCGTCGCCTGATCGGGGATCACGTTGGTGCGATCGCCCGCGTTGAGTACGGTGAAGTTGATCGTGGTCTTCTTCTCGGCATCGCCCAGCTTGCCCAGCTGCAGGATCTGATGCGCTACTTCCATGGCCGCGTTGCGCCCCAGTTCCGGCGCGACGCCGGCATGGGACGCCTTGCCCTTGACCTCGACCACTGCGGTGGCGCTGCCTTTGCGCCAGATCACCAGGCCGTCGGCGGGGCGTCCCGGTTCCAGGTTCAGGGTCACGTCGTGCTGTTTGGCGACCTTCTGAATCAGCGCGGTGGCGGCAGCCGAGCCGGTCTCCTCGCTGGCGTCCAGCAGGAAGGTGATCTGCGCGTAGTCCTTGAAGTCGAGCTTCTTCAGAATCTTCAGCGCGTAAAGACCGGCGACGATGCCTCCTTTGTCGTCCATCACCCCAGGCCCGTACGCACGGCCGTCCTTGATGTGGAACGGGCGAGCGGCGGCGGAGCCTTCCTTGAACACGGTGTCCATGTGCGCCATTAGCAGGATCTTTGCCTTGCCGCTGCCCTTGAGCGTCGCGACCACATGCTCGCTCTTGTCCGGCGCGGTGTTGGGGATCATCTCGATGGTTGCGCCGAGCGCCTTGAGCTGTGCGACGACGATGTCACGCACTTGGGTCAGTCCCGGCTCGTAGCCGGAGCCTGAATCGATATTGACCAGCTGCTCCAGCAGCTTCAGCGCTTCGTCCCTGGATTGCTCGGCATCCGCCTGGACCTGTTTGTTGGGCTCGGCGAAGGCAGGGACTGCTGCGCCAAAGGCGATACCGAAGGCCAGCGCGCTGGCGAGAAGAGAACGGGAAAGCGGCGAGGTCATGGTCGATCCTTGATGCGGCATGAGAGGGGTTCGACCGATACCCTAGCCCGTTGTACAGGATCGTGCATGTCAAAACGCGTTATTCACATCGGCAAAAACGCCGAACCTTCAGGCTGGGCTACCCTCAACATTCCTACGTCAGTCATCAGAGGAGAGGCATCCCATGCCGGTTAAGCACGATTTGTACGCGGACCTGAGCATCACCAAAGAAGAGCTCGCCAAGCGTAAAAGCAACGACGCGAAGCTCAATGCCCTGGTCGATCATTACGATGAGTTGGACGGCCATATCGTCAGCGTCGAACAGGCGGGCGATGTCTCCGACGATGAACTGAAGAAACTCAAGGAAAAGCGGCTGCAGGCCAAAGACACCATCGCCAGGCATCTGGACACGGCAAGCTGATTGCGGCGGCCTTGTAGCGTTAAAAACGGTAGCAACTAAAACGGCCGATCTCTTATGGAGGTCGGCCGTTTTTAGTTGGCGATACCCGATGTCTGACAACTTGTCGCGGCATCCGGAAGTGCATCGTCCAATACGCTGGATCTGAGTGTTCGCTCACGCTTAGTTGTCAGCGGGGCGTTTTCAATGGATCCAAAGTTCAGACGAAAAAAAACGGCGTCTGGTCAGTCGCCGTCGCCGATCTGTCAGCTCCGGGCGGCCGCTGACAGTTATCGAATAAGCATAAACCGGTGGGTTTATTGCGGATCCTGGTCGGGTGCAGCCTCGGCCTTGATGCGTTTGTAGATTTCTTCGCGGTGCACTGAAACATCTTTCGGAGCGTTGATGCCAAGACGGACCTGGAGGCCCTGAACGCCCAGAATGGTGACAGTGATGTCGTCACCAATGTTTATGCTTTCGCCGACTTTACGGGTGAGTATCAACATAATCTTTTCCTTGATGGCCTCATGAAGCGCTTCTACCGGGAGGCTGGCGTGAGCCTTTGGGTGATGGTGATTGCCGATTGCATCCAAATGCGTTCATCAGTATGACGCCATTGGTACGATTTTAATTCCCCAGGTTCATCGTCTCGTCACAGTTAGCGTCGCTCCTGGGTCCAACGGCATGCGAATTTTGCCTGATGCTGGCGGTGAATTCCCGTGCAAATCGGCTATCGCAGTGATAGCCGGATTCCGGGCGGCGCCTATTCCACACCCCTTTGGTCTTTATTGCAAAGAACTCATGCCGGGAGGCGATGAAATTTTCATTAGATTACCCCGTACGAGTTCTCTGAAAGGAGTGTAGGAGACTTCTGAAACGAGTACCGGCAAAACGCCGTAACTTTAATCGAATTGATGACGGGATGGGTGAACGGTTTTGTATCAGACCGCATTCACAGGAGGGCAGGCGTGAGGTTCATGGCCAGGGCAATCTTGCTGGAAGGCTTCAAAGGCGCCAGAAACAACATGCCCACCGCGAGGGTGGGCATGGGTGCAACGGGGTGATCGCCGCGTCAATATGCCGCGATCAATGCATCAGACGACCATCGACAGCAGCATGATCAGGATGATGCCTACCACCGAAAGGATGGTTTCCATCACGGTCCAGGTTTTCAGGGTTTCGGCCACGGTCATGTTGAAGTACTGCTTGACCAGCCAGAAGCCTGCGTCGTTTACGTGGGACAGGATCAGCGAGCCGGCACCGGTGGCCAGGACCAGCAGTTCGCGGTTCACGCCAGGGATCATGCCAACCACCGGCGCAACAATACCGGCACCGGTGATGGTGGCGACGGTCGCGGAACCGGTAGCGATGCGGATCACTGCAGCCACCAGCCACGCCAGCAGAATCGGCGAGATCTGCGCCTGCACGGCCATGTGGCCGATCAGGTTACCGACACCACTGTCCACCAGCATCTGCTTGAAGCCACCGCCGGCACCGACGATCAGCACGATCGCGGCGACGGGCGCCAGGCTCTGGTCGAGCAGCTTGATGATGTGGTCGCGGCTGAAACCACGGGCCGAACCGAAGGTGTAGAACGCCAGCAGCAGGGCGAACAGCAGGGCCGCGATCGGGTGACCGATGAAGTCCATCCAGATGCGGAAGATGTGACCTGCTGGCAGCGCGACGTCGGCAAACGTCTTGAGCAGCATCAGGAACACCGGCAGCAGGATTGTCACCAGGGTGATGGCAAAGCTTGGCAGGTTGTCGTTGGTCGATTCTTTGGCAATCTGATCCATCAGCTCTTTCGACGGGTTACCCGGAATGCGCTTGGCAATCCACTTACCGTAGATCGGACCGGCGATGATGGCAGTCGGGAACGCGACGATCAGACCGTAGAAAATGGTCTTGCCGATGTCTGCGTTGAAGATGCCGATTGCCAGCAACGGACCCGGGTGCGGAGGCACCAGACCGTGGACGGCCGACAGACCTGCCAGCAAAGGGATACCGATCTTGACGATGGACACGCCGCTGCGACGGGCAACGATGAACACCAGCGGGATCAACAGCACGAAGCCGATTTCGAAGAACAGCGGGATGCCCACCAGGAACGCCGAAAACATCATGGCCCAGTGCACGCGGTCCTTGCCGAAGCGACGGATCAGCGTCTGGGCGATCTGGTCAGCACCGCCGGAGTCGGCCATCAGCTTGCCGAGCATGGTACCCAGGCCAAGGATGATGCCGACGAAACCGAGCACGCCGCCGAAACCGTCCTGGAACGATTTCATCACTTTGTCGACCGGCATCCCGGAGGTCAGTCCGAGAAAACCGGCCGCGATGGTCAATGCAATAAAGGGGTGGACTTTGAACTTGGTGATCAGAAGCACAAGGCCAATGATGGTCACCAACGCATCGACCAGCAGATACGTGTCTTGACTCATACCGAACATGGGGTGTCTCTCCGTTGTATTTTGTTTTTTTGGAGCTTCGGCTTAACGCTGTTGCTCTCTGCCCTGTGAAGCGAGGGCAGCGTCATCAGAGACAGCGCTACCTTTGCCGCTCACGCCTGATCGAGGATCAAGAGCCGGTGCGCGCGGTGACAGATGGGGTTTGCGATTCGGCGCCAGACTCGCTCCACCACGTGGCTGCTTCCTGACCGATGGTCTCGATCGATTTGGTCGCGTCTACCACCAGTGTGCGGTCTTCGTTGTACGGAGGCTCGAGGGTCGCGAACTGGCTGTCGACCAGGCTGGCCGGCATGAAGTGCCCCGGGCGATGGGAGCAGCGTTCGGTGGCGAGTTCTTTGGTCAGCTCCAGAAACACGAAACCCAGCCCCGGCACGGCTGCACGCAGACGTTCGCGGTAGATGAGTTTGAGGGAGGAGCAGGTCAGAACGGGCTTTTCGCCGTTCTTTACAGCGGCGGCCACTTCTTCACCGAGGCGGGTCAGCCAGCCGGCGCGATCGTTGTCGTCGAGGGGATGGCCTTCGGTCATCTTCTTGATGTTGGCAGGAGGATGGAACGCATCACCCTCGATCAGGCGGCCGCCGCTGTTTTTAGCGATGGCCTCGCCGACGGCACTCTTGCCGCAGCCGGAAACACCCATTACCACGATGGCGGAAATAGCATGTGGAGCAGTAGTCATAAAAACCTCGTCCCGGAGACAGCGCTGTCTTCGCCGAATAGTGTGCAAGTCCGGCAAGACTGTTTCCAGGTGTAGTCATTGTTATGGGTATCTCGCTGATCCATGAGATGCAAAACCCGGTCGTGGAATCGATCGAAAAGTTGCGGGCCTCCGTGAGATAGCGCTACCTTAGAGCCCATCCCACACAATCGCAACCCCCGCAGCTTTCTTCCAATCAGTTGGCAACGCATGACACGTATTGGTTCCCGCTCCACCGGTCGTCCCACTCTCAACGAAGTCGCAAAACTGGCTGCCGTGTCGCCGATTACCGCGTCCCGGGCCTTGCGTGGCGTGGCCACCGTGGCCCCGGCGCTGGTGGAAAAAGTTCGCGCTGCTGCGCTGAGTCTAGGCTATGTCACCAATCCTGCCGCACGGGCGCTGGCGTCTTCGCACAGTCAGTCGGTGGTGGTGCTGGTGCCGTCGCTTTCCAACCAGTTATTCATCGAAACCCTTGAAGCCATTCAGACGGTTCTGCGTCCGCGCGGGCTGGACGTGGTGATCGGTAATTACCACTACTCGCCCATAGAAGAAGAGAACCTGCTGCGCAGCCATCTGTCGCACCGGCCGCGTGGCATTCTGCTGACCGGCTTTGACCGCAGCGCGGCGGCGCAGCAATTGCTGGCGTCCAGCGGCGTGCCGTGCGTGCACATGATGGAGCTGGACCCGACCCGCGCCGAGCCGTGTGTGGGGTTTTCCCAGCAACAGGCAGGTGCCGAGGCCGCGCGGCATCTGTTGAGCCGTGGCCGTCGGCGACTGGCGTATGTGTCGGCGCAACTGGACCCACGGGTGATCCAACGTGGCGTCGGCTTTCGCGGCGTGCTGGAGCAGGAAGGGCTGTATGACGAGGCCTTGCAGATGGCCTCGCCGCTGCCGTCGTCCATTGGTCTGGGCAGTGAGCTATTCGCCCGATTGATGGACGCGCATCCTGACGTCGACGGGGTGTTTTTCTGCAATGACGACCTGGCCCAGGGCGCATCGCTGGAAGCCCTGCGGCAGGGCATCCGCATCCCTGAGCAGGTGTCTCTGATCGGCTTCAACGACCTGCCGGGTTCGGCGCACATGGTGCCGCGCCTGACCTCCATCCGCACCCCGCGCGAACAGGTCGGTCAGCGCGCCGCGCAGTTATTGCTCGGCTTGCTGGATGGCACGGTTCACGAAGCGCAGGTTGACCTGGGGTTTGAACTGGTGGTGCGGGAAAGCACCTGACGGGACTTGGTGTTGCGGGGCAGGCTTGCGGGTGATTGGGTTTAACCTCGACTGTTGATGCGTTCAGACCTGACGCGTTCGCCAGCAAGCCGGCTCCTACGGTGGTTTGCGGCGAGCGATGAGGCCGGGTCGGGCACAAAATCCAAGGAGCTGGCTTGCTGGCGAACGCGTTGCGTCAGGCACATTGCTGCTCGCCAGGTCGTAAGCCACAGCAGCCTTCACAGCTGCTGCGGTGCCTGGCCTCAGCTACCGGCCGATCAATGCGCCTTCTTGAACGCCAACCGGAACTCGTGCAGCAGCGGTTCGGTGTAGCCGCTCGGCTGCTCGCGCCCTTTGAATACCAGCGCGCTGGCGGCCTGGAAGGCCACTGACTTCTCGAAATTACCGGCCATTGGCGTGTAAGCCGAGTCCCCGGCGTTTTGCCGGTCGACCACCTTCGCCATACGTTTCAAAGCGTCTTTCACATAGTCCTCTGAGACCACGCCGTGGCGCAGCCAGTTGGCGATGTGCTGGCTGGAAATGCGCAGCGTCGCGCGGTCTTCCATCAGGCCGACGTTGTGGATGTCCGGCACCTTCGAACAGCCGACGCCTTGCTCCACCCAGCGCACCACATAACCCAGCAGGCCCTGGGCGTTGTTCTCCACTTCTTCGCGGATCTGATCCTCGTTCCACTCGGCTTTCTCGACGACGGGAATGGTCAGCAAGTCCAGCAGAATGTCTTCGCTGATGCTGTCCAGATCGACCTGTTCCAGCTCCTGCTGCACCGCTTTCACGTCCACTTTGTGGTAATGCAGCGCGTGCAGGGTGGCGGCAGTCGGCGAGGGCACCCAGGCGGTGGTCGCGCCGGATTTCGGGTGCGCGATCTTCTGCTCCAGCATGTCGGCCATCAGGTCAGGCATCGCCCACATACCCTTGCCGATCTGCGCACGCCCGCGCAGCCCGCAGGCCAGGCCAACCAGCACGTTGTTGCGCTCATACGCCTTGATCCACGGCGTGGCTTTCATGTCGCCCTTGCGCAGCATCGGGCCTGCTTCCATCGAACTGTGCATCTCGTCGCCGGTGCGGTCGAGGAAGCCGGTGTTGATGAACGCGACCCGGGACGACGCCGCTTCGATGCACGCCTTGAGGTTGACGCTGGTGCGCCGCTCTTCGTCCATGATCCCCATCTTCAGGGTGTTGCGCGGGATTTTCAGCACGTCTTCGATGCGGCTGAACAGCGTATTGGTGAACGCAACTTCTTCGGGGCCGTGCATCTTCGGTTTGACGATGTACACGCTGCCGGCGCGGGAGTTGGTGCGGTTGTGCAGGTCGTGCAGGGCAATCAGGCTGGTGATGACACCGTCGAGAATGCCTTCGGGGATTTCCTTGTTGCCGTCGTAGAGAATCGCCGGGTTGGTCATCAGGTGGCCGACGTTGCGGATGAACAGCAACGAGCGCCCGTGCAGGGTGATATCGCTGCCATCGGCGGCCGTGTACTGGCGGTCGGCGTTGAGGCGACGGGTGATGGTCTTGCCGTTCTTGACCAGGGCTTCGGTGAGGTCGCCCTTCATCAGGCCCAGCCAGTTGCGGTAGATCACGAGCTTGTCGTCGGCATCGACGGCGGCGACCGAGTCTTCGCAGTCGATGATGGTCGACAGCGCGGCTTCCAGCAGCAGGTCCTTGATCCCGGCCGGGTCGGTGCCACCGATCGGGCTGGCGGGGTCGATCTGGATTTCGATGTGCAGACCGTTGTTCTTCAGCAGGATTGCATTCGGCTGGCGCGGCTCGCCTTGATAACCGACGTATTTCTCGGGCTGGGCAAGGCGGGACTGGCTGCCGTTCGCGAGGGTGACCAGCAACTCGCCGCTGTCCACCGCGTAGGCCTTGGCGCCGACGTGGGAACCCGACGCCAGGGGCGCGGCTTCATCCAGCAAGGCACGGGCGAAGGCGATGACTTTCTCGCCCCTAAGCGGGTTATAGCCCGCTTTGATTTCGGCGCCGTTGGCCGAGGAAATGGCATCGGTGCCGTACAGCGCGTCGTACAGCGAACCCCAACGCGCATTCGCGGCATTCAGGGCGTAACGGGCGTTTGCAGCGGGCACCACCAGTTGCGGACCGGCCTGTTCGCTGACTTCGATGTCCACCTTGTTCGTGGAAACCTGAACCTGCGCCGGCACCTGCTTCAGATAGCCGATGCTGTCGAGAAACGCGATGTACGCCGGCATGTCGGTGACCGGGCCCGGATTGGATTTGTGCCACTTGTCCAACTGAGCCTGTATGCGGTCACGCTCTTTCAGCAGTTCGCGGTTAATCGGCGCGAGGTCGTGGACCAGCGAGTCGAAATCGGCCCAGAACAGTTCCGGGGTCAGGCCTGTCCCGGGAATCACTTCCTCGTTGACAAAGCGCTTGAGGTTGGCCGCCACTTTAAGGTTGTGGCAATTGACGAACTCGGTCATCTCGGGTCTCCATCATGAATTGGGTTTGCACCGTTGCTGCTGGGGATCGCTGCAGGCGTTACTGCGCGCTCACCACTGCAACGCCGGCCTTGGCCACTTGCGCATCCTGATCGGCTTTTACCCCGGACACACCCACCGCGCCGATGGTCTGGCCGTCGATGATCACCGGCACGCCGCCTTCCAGCGAAGTCAGCAGCGGGGCGGTGACGAATGCAGTGCGGCCGCCGTTGACCATTTCTTCATAGCCCTTGGATTCGCGACGACCCAGCGCCGAGGTGCGGGCTTTTTCGATGGCGATGTAGCCGCCAATCGGCGCACAGCCGTCCAGGCGCTCGAAGCCCAGCAGGTGACCGCCGTCGTCCGTGACGGCGATGGACACTGCCCAGCCGTTGTTCTGCGCCTCGGTGCGTGCCGCGGCGAGGATCTGGGTGACTTCGGTCTGGGTCAGTACGGATTTGGTTTTCATGCAGATATCCTAAGGGCAAAGGGTGTCATGAGTGTCGGTCTGATACGGAGCCAGGGCGCCTGCACTCAACTTGGAGGCAAGGCATCCTCGATCAGTTCGATCCAGTGTTTGACCGGTGTGCGGTTGGCGCTGGCCAGATGGGTCTGACAGCCTATGTTGGCCGTGGCAATCACGTCCGGGTTGCCACTCTCTAGCGCGTTCATCTTGTTGTCCCGCAGCTGTTTCGCCAGCACCGGCTGGGTGATCGAATAGGTGCCGGCCGAGCCGCAGCATAAGTGACTGTCGGGCACCGGTGTGAGATTGAAGCCCAGCCGGGTCAACACCGACTCCACGGCGCCGCCGAGTTTCTGCGCGTGCTGCAGCGTACACGGGCAATGGAAGGCCAGGGTCTGGCGCGTGCAACCGCCGAGCTGTTCCAGGGGTTCGGCGCGCAGCACTTCGATCAGGTCTTTGGTGCGTTCGCTGATGGCAGCGGCCTTTTCTGCGTAAGCCGGGTCGTGGCGCAGCAGGTGGCCGTAATCCTTGACGAAGGCGCCGCAGCCGCTGGCGGTCTGCACGATGGCTTCGGCACCGGCCTGAATGCTGGGCCACCACGCATCAATGTTCCTGCGCGCGCGCTGCAGGCCTTGTTCCTGCGCATTCAAATGGTAATCCACGGCGCCGCAGCAACCGGCCTGGGCGATGGATGTGACGCTGATGCCCAATCGGTCGAGCACCCGCGCCGTGGCGGCGTTGGTGTTGGGTGACAAGCCCGGTTGCACGCAGCCCTCGAGTATCAGCATCTGCCGCGCGTGCTGCCGGGTCGGCCGGGCCTTGGCCGGGCGGATATTGCCCGGCAGCTTGGTCTTCAAGGCGCCGGGCAGCAGGGGCCTGAATGAGTTGCCCAGTTGAGTCAGGGATTTGAACAGACCGGCGTTTGGCACCACCGCGCGCAGACTGTCGTGCAGCAGGCGTTGGCCCAATGGGCGCGGCACAGCGGCGTCGACCACCTCCCGGCCAATGTCCAGCAGGTTGTGGTAATCGACCCCGGAAGGGCAGGTGGTTTCACAGTTGCGGCAGGACAGGCAGCGGTCCAGGTGCAGCTGGGTTTTCTCGGTGACTTCCTTGCCTTCCAGTACCTGCTTGATCAGGTAAATGCGCCCGCGCGGGCCATCCAGCTCGTCGCCGAGCAATTGATAGGTCGGGCAGGTGGCGTTGCAGAAACCGCAGTGCACGCAACTGCGCAGAATGCTTTCCGCTTCTTCGCCACGGGGCAGGCTTCTAGCGTGTTCGCTCAGGGTCGTCTGCATGGTTCAAATCTCCGCGTACATTCGGCCCGGATTGAACATTCCGTGCGGATCAAGTTGCGCCTTGAGCTGGCGGTGATAGCGCAGCAAGGGCGTGGCCAACGGCTGAAATGGGCTGTCTTCCAGGCCATGGCTGTAACAGGTGGCGTGACCACCTGCAGCGCTGGCGATGCGCCGAATCTCGCTGCCACTGGCGTCTGATTTCAGCCAGCGTTGCGCACCGGCCCAGTCGATCAGTTGATCCCCCGGCAGGTCCAGCGCGGCTGTGCTGATGGGCAATGACAAGCGCCACAACGGACGCCCATCGGTGAAGAACTCCAGGCGGTGTTCGTTCAGCGCGCGCCAGTAAGCCGGGTCAATGGATTCGCCACCGAGCCGGTCATGGGCCGCCGCGACCGAACCTTCGCCGCCTTCAAGACGCAAGCGCAGCACGCGTCCGTCGTGGCTGGCGGCGCTGATCGGCAAGGGTTCTTGCCCCCATTGCGCGAGGCGGGCGAGGGCGGTGGCGCTGTCCATCTCCAGTGCAATGCTGGTGCACAGTCGCGGCTTGGGCAGGACTTTCAACGAGACTTCAGTGATCAGGCCCAGGCAACCAAAGCTGCCCGCCATCAGGCGAGACAGGTCGTAACCGGCGACGTTTTTCATCACCTCGCCGCCGAAGCGCAGATGCTTGCCCAGGCCTGTGATCACCCGCGTGCCCAGGACGAAATCCCGCACCGAGCCTGACCACGGCCGGCGCGGCCCGGATAAACCCGCTGCAACCATCCCGCCTACCGTCCCATCCCCTGCGCCGCTATCGCCTGCATCGCCATGGCTGTAGCTCGGCGGCTCGCAGGGCAGCATTTGACCGGCTTCTTCCAGCGCGGCATTCAGCACCGACAATGGCGTGCCGGCGCGGGCGGTGATCACCAATTCGGTCGGGTCGTAAGTGACGATGCCAGTGTGGATGCGCGTGTCGATCACTTCCCCCGCCACCTCGCGACCGAGAAATGCCTTGCTGTTGGCGCCTTGAATGCGCAGCGGCCGGGCGGACTGAATCGCTTGATTGACCTGTTCCAGTAGCGCATCGCTGGCATCGCGCTCCAAGGCCACGAAGGCGGGCTGACGTTGGGCATCCATCAGAAACGCTCCAGTTCAGGGAAGGGCAGCTTGCCCATGTGCACGTGCATGGCACCGAACTCGGCGCAGCGGTGCAGGGTCGGGATGTTTTTCCCGGGGTTGAGGGTGCCGGCCGGATCGAACGCGGCTTTTACGGCGTGGAACAAGGTCAGCTCGTCACTGTTGAACTGTGCGCACATCTGATTGATCTTTTCGCGACCCACGCCGTGCTCGCCGGTGATGCTGCCGCCGACTTTCACGCACAGCTCCAGAATCTTTCCGCCCAATGCTTCGGCGCGATCCAGTTCACCGGGTTGGTTGGCATCGAAGAGAATCAAAGGATGCATGTTGCCGTCCCCGGCGTGGAAAACGTTGGCGACGCGCAGGCCGTATTCTTCCGACAGCGTGGAAATACCCTTCAGCACGCCCGGCAATTCCCGACGCGGGATGGTGCCGTCCATGCAGTAGTAATCCGGCGACAGCCGACCGACTGCCGGGAAAGCGTTCTTGCGCCCGGCCCAGAATCGCACCCGTTCGGCTTCGTCTTTCGCCTGGCGAATTTCGGTCGCCCCGGCGTTCTCCAACACCGCGCGGACCCGGTCGCAATCGGCGTGAACGTCAGCTTCTACGCCGTCCAGTTCGCACAGCAGGATGGCTTCGGCGTCGACCGGGTAGCCGGCGTGAATGAAGTCTTCAGCGGCGCGAATGGCCAGGTTGTCCATCATTTCCAGGCCGCCGGGGATGATGCCTTCGGCGATGATGTCGCCGACCGCGCGACCGGCTTTTTCCACCGAGTCGAAGGCGGCCAGCAACACGCGCGCCACCTGCGGTTTGGGCAGCAGTTTGACGGTCACTTCGGTGATCACGCCGAGCATGCCTTCGGAACCGGTGAACAGCGCCAGCAGGTCGAAGCCCGGTGAATCCAGCGCGTCCGAGCCCAACACCATGTGCTCGCCCTCGACCGTGAGGATGTCGACCTTGAGCAGGTTGTGCACGGTCAGGCCGTATTTCAGGCAGTGCACGCCGCCGGCGTTTTCCGCGACGTTGCCGCCGATGGAGCAGGCAATTTGCGAGGAAGGATCAGGCGCGTAATAAAGATCGTAGGGCGCGGCGGCCTGGGAAATGGCCAGGTTGCGCACGCCGGGCTGCACGCGGGCAAAGCGCCCGGCGGGGTCGATGTGCAGGATTTTGTTGAAGCGCGCCATCACCAGCAGCACGCCTTTTTCCAACGGCAGGGCGCCGCCGGACAGTCCGGTCCCGGCACCGCGCGCCACCACCGGCACGCCGCGCTCGTGGCAGACCCTCAGCAGCGTCTGCACCTGCTCGATGCGCTGGGGCAGCACCACCAGCATCGGCGTCGTGCGGTAGGCGGAGAGGCCGTCGCATTCGTAAGGGCGCAGTTCTTCCTCACGGTGGAGGATGTCCAGATCAGGCAGGCGGGCTTGAAGAGCTTGAAGCAGCTGTTGTTTGTCGATGACCGGCAGAACGCCGTCGACGCGTTCGTCGTACAGGATATTCATGGTGGGTTCGCAACCCTGTTTTGTTTTTATTGGAGGCCCGTTCCATGGCGGAACGTGAATGGCTGGCTTGCATCATTGGCTCAGCGGGGCTTAGTGTCTACAGGGTGGAGCAGTGGTCGAACCAGTTTCGCGATGATGGATCGTGAAATTGTCGGCTAATAGCGTTTAATACCAGTGACATAGCTCTCTTCGCGCTTATTGAGGTTCGGGTGGCTATCTGTGGTCATACCAGTGAATACCCCGCGTTCGCCACGTTCAATGGGCCAACGAGAACCCTGTAGGAGCCGGCTTGCTGGCGAACCGTGTATCCAATTCGCCTTGGCGGCGCCTGAAAAAACGCATTCGCCAGCAAGCCTGCGCCTACGGATCGATTCGGCCCGGCAGCCCGCACACGGCTCTTACTCAAGGAAATCTGTCCATGGAAAATCCGCAGACAAAACGCCCGCAGCAGGTCGCCGATGTCGTCAGCGAGCGCATTGAGCGGCTGATCGTCGACGGGGTGCTCAAGGTCGGTCAGCTACTGCCTTCCGAGCGGCGGCTGACCGAAAAACTCGGGGTGTCGCGCACGGCTCTGCGCGAGGGCCTGCAGCTGCTGCGCGCCAGGGGCATCATCGAAACCCGCCAGGGCAAGGGCTCGTTCGTCGCACAGATCGGCGGGCTCGGGCTGACCGCCAATTCGCCGCTGATGCACCTCTTCGCCTCCCAGCCACGCACCCTGTACGACCTGTTCGAGGTGCGCAGCCTGCTGGAAGGGGAGTCCGCCCGACTGGCGGCATTGCGTGGCACCGACGCGGATTTCGTGCTGATCACCCGGGCCTACGACGCGCTGGTGGCTGGCCATTATCACCCCTTGCCCGCCTCCGAACACGCACGGCTCGACCACGCGTTTCACCTGGCCATCTGCGAGGCGTCGCACAACCCGGTGCTGGTGCAGACCCTCCGTTCGCTGACGGATCTGCTGCTCAACACGGTGTTCGCCTCGGTCAACAACCTGTATCACCGTGATGCCCAGAAGCGCCAGATCGACCGCCACCACGCCCGGCTCTATAACGCAGTGACCGGGCGTTTGCCCGAGCAGGCGCGCAAGGCGGCGGTGGCACACATCCAGAACATCTGCGACAACCTGCGGGAGATCGAAAGCGAGGAGCAGCGACTGGTGCGCGCTACCCTGCGGCTGGAGGGTTGGGCTTAGGCTCAAGCTGAGCCACGCTGGCGCTTTGCCTGGCTGGACCTGAGCTTGACAGGCCTCCCGCATTGCCGCAGTTTACGCATTGCGTAAGCCGCTTACGCCGTAGTGAAAAACCAGAACAACAATAACAGGCCATCTCCGTGGATCTTTTCACCTACTACCGATCGACCTCAAGCTACCGGGTGCGCATTGCCCTGGCGCTGAAAGGTCTCGCGTTCGACGCACTGCCGGTCAACCTGATCCGCAACGGCGGCGAACATCACAAGGCCGACTACCTGGCGATCAACCCCCAGGGCCGCGTTCCCGCCCTGAGGCTGGACGACGGTGAGGTGATCATCCAGTCCATGGCGATCATCGAATACCTCGAAGAGTTCTCCCCCCAACACCCATTGCTCCCCGACGCGCTGCTCGACCGCGCGCGCCATCGGCAGGTTGCCGCCCTGATCGGCTGCGACATTCATCCGCTGCACAACGTAGCGGTGCTCAATCGCCTGCGCGGCATGGGGCATGATGAAGGTGATGTGACGGCGTGGATCGGCCACTGGATCGGCGAAGGTTTCGCCGCAGTGGAAGCCCTGCTTGGCGACGTTAAATATTGTTTTGGCACCATTGGCCTGGCCGATGTGTACCTGCTGCCCCAGGTGTACGCGGCGCGGCGCTTCAACGTGGACATGAGCCCGTACCCGCGTATTTGCCGGGTCGAAGCGCTGGCCTTGCAGCATCCCGCGTTTCGGACCGCCCATCCCGATGCGCAATCCGACAAGCCGGAGTAATCTTTCCCCCATGAAAAGCTTCGGTCTGCAATTGATCTTCGGCGACTTCCTCGCCCGCAGCGTGCGGGGGATTTCCTGCGCGCCACCCGCTGAATCGTGATCCGAGCCGCTGTGCCTCTCACTATTTAGCAGGAGCAAGACCGTGACTGATCTCTACGAAAACCCGATGGGCCTGATGGGCTTTGAATTCATCGAATTCGCCTCGCCCACCCCGAACGTGCTGGAGCCGGTGTTCCAGATCATGGGCTTCACCAAAGTCGCCCATCACCGCTCCAAGAACGTGTCGCTGTACCGTCAGGGCGCGATCAACATCATCCTCAACAACGAGCCCAACAGCGAAGCGTCCTACTTCGCTGCGGAGCACGGCCCTTCGGTGTGCGGCATGGCCTTCCGGGTCAAGGACTCGCAAATGGCCTACAAGCGCGCACTGGAACTCGGCGCGCAGCCTGTCGAGATCGGCACCGGGCCCATGGAACTGCGCCTGCCGGCGATCAAGGGGATTGGCGGCGCGCCGTTGTACCTGATCGACCGTTTTGGCGAGGGCACGTCGATCTACGACATCGACTTCGTGTTCATCGAAGGCGTCGACCGTCACCCCAAGGGCGCCGGCCTGCAGTTCATCGATCACCTGACCCACAACGTCTACCGCGGTCGGATGGCCTACTGGGCGAACTTCTACGAGAAGCTGTTCAACTTCCGCGAGCTGCGTTATTTCGACATCAAGGGCGAGTACACCGGCCTGACCTCGAAAGCGATGACCGCGCCGGACGGCATGATCCGCATCCCGCTGAACGAAGAGTCGTCCAAAGGCGCCGGGCAGATCGAAGAATTTCTGATGAAGTTCAACGGCGAGGGGATTCAGCACGTCGCGTTCTTCACCGAAAACCTGATCGACACCTGGGACCGGCTCAAGGCGATGGGCATGCGCTTCATGACCCCGCCGCCGGAGACCTATTACGAGATGCTCGAAGGCCGTCTGCCCAACCACGGCGAACCGGAGAACGAGCTCAAGGCGCGGGGGATTCTGCTGGACGGCAATTCCGACGGCGGAAACAAGCGTCTGCTGCTGCAGATCTTCTCGGAAACCCTGATGGGGCCGGTGTTCTTCGAATTCATCCAGCGCAAGGGCGACGATGGCTTCGGCGAGGGCAATTTCAAGGCGTTGTTCGAGTCGATCGAGCGCGATCAAGTGCGCAGAGGTGTGTTGGCGGTGGATTGATGTAGATGCACGCGCGCTGTTAGTGGGACCGGCTTCAGCCGGGAAGGGACCGGTTTGGACACCATCAATGTTGTGGTGTGACCGCCGACGCTTTCCCGGCTAAAGCCAGTCCTACAATGCACGCGTTCCTACGATTGTGATCCTGAAGAGTCATTCCAACTGCGGTATTTCCCCACCCATTCGCGCGCTGATCGCCTGTGCCGTCTGCAGCAGTTTCTGTGCGGCAAGGGCCTGACGCTGATCGGTGAACACCGACGCCGAACCCACCACCGTCACCACACCCACCAGCTTGTTGCCCATGGCAAACACCGGCGACGACACCGCGTTGACGCCGGCCATCAACAAGCCATGAATCTGATGCACCCCGGTGCTGCGGATCTCGCCGATGTGCCGGTCAATTTCCTTCATTTGGGCTGCGTTCAACGAGGCTGATTCTGCCTCTCTCAACACGGCAGTTTCGGTCGGCGACAGAAAGGTGTCGAACACCAGCCCGGTGGACGAACTGAGCAGCGGCAGCACCGAACCGATCTGCGTGACCAGCGTGACCGCCCCCAGCGACTGCTCGACGTACACAACCGTCGGGCCTTTGTTGCCCCACACCGCCAGAAAGCAGGTTTCGTTGAGTTCATCGCGCAGCGCGATCAATGCCGGGGCAGAGGTCTTGAGCACATCCAGCTGGCTCAACGCCGCCAGGCCGACCTGCAGCGCCGAACGCCCCAGACGATAGTGATTGCTGGCCGGGTCCTGCTCGGCAAAACCGCTGTCCACCAGCGCTTGCAGGTAGCGGTGGACCTTGCTGGCCGGCATGCCGACGTACTCGGCGAGTTTCGACAGCGAGGTGGCGGGCGCCAGTTCGGCCAACGCCTTGAGGATGCCGACGCCGACTTCTGCCGACTGGACTTTCTGTTGGCGTGGCGCGGTGGCGGGGGTGGAATCGTCGGTCATGGAAGGGAGGCCCCCGGTCTGGAAAGGCTGCTTTATAGCTTGACCCTTCTTCAAACTCAAATTACGTTATGCGTAACACGCTTACGAAAAAAAACAATAAGAGGTCGCCATGTCGACAGCACCCCGGTCCGAGCCCCTGCGCTATCAGCACGGCTTCGGCAATCAATTCAGTAGCGAGGCGATGCCGGGTGGTTTGCCCCACGGGCAGAACTCGCCGCAACATCACCCGCTGGGCCTGTATGCCGAGCAATTCTCCGGGACCGCGTTCACCGTGCCCCGCGCCGACGCCCGACGCTCCTGGCTCTACCGCATTCAACCGTCCGCTGCGCATCCGCGTTTTCAGCGCCTTGAGCGGCAGATTACCGGCCAGCAGCAAGGCCCCGTGACCCCCAATCGCCTGCGCTGGAATGCCTTCGACATCCCCACCGAACCCACTGATTTCATCGATGGCCTGCACGCACTGGCTAGCACCTCGTCTGCCGAGCAGGCCGAGGGCGTGAGCGTCTACGTCTACACCGCCAACCGTTCCATGCAGCGCGCGTTCTTCATCGCCGACGGCGAATGGCTGATCGTCCCCCAGCAGGGCCGACTGCGCATCACCACCGAACTGGGCTTGATCGATGTGGAACCGCAAGAAATCGTCGTGTTGCCGAGGGGTTTGAAATTCAGCGTCGAACTGCTCGACGGCACAGCGCGGGGCTATATCTGCGAGAACCACGGTTGCGCCCTGCGCCTGCCGGACCTCGGGCCGATCGGCAGCAATGGCCTGGCCAATCCCCGGGATTTCCAGGTGCCCCATGCGCATTTCGAAGACAGCGTGCAGCCCACCGTGCTGGTGCAGAAATTCCTTGGCGAACTGTGGGCGACCCCGCTGGGTCATTCACCGTTCGACGTCGTCGCGTGGCACGGCAACAACGTCCCGTATAAATACGACCTGCGCCTGTTCAACACCTTGGGCACGGTGAGTTACGACCATCCCGATCCGTCGATCTTCACCGTGCTGACTTCCCCGGGCGCGGTGGCGGGGCAGGCCAACGTCGATTTCGTGATCTTCCCGCCGCGCTGGATGGTGGCGGAAAACACCTTCCGGCCACCGTGGTTTCACCGCAACCTGATGAATGAATTCATGGGCCTGATCGACGGCGCCTACGATGCCAAGGCCGCAGGCTTCATGCCCGGCGGCGCGTCGCTGCACAACTGCATGAGCGCCCACGGCCCGGACAACGCCAGCGCCGAGAAGGCTATCGCCGCCGAGCTCACGCCGCACAAGATCGAGCAGACCATGGCCTTCATGTTCGAGACCGGCAAAGTCCTGCGCCCCAGCTATCACGCGCTGGAATGCCCGCAGCTGCAAAGCGACTACGATGCCTGCTGGAACGGCATCGCCAGAACGTTCAAGCCTCTCGACACGGACAGCCAACGATGAGCACTTCACAGCACTCGCGCAGCTGGGTTGCCAGCGCCAACGACCATACTGATTTCCCCCTGCAAAACCTGCCGCTGGGCGTATTCAGCCGCCCCGGCTTCGGCAAGCGTGGCGGCGTCGCCATCGGCGATTTCATTCTCGATCTGCAAACGGCCCTAGAGGCCAGCCTGTTCAACGGCGCCGCACGCGTGGCCGTGGAAGCCGCCTGTCGCGGGCAGTTGAACGATTTTTTCGCCTTGGGTGGGTCGTCCCGGCAGGCGCTGCGCAACGAATTGCTGCACCTGCTCGACGAAAAAACCCTGCAGCGGGAACGCTTGCAGGCCATGGGCGAGCGTCTGCTGGTGCCGATGGCGGACTGCCAGATGCACATGCCGGCTCAGGTTGGCGACTACACCGATTTCTACGTCGGCATTCATCACGCCATGAACGTTGGCAAGTTGTTCCGCCCGGACAACCCGCTGTTGCCCAACTACAAATACGTACCGATTGCCTACCACGGGCGGGCATCAACGCTCGGTGTGTCCGGGATGCCGGTCAAGCGCCCCAGCGGGCAAACCTTGAAACCAGGTGCCGAGGCCCCGGATTTCGGGCCGAGCAAGCGCCTGGATTACGAGCTGGAAGTGGGCGTGTGGATCGGGCAGGGCAACGAGGCCGGTGATCCCATCGCCATCGGCAAGGCGGGCGAGCACATCGCCGGTTTCTGTCTGCTGAACGACTGGTCGGCCCGTGACCTGCAAGCCTGGGAATACCAGCCGCTGGGGCCCTTTCTGTCGAAGAGTTTTGCCACGAGCATTTCGCCCTGGGTGGTCACGGCCGAGGCGCTGGCACCATTTCGCGCGGCCCAGCCGGCGCGTTCCGAGGGTGACCCGCAGCCGATGGCCTATCTGTTCGACGCGCAGGATCAGGCCAGCGGTGCGCTGGACATCGAACTGGAAGTGCTGCTCCTCACCGCGCAGATGAAAGAGCAGGGCATCGGACCCCAGCGCCTGGGCCTGAGTAACACGCTGCACATGTACTGGACCGTCGCGCAAATGGTGGCCCACCACAGCGTCAACGGCTGCAAGCTGCAAGCGGGGGATCTGTTCGGCACCGGCACCTTGTCAGGCCCGCAGCCCGGCCAGCTCGGCAGCCTGCTGGAGATGACCGAAGGCGGAAAACACCCGATCGAGCTGCCCAACGGTGAGACCCGGACCTTTCTGGAGGCCGGCGACGAGGTGATCCTCAAAGCCCGCTGCCGCAAGGAGGGAGAAGTGAGCATCGGCTTTGGCGAGTGCCGTGGGGTGGTGATTGGATAAACCCAGTCCTACGGACACAGCGCATGCTTTTAGTAGGACCGGCTTCAGCCGGGAAGAGGCCAGTGTGTACAGCCCAGATTTGCGGAGTGCCGCCTGACGTCTTCCCGGCTAAAGCCAGTCCTACAGACCGCATCCTTATAGTGGGACTGGCTTTAGCCGGGAAGAGGCCAGTGTGTACAGCTCAGATTTGCGGTATGCCGCCTGAAGCCTTCCCGGCTAAAGCCAGTCCTACAGAGATTAGCTAAACCCACCCACCAGCGACCCACTTCTCGGCAAGAACCTCCCTTGCCGTTCCCCCTGCGCTTTGCCCTCGGCATAGCTCAAATGCCCGTTCACCCACACCGCATCAATGCCCTCGGCCGCGCGCTTTGGTTCTTTGAAATTCGCCACATCGCAAACGGTGTCCGCGTTGAACAACACCAGATCCGCGCAATACCCTTCGCGCACGAACCCTCGATCATGCAACCCGAAGCGTGTGGCGGTCAGTCCGGTCATCTTGTGCACGGCAGTGTGCAGCGCAAACAACCCCAAGTCACGACTGAAATGCCCCAGCACCCGAGGAAACGCACCCCACAGGCGCGGGTGCGGGAACGGGTCTTCCGGCAGACCATCCGAACCGATCATCGACAGCGGGTGTTTCAAGATCCGCTGAACGTCGTTCTCGTCCATGCCGTAATACACAGCGCCCGCCGGCTGCAGTTTTTGCGCGGCGTCCACCAGTGAAAGGCCCCAGTCGGCGGCGATGTCTTTCAGCTCGCGGCCGCCCTGATCCGGGTGCGGCGTCGACCAGGTGATGGTGATCGGAAACGCCTCGGTGACCTGTTTCAAATCCAGCGTCGAAGAACTGGCCGCGTAGGGATAGCAATCGCAGCCCACCGGGTGGGTCAGCGCGGCGTTTTCCAGGGACGCCAGCAGCTGCGGACTGCGGCCCCAATTGCCTGCGCCCGCGCACTTCATGTGAGAAATGACCACTGGGGATCTGGCGTGACGGCCAATCGAGAACGCCTCGTCCATGGCCTCCAATACCGGCTCGAACTCGCTGCGCAGGTGCGTTGTGTACACCGCGCCGAACGCCGTGAGTTCTTCGGCCAGCTGTTTGACTTCGTCGGTTTCAGCCGAGTGAGCCGAGGCATAGGCCAGACCGGTGGACAGGCCCAGCGCGCCGTCGGCCAGGCTGTCGCGCAACTGCCCGCGCATGGCGCTGATTTCATCAGCGCGCGCCGTTCGAAAAAGATCGTCCATGTGATTGCTGCGCAGGGCGGTATGGCCGATCAGCGCCGCCACATTGACCGCCGGCCGCGCCGCGTCCACCGCGTTGCGGTAGTCGATGAAGCGCGGATAAACGAATGCAGCGGCGGGGCCGAGCAGGTTCATCGGGTCCGGCGGATCGCCCGACAGCGAAACGGGTGAGGCGCTGATGCCGCAGTTGCCGACGATCACCGTGGTCACGCCCTGGGTGATCTTCGGCAGCATCGCGGGCTGACGAATCACCACGGTGTCGTCGTGGGTGTGCACGTCAATGAAACCCGGCGCCAGCACGCGGCCGGCGGCGTTGATTTCCTCGCGGGCGGATACGTCGTGCAGGTCACCGATGCGCTGGATGCGGCCTTCGTGGAGGGCTACGTCGGCGCGGTAGCCGGGGGTATCGCTGCCGTCGATCACCAGCGCGTCGCGAATGATCAGGTCGTAAAGCATGGGGTCAGTCTCCAAGGGGCAGGCCGTCGTCGCCGCCGCGGTAGTCATCCAGCGCGAGCTTGATCCGCCGCAGCCGTTCGCGGTTGGCGTCAGGCGCAGTCAGGGCCAGTTCGGTGGCCAGCACGTCGATGGTCAGCAGCATGCCGTAGCGCGCGGCCGTGGGTTTGTAGATGAAATTGGTTTCGGCGATCTGCAGGGGCAGCAGGACATCCGCCCGTTCCGCCAGCGGTGAGCCGGGCAGGGTGATGGCGAGAATCTTCGCACCATAGCTGCGGGCCAGATCAACTGCGTCGAGCAGCTCAGGGGTGCGCCCGCTCAGTGAGCAGACAATGACGCTGTGCTCCGGGCCGAGGGTCGCGGCGATCAGGCGCATCATCACCGGGTCGCGGCTGGCGGCAATCGGGTAACCAAGGCGTACCAGTCGGGTCTGCAGTTCCTCGCTGCACAGGCTGGACGCGCCGCCCATGCCGAAGCTGTGAATCATCCGCGCCGGCGTCAGCAAGGCCACCGCTGCCTGGAAGCGCGATTCATCGAAACCGGCCAGGTGCTGACGCAGGGTGGATTCAATGTCGCCGACGATCTGGGTGAAAAACGCCGACTGTTCCGGCGCCTGCTCCGCGGTGAGGAAGCGGTTGCCCACGGCGCTGGCCTGGGCCAGTTGCATGCGCAGGTCGCGCAGGTCCTTGCAGCCCACGGTGCGGGCGAAGCGCGACAGCGTGGCGCTGCTGACTTCGGCGCGGGCGGCGAGGTCGTCAAGGCTGGCGCTGGCGGCAAACGCCACGTCGCTGAGCACCAGCCTGGCGATGCGGCCTTCGCCGGCGCTGAACGACGCCTGACGGGCGCGGATCTGGTAAAGAATGTCCACTCAGATCACCTGCGCCAGCCCAAGGGTCAGGACGAAAGCGATCACTGAAATCAGCGTTTCCAGCACCGTCCAGGTTTTGAAGGTCTGTGCCACGGTCATGTTGAAGTACTCCTTGATCAGCCAGAACCCGCCGTCGTTGACGTGGGAAAAAATCACCGAGCCCGCACCGGTCGCCAGCACCAGCAGCTCCGGATGGGGGTAGCCCAGGCCCAGCGCCACGGGGGCCACGATGCCGGACGCCGTGGTCATTGCCACCGTGGCCGAGCCAGTGGCGATGCGCATCAGTGCGGCGAACAGCCAGCCCATCAGCAGCGGCGACAGGTGAAAATCCTGCGCCAGACCGACGATCTCGTTGGTCACGCCGCTGTCGACGAGAATCCGGTTGAGACCGCCGCCGGCACCGACCAGCAGCGTGATGCTGGCGGTTGGTGCCAGGCATTCCTGGGTGAATTTCAGGATTGAATCGCGGGAGAAACCCTGCGCAATGCCCAAGGTCCAGAAGCTTAGCAACGTGGCCAGCAGCAGCGCGATCACCGAGTTGCCGATGAACAGCAGGAAGCTGTTGAAGCCGCTGCCGGGCGTGGAAATCAGGTTGGCCCAGCCACCCAGCAGCATCAGCACCACGGGCAACAGAATGGTCGCCATGGTAATGCCGAAGCTCGGCAGTTGAGCGCGGGGTTCACGGTCGAGAAATTGTTTGGCCAGCGGATTTTCATCGGGCAAATGAATGTGCGGCACGATAAAGCGCGCGTAGATCGGGCCGGCAATGATCGCAGTGGGGATGCCGATGAGGATTGCGTAGAACAGTGTCTGGCCGACTGACGCCTGATAGGCCTGCACCGCCAGCATCGCGGCCGGGTGCGGCGGCACCAGGGCGTGAACCACCGAGAGGCCGGCGACCATCGGCAGGCCGACCATCAGAATCGACACGCCAACCCGGCGTGCGACGGTGAACGCGATCGGCACCAGCAGCACGAAACCCACTTCGAAGAACAGCGGCAGCCCCACCAGAAACGCGATGCAGACCATCGCCCAGTGCGCGTTGCGCTCGCCGAAGCGGTCGATCAACGTGCGCGCCACCTGCTCGGCGCCGCCGGACTCGGCCATCATTTTGCCGAGCATGGTGCCCAGCGCCACGACCAGCGCGATGTGCCCCAGTGTCTTGCCGACGCCGCCCTCATAAGACGCGACGACGGCATTGGCCGGCATGCCGGCGACCAGCGCAAGGCCGACGGACACCAAGGTGATGACGATGAACGGATTGAGACGAAAGCGCGCGATGAGCACGATCAGGGCGATGATCGCGACGGCGGCATAGACCAACAGAGACAGGCCGGTTGACGGAGGCATGCAACGGATTCCTTGCTGAGAATGAGGAGGTCAGGGCTTTGGCAGCGGCGGGCTGGTCCTGTCGAGCTAAAACAGGGCAGAACTCATCCGCGCAATGGCGTTAACCGGTGCGCAGCCAGGTGGTGAAAACAATCTCGGCAGTGGGTGTTGCAAGCGCCATCAACGGCGAAAGAAAAGCGGGGGCGGGACGATCACAGGCAGTCATTATTGTTATCTCTGATTTCGTGATGAAAATTAAATTACACGAAACAGGATAAAACTATCAATTAATGAAAATTAATTTCTTCACGCTTATCCCCGTATTTTGCTCGCTACGCCTCCGGATTTTATGTGCGCCGAAAATCGCCTGCTGTGCCGAGATCCCTTGTAGGAGCGCGCTTGCCCGCGAACGCGGTGGGTCAGGCGAAATCGATGGCACAGGCAAATTGCATTCGCGGGCAAGCGCGCTCCCACAGATTCTGTGTGCGCGGAAGATTGCGTGCTTTGCCGTGATCTATTGTAGGAGTGAGCTTGCTCGCGATGCGGTGTGTCATTCGACATCTCCGTTTCAGACCCACCGCGTTCGTCGGATCGCGGCCCGCAGCAAGCCGGCTCCTTGGATTCGGAGTGCGCCGACGATTGCCTGCTTTGCCGAGATCCCGTAGGAGCGCGCTTGCCCGCGAACGCGGTGGGTCAGGCAAAATCGATGGCACAGGCAAATTGCATTCGCGGGCAAGCGCGCTCCCACAGGGAATCTGGCTGGGCGAGGTTCAGCGTCAGGCACGGGATCTGTGGAGCCGGCTTGCTGGCGAAGGCGTCCGTCCAGGCACATCGCCGTCAGCTGTTACGTCCGGTTCGCCAGCAAGCCGGCTCCTTGGATTCGGAGTGCGCCGACGATTGCCTGCTTTGCCGAGATCCCGTAGGAGCGCGCTTGCCCGCGAACGCGGTGGGTCAGCCGAAATCAATGGCACAGGCAAATTGCATTCGCGGGCAAGCTCCTACAGTGGATTTCGTCAGTCAGTAGCACCTGCGAGCAACATTCAGATTTCAGCCGGTTCACCCCGCGCTGAACCGCTCGCGATACGCCTGGGGCGTTACGGATACCGCGCGCATAAAGCTGCGGCGCAAGGTCTCTTCAGTACCAAACCCGCAACGATCGGCGATGCGCTTGATCGGCAGCGCACTGTCTCCTAACAGACGCCGCGCCGCTTCGACGCGCAATTGCTCGATCGCGCGCGCCGGCGTGTTGCCGGTGTGGGCGCGGTAGTGGCGGACGAAACTGCGCTCGCTCATGCCGACCTGCGCCGCGAGCGTGCCGACCGACAGGTCGCTGGCCAGATTGTCGAGAATCCAGGCGTGCAGGTCGCCAAAGCGGCTGCCTTGGTCGCGGGTCTGGTGCTGCATCGACAGCGCCGTGCTGAACTGCGATTGCCCGCCCGGGCGCTTGAGAAACACCACCAGATCCCGCGCGACGGCCAGTGCGATGTTGCGTCCCAGGTCCGCCTCTACCATCGCCAGCGCCAGATCAATCCCTGCCGTCACCCCGGCCGACGTCCACAGTTTGTTCTCGTTGATGAAGATCGGGTCCGGGTCGACGCGCAGTTGCGGGAAGCGCCGCGCCAGTTCGTCGCAACTGTCCCAGTGAGTGACCACCCGATGACCGTCCAGCACGCCGGCGGCCGCGAGCAAAAAGGCGCCGGTACACACCGACGCCACCCGCCGCGCGCTGGCGGATTGCGTTCGCACCCACTCCACCAAAACCGGATCCAGCAGCGCGGTATGTACGCCGCCACCCCGGCGACGATCAGCGTGTCCGAAGGCGTGGACGGCAGTGGGTGGGTGAGCAGGCCGAGCCCGGCGGACGAGACCACGCTACCGGATTCCCGGGCGATCACCTCGGGCCGGTAAGGCGTTTTCTGGCCAGCGTCCTGCGCCATGACGTTGGCCGAGGCAAACACCTGCAGCGGTCCGGTGACGTCGAGCAATTGAACGTTGGGGAAGGCCAGAACATGAACCGTTTTGGGCGGGTGGGGCATGGCAGGCTCGTCGTGAGGAGTGGCGTTAATATTGGCGTGAATCGTTGGCTTTATGGCGTATCCGCCAGAGGCTAGCTCGCTACAGTGGTTTCGTCCAGTCGCTGACCGGGAGCCCCATCGGCAGCGCCACTTCATACCGTCAGATGAATCACTTTTAGAACAAGGAAACACACCATGACCCTGCATATCGGCCTGCTGGTATTCCCCAAAGTCCAGCAACTGGACCTGACCGGTCCCTACGATGTTTTCGCCACCATGCCCGGCGTGGTTGTGCACCTGGTCTGGAAAAACCTGGAGCCGCTGCAGTCCAGCACCGGCTTGACGCTGGTGCCGACCGCGACCTTCGCTGACTGCCTGGACCTGGACGTGATCTGCGTGCCGGGCGGTGTAGGCGTCGATGCATTGATGGAAGACGCGGAAACCCTGGCGTTCATCCAGCATCAGGCGGCCACGGCGCAATACGTCACTTCTGTCTGCACCGGCGCGCTGGTGCTCGGCGCAGCGGGGCTGTTGAAAGGCCGCCGCGCCACCACCCATTGGGCGTCCCATTCGCTGCTGGCGCAATTCGGCGCGATTCCGGTACACGAGCGCGTGGTGCGCGACGGCAACCTGATGACGGGTGGCGGCGTGACGGCGGGTATCGATTTTGCGCTGACGCTGATCAGCGAAGTGTTCGACGCGGATACGTCCCGTACCATCCAACTGCAACTGGAGTACGCACCGGCCCCGCCTTACGACTCCGGCCGACCGGACACGGCCCCCGCGAATATCCTCGCCGTTGCGACCGATCGCGCCATGTCCGGACTGCTCGCCCGTCGGCAGATTGTCGAACGCGTCGCGGCGGCCATGGATTAACGGGCGCTACTGGACCGGAGATTGATCAAGCGGGATTTCATACCAGCACAGGAACAGGTCAAGGGCCGACTCCACCACTTCGCGCTGCTTGTCCGGCGCGAGCAGGGGTTCGTTGAGGGTCACTTGCGGCCAGAAGGCGAAGGCCTTGAGCAACGCATGGATCTGCGACGCGGCGAACACCGGCTCGACGGCCTTGAGGCGGCCGTCCTGCTGGGCGCCGCGCACCCAGACGGTGAAGGTTTCTTCGCGCTGATTGAGGCGGCTGACCCAGATCTGCGCACGATCGGGAGAGTGGATGGTCGCGCCGATGGCCACGCGGGCCAGGTCGATGAAGTTGCTGTCGCCGAGGGTTTTCATCTTTGCGTCGAGCAATTCGCGCAGTTGATCGCGCAGGGCTACGCCGGGCTTGTACACCGCATCGGTCTGCGTCGCGGCGCTGGACCACAGGCGATGGAGCATTTCGGAGAACAGCTCTTCCTTGCTGGGGAAGTGGTTGTAGACCGTGCGCTTGGAGACCTCGGCCCTGGCGGCGATGCGGTCCATGCTCGTGACCTCGAAACCGTTGTCGCGGAATTCGGCTATCGCCGCCTGAACAATGGCTTCGCGTTTACGGTCGGTCAGTCGCAGTGGGGCAGTCATGGGTTCGCTTCTGTGAGGTGAGCCGGGCAACGAAATCTCCCGACAAGAAAATTACACCGGGCAGTTTACTTCTCTTTGCCCATCGTGCAAGCTTGAAACTACACTGTGTAGTGTAAGAGCAGCTGGAAGCTACAAGTTTTGAGCTCCAAGCTAAAGCCACAGCGAAAGCTTAAGGCGTACGCCATGCTCTTGCAGCTTGCAGCTCGCGCAGCGCATCGCCACCTTCACCCGTTTCATGGAGTCAGCACCCTCATGGCCTCGATCGAAAAAAACCTTGATTCAAATCCTGCGCTGCCGGTCCTGACTCGGCGCGAAGGTCGCTATTTCAATCACAAGCCGATGGAGCGCTCAGGCGTTGGCAAAACCCTGCGCATCTTCTGGAACGCCGTGTTCAACAAACCCCACTACACCCGCCCGGCCGGGGAGATCCCGGTTCAACCGCTGTCGCGCCAGCAACTGTTCGCGGCGCCCGACAACACGGTCTACCGGCTCGGCCACTCCACGGTGCTGCTGAAACTGCGCGGTGAATACTTCCTGACCGATCCGGTGTTTGCCGAGCGTGCATCGCCCGTGCAATGGGCCGGTCCGCAGCGCTTCCACCAGCCGCCGATCCGCTTGGAAGACCTGCCGCCGCTCAAGGCCGTGATCCTCTCCCACAACCATTACGACCACCTCGATCACATGACCATTCAGGTGCTCAAGGACAAGGCCGAGCATTTCATCACGCCGCTGGGGGTGGGGGACACGCTGATTGAGTGGGGCGTACCGGCGGCCAAGGTTCAACAGTTGAACTGGTGGCAGTCGACCGATATCCATGGCATTCGCTTTGTGGCAACGCCGGCGCAGCACTTCTCAGGCCGGACGTTGCGTGACGGCAACCAGACGCTGTGGGCGTCGTGGGTGATTCTCGACGGCGATCAGCGCATCTTCTTCAGTGGAGACACGGGTTATCACGACGGCTTTAAATTGATTGGCGAGCAATATGGCCCGTTCGACCTGACCCTGATGGAAACCGGTGCCTACAACGAAGACTGGCCGGACGTGCACATGCAGCCTGAAGAGACGTTGCAAGCGCACATCGACCTGCGCGGCAAATGGCTGCTGCCGATCCACAACGGTACCTTCGACCTGGCGATGCACGCCTGGCACGAGCCGTTCGACCGGATTCTCGCGCTGGCGTGGGACCGCAGCATTTCCATCACCACGCCGGAGATGGGTCAGCCGTTTTATGTGCAGTATCCCAGCCGGGGCGAAGCGTGGTGGCTGAAGGTGGACAAGGCTGCCGAGCCTGCGACCGACCGCTGCCCAAAGCAGCGGGGTGATGGGCGGCAGGCCACCACCCGCGGCTGATTCCGCTATTTCAAGGTTTGGCATCCGTAGAGTCTGCAGGATGCTCCGTTTCCGGTGGTCGCTGCTGTTCACCACCTTGATTGGCTTGCTTGTGTTCCTCGCCGACCTTGCCTGCGTTTTCAGGTTTGTGGTCGAGGTCTTCGCGGTTGGACTCTTTATCAGGCATGGCGCCCTCCGGTGTGCGGCTGAATGAATGACTCTGAAGTGCGTACTTAATCGTCGATCTGTTCGATCTGTTCGATCAGCATCAGCGCTTCATCTTTGAACAACGGTTGTTTCATGCGTTCGGCGAGCATCGCCATGGCCCGTTCGCGCCCACAGCCGACCACGGCCGCCACAACGCCCTGCTTGCAGATCAGTGCCAGGAAATCGAACTGCTCCGGTTCTCCCAGGTAGACGATGTCGTCCCACTTTTCTGCGTGGCCGAGGTAATCCAGGCGCTTTTCAAAGTGGTAGGTCCAGAAATACGGCACGTCGGTGTAATGCCGGTCTTCGCCAAGCATGTTGCCTGCGGCGATGCGCGCCTGCTGCTGTGCAAGGCGCCAGTGCTCGATGCGGCGCGGGCGGTTGTCGAGCGGGAATGTCGCGATGTCGCCCGCGGCCCACAGGTCTTTGCCGGCGCGCATGCCGTCATCGACGGCCAGTGAGCCATCGTCCTCTCGCTCAATACCGTCGATGAAGTGCGTCACCGGGTTCACGCCGACACCCACCAACGCCAGATCCACCTGCAGCCGCTCACCGTTGCTGAGCACGGCTGCCTGCAACACCTGATGGCCATCCCGCTCAATGCCCTCGAAATGACTGACGTCGAGGTGGGTGCGGAACAGCACGCCGTTCTGCTCATGCAACGCCCGCAGTGCCTTGCCGATGCGCTCGCCCAACTGGCCGGCAAACGGCACCTCATGATGGGCCAGAATTGTCACGTTCACGCCCTGTGTGCGCAACGCGGACGTCGCTTCCAGCCCGATAAAGCTGTCGCCGACGATCAGCGCGTGGCTGCCGGGGTGGACCGCCGCAAGAATCCGGCTGGCGTCATCGCGGCTGCGCAGGGTGAGCACTTGCGGCAGATCAGCACCCTCCAGGGACAACGCGCGGGGCTCGCCGCCCGTGGTGACCAGCGCTGCGTCGTAGTCAAAGCGGCGCCCGTCCGCCAGTGTCACGCGCTTGTTGATCACGTCCAGCTTCATCACTTCGCCGTGGACCCGTTCGATACGGTTGCTTTGGTAGAACGCGTCGTCGCGCAGGGCGGGGATCTCATCGGTCCCCATTTCGGCCGACAGCACAAATTTGCTCAGTGCGGTGCGGTCGTAGCCGGGCGCGGCCTCTCGGTCGATGAGCAGCACTTGACCGTTGAAGCCTTTTTCCCTCAGCGCGCAGGCAGCCGCTGTGCCCGCTGCGCCTGCGCCGACGATCACGAAGCAGCGACTGTCTTCGGCCAGCGTCGGCGCGCGAGCGGTGATGGGCTGGTCATCGACGTGCACATGGCCATCGATGAGTTGAACGGGGTAGCGAATAAGGCCATCCAGTGCAGGGGGTTCGCACAGGTGGCCGTCGTCGATGGAAAATTCAGCCTTGTGCCAGGGGCAGATCAGATGGCCGTTGCAGATGGCGCCATCCGTCAAGGGGGCACCGGCGTGGGGGCAGAAGGCTTGAAACGCACGGACTTCATCGCCGTGCAGAACCAGCAGCGCCTTGGTTTCGCCAAACTCGACCTGGAGACCCCGGTCTCGCTGAAGATCGGTCAGGGTGGCGACTCGATGCAGGGGCATGTGCGCTTCCTCGTGGGCTTTTTTATTGGGCTTATGGGCTTCTAGTTGGGAGTCAGCCGTCAGGGGAGAGGTTCAGGGGAATATCGGGTGGTCGGTCGGGCGCTCCGTCCGCTTCAACTGCCAGAGGAACGCCCGAAGTCCGTATTCATTCCACCGCGCCAGGCTATTGCGTCAACTTCAGCCGCTCATGCCAGTCGGCAATCGACTCTTCAGGGAATTCCTCGAACTGCTGGTCATGGGGCCCTGCGGCGACTTCCACCCACGGCGCTTTGGAGTTCAGCAGCAGGTGCGTATGCTCCGGCGGAGTCGGCAACGGCGTGTCGATGGCCGATGCGAAGGGATGAATCAGTTCCGGCCATTCGGGGCTGAACAACCACAGCCCGCTGCCGCACAGCTTGCAGAAATGCCGTTCGGCGCTGCTGATGTGGGTTTGGTGACCCTCATCGTCGCGCATTTTTGCGTGATAGATCGCGATGCTGTCCTTGCCTTTGACGTCGAGGCTTTTCGCGTCGCCGCCCAGGTTGATCGCGTAACCGCCGCCGCCTTGGGTCTTGCGGCAGATCGAGCAGTAACAGCGTTGATAGGGGTAGGGATGGGCGCTCGTCAGGCTGAATTCGACGGCGCCGCAATGGCAGGAACCTTCCAGATGCATGATTCACCTCCGCTTAAATAGGATGTCGGGCTTAAGGGTCTAGACCTCTCAAGCGGGCGGGGTTCGATGTTTTCTCGAACAGGCGTTCGGATTCTTCATGGGGCGGCGGCTCAAGAACCCAGCGGTAATGTCGATAAGCGGTAGTCATACGACGACTTTGCGTCCCGCCCCTACAACAACGAGCCCACCGTTATGAGCCTACGCAACCTGACCATCGCCCGCCGCGCCGGCCTTGGGTTTACCCTGATTTCCCTGTTGGTCGCGTTCTTGGGCTGGTTCGCCTTGAGCCAGATGTCGACGATTCGCGAGAGCGAGGTGGCGGTCGAGAGCAACTGGATGCCGAGCATGCGTCTGGTCAATGACATCCGCGAAGCCATGCTGCGCATCCGCACGATTTCCCTGCGGGTGGCCCTTGACGGCGATCCGAAAAACGTCGGGGTCTACAAAGGTCAGATGGACGCGCGCGCGAAGATCCTCGATGAAAAACTCACCAGCCTCGACACCTTCATCGACACCCCGGAAGAGAAGGTGCTGTACGGCAAATTCCGCGCGACCCTGGCCGATTATCAGCGCGGTCTGACCCAGTCCTTCGTGCTCGCCGAGAGCGGCGACCTCAAGGCGCTGAACCAGCTGCTGCTGGTGGACATGAAAACCGCCGTTGACAACTCCGGCGCGCAGCTGGGCGAACTCGGCGATTTTTATTCCCATCAGGTCGAGCTCGAAGGCGCCGCCGCACAAGCGCAGTACGGCAAGTCCCGAAACGTGGTGCTGGTGTTCGTGCTGATCGCGGCGTTGGCGACGGTTGTGCTGGCGGTATGGTTGACCCGCAGCATCGTGCGTCCGCTGCAGGAAGCGGTTGATGCCGCCGAATACGTCGCCAAGGGCGATCTGACCCACGACATCCGCGTCGAAGGCAACGACGAAGTCACCCGCTTGCAGAGCGCGTTGCAGCAGATGCAGACCAACCTGCGCTCGACCCTGAGCCTGATCGGCAACTCGGCGAGCCAGTTGTCGTCGGCCGCCACCGAACTGAATTCGGTGACCGAAGACAGCCATCGCGGCCTGCACCAGCAGAACGCCGAAATCGAACAGGCCGCCACGGCGGTGAATGAGATGACCTCGGCGGTCGAGGAAGTCGCACGCAACGCGGTGTCGACGTCCCAGGCGTCGAGCGAATCGAACACCGCAGCCCGCGACGGCCAGAGCCGGGTCATCGACACGGTCAATTCGATCCAGACCCTGTCCGGCAACGTGCAACACACCTCGGACCTGGTGCAGACCCTGGCCGATCAGTCCAAGGACATCGGCAAGGTGCTGGACGTGATCCGTTCCATCGCCGAGCAGACTAACCTGCTGGCGCTGAACGCCGCCATCGAAGCAGCACGGGCGGGCGAGTCCGGCCGTGGCTTTGCCGTGGTCGCCGATGAGGTGCGCGCACTGGCCCACCGCACTCAGCAATCAACCCTGGAAATCGACAAGATGGTCACGACCATGCGCAGCGGTTCCACCGAGGCGCTGGAATCGATGTCGGTCAGCCGTTCCCGCGCCACCGAAACACTGGGTCTGGCCCAGGGTGCCGGCGAGTCGCTGAGCCGGATCACCACGTCGATCAACGAAATCTCCGAGCGCAACCTGGTCATCGCCAGCGCCGCCGAAGAGCAGGCGCAAGTCGCCAGGGAAGTGGACCGCAACATCGTCAACATCCGTGACCTGTCGATGCAATCGTCGTCCGGCGCCAACCAGATCAGCGCGTCGAGCAACGAACTGTCCCGGCTGGCAGCGGAGTTGAATCAGGTGGTGACACGCTTTCGGGTCTGATGGCTGGCTTTAAATGCTTCCCGGCTAAAGCCGGTCCTACAGACTGCACGCGGTGTCTAGTAGGACCGGCTTTAGCCGGGAATAGGCCAAGAACGGCACCGTTTCACCTCATTCACTTGCCTGTCGCTGCCCTCGGCTTGCATGATTCGCCCCGACTAATAATTCCTGGCGGGCCGAACCTGCCGACGAGATAGGTGAAGGGCAATGGATGACGTGAATCGCGATTTCAGCAGTTGGCTGCGCTCCCCGGGTCACAAGGCCTGGCTGATGGAGGAGGGCAATCGGCTGCTGGCGTTTGCCAAGGCCTCGAAGCTGCCCCAGGGCTTCGGCAATCTGGATGACTTCGGCCGGCTCCCCGCCGATGCCGTGGCCGAAACCATGAACACCGCCCGCATGACCCACAGCTTTGCCATGGCCCACATCAACGGCA
The DNA here is from genome assembly GCF_026153515.1 of Pseudomonas sp. KU26590. Lineage (NCBI taxonomy): Bacteria > Pseudomonadati > Pseudomonadota > Gammaproteobacteria > Pseudomonadales > Pseudomonadaceae > Pseudomonas > Pseudomonas sp. KU26590. Next base: position 2,546,638 of record NZ_CP110644.1, read on the forward strand.
TTCCCGGTTGCGCCGCACTGGTCGATCACGGCATCGCGGCGCTGGCCGGGCCGTTGCGCGATGCCGAGCACGGCGGCTGGTTCGCCAAACCGCTGGAGCACAGCGCCGACACCGGCAAAGCCGCCTATCTTCACGCCTTCGTCTCCCTGGCCGCCAGCTCGGCAGTGGTTGCCCGTCGCCCCGGCGCACAGGCGCTGCTGGAACAAGCCATCCACGTGATCACCGGGCACTTCTGGAGCGAGGAAGAAGGCGCCATGCGTGAATCCTTCGACCGCGACTGGAGCACCGAAGAACGCTATCGCGGCGCCAACAGCAACATGCACAGCACCGAAGCGTTTCTCGCCCTGGCCGACGTCACCGGCGATGCGCGCTGGCTGGATCGCGCGCTGAGCATCGTCGAGCGGGTCATTCATCAGCACGCCGCTGGCAATAATCATCAGGTGATCGAGCATTTCACCCTGCAGTGGCAGCCGATTCTCGACTACAACGTCGACAAGCCCGACGACGGTTTTCGCCCCTACGGCACGACACCCGGCCATGCCTTCGAGTGGGCGCGGCTGGTGCTGCACCTGGAAGCGGCGCGGCGCAAGGCCGGTCTGCAGACGCCGAACTGGTTGCTGGAAGACGCGCGAGGATTATTCGAAAACGCTTGCCGCTATGGCTGGGACGTCGATGGCGCGCCGGGGATCGTTTACACCCTAGACTGGGAAAACCGCCCGGTGGTCCGCCATCGCCTGCACTGGACCCACGCCGAAGCGGCCGCAGCCTCCGCCGCACTGCTGCAACGCACCCGCGAGCAGCAATACGAAGACTGGTACCGAACGTTCTGGGAATTCAACGAAACCCTGTTTATCGACCTCCAACACGGCAGCTGGCGCCACGAGCTCAACCCGCAAAACCAGCCCAGCGCCGACATCTGGGCCGGCAAGCCGGACTTGTACCACGCCTATCAGGCGACGCTGCTGCCGGTGTTGCCGCTGGAGCAAAGCCTGGCGACGGCGTTGGCGCACAGGGCGTAGTCGGCAGCTGAGCCAGGGATTGTCGAAATCCACTGTAGGAGCCGGCTTGCTGGCCAATGCGCTGGGTCAGGCTGAATCTATGGCGCTGACAGATCGCATTCGCGGGCAAGCGCGCTCCTACAGTGGATCTCGGCAACGCACACAATCGTCGGGGTATATAGAGTCCGGTAAGAATTACTCATCCGAAGTTGAACAATTGTAGGAGCGCGCTTGCCCGCGATCTGGCGCGAAGCGACAGCAAATCAGGCGACGCCTCTGTGCCTGACTCAACTCGATCAGTAAAGCACTCGCCACCCCATCACACCTTCAACTCAATCCACGTCGGCGCATGGTCACTGGCGTGGGGCAGGTCGCGAACCCAGGCATCCACGCCTGCATTCTTGAGCTTGGGCGCCAGATCTTGGCTCAACAGCAGGTGGTCAATGCGCAGGCCGGAGTTGGTCTTCCAGTGGTTGCGGAAATAATCCCAGAAGGTGTAGATCCGCTCGTCCGGGAATGTCGCGCGCAGGGCGTCGGTCCAGCCCTGGTCCAACAGACGCTCGAAGCAGGCGCGGCTTTCCGGTTGCAGCAACGCATCCTTCAGCCATGAGCGGGTGTTGTAGATGTCGTCATCGGTGGGGATAACGTTGTAGTCCCCGGCCAGCACCACTGGATGCTCGCTCTTGAACAGCGAGTCGGCGTGTTGGATGAAGTGCTCGAACCAGTCCAGTTTGTACTCGAACTTCGGCCCCGGCTGCGGGTTGCCGTTGGGCAGGTACAGGCAGCCGACGATCACCCCCTGCACCGCAGCCTCCAGGTAACGGCTGTGGCTGTCCTTTTCATTGCCCGGCAGACCCCGGCGAATTTCCAGCGGCTCACTGTCCCGAGACAGAATCGCCACGCCGTTCCACGAGGGCTCTCCCTGCCAGATCACGCCGTAGCCGGCCTTGCGGATGTCGTCGGCGGGGAAGGCCGTGTCGGCGGCTTTCAGCTCCTGCAGACAGACGATGTCGGGCGTTTCCTTTTCCAGCCACTGCAACAGAATGGGCAAACGCGCGCGGATGCCGTTGATGTTGAACGTGGCGATTTTCAGCGTGGCCATGGCGTTCCCCTCCAATGAGTGTGAAGGGTTGGAGGCCGCCGGATCGATGAAGATTCCATCGGACTGCGCGCGCCTGATTCTGGCTAAGCGAAGTCAGGCAAAACGTTGCGACACCCGAATCACCTGCCGGGCGATGTAGGCACCGGTGACAATCACGCCGAACAGCCGCAGCGTCTGCATCGCCAATACGAAGCCGACGTCCGAGTGGGTGTCGATGGCAATGATCGCCATGGCATCAAGGCCGCCGGGGCTGGTGGCCAGGTACACCGAGAGAAAGTCCTTGCCCATCATCTCGGCGATGCCCCAGGCCGACAGGGCGCAGAGCAGGATCAGCACCAGGGCGCCGGCAATCATCGCCGGCAGCCGCCGCCAGACGTAGGCGATGGTCACCCGGTCGAAGCGCAGTCCGATGTAACTGCCGATGGCGCCGTAGGCAATCGCCAGCAACCAAGTGGGCAGCGTGATCTGCAGCACGCCGCTCAACTGCAACGCGCCGCCGAGCAGCAAGGGCACCAGCAACGCCCCGGCTGGCAACCGGCTGCCGAGTATCACGCCGACCACGATCACCAGCAGGCTCAGACCCAGATTGAGCAGGTTCATCCCGTGCAGCAGCGCGTCCGTGCTGTGGGCCTGCGAACCGCCGGCATCGGCGCCGATCAGCCGGCTGACCAGCGCGCCGACCACCACCACACACACCACCCGCACGTATTGCATGGTGGCGACAACGCGGGAGTCGGCGCCGTCATCCTCGGCCATCGCGACCATCGCCGACGCCGCGCCGGGCGAAGTCCCCCACGCCGCCGTGCTGCTCTGAATGCCGCCCCAGCGCGCCATGGCGATGCCGACCACCGCGCTCAAGGCGACCGTGAGCACGGTGGTGAAGACCATCACAGGCCACGACTGCATCGCCGCAAGCAGTACGCCGACGGTCATGGAGTGGGCGACCAGCACGCCGACCGTGCCCTGACCGAGGCGGAACACCTGCTTGTTCAGGCGAACGCTGGCCCCGGCGACGCCGAAGCTGATCGCCACCAGCATGGGCCCGAGAAACAGTGCAGCGGGGATGTGGAAATATTTGAACAGTTGGCCGGCGCTACCGGCCATGAGGATGAGCAGCAACCATTGGGTGAGCGGGTGCTGGTGGGCGAGGGCGAACGAGGCGGGGCGTGGCAACGCGGATCTCCAGAGCATTGGCTTTTCCTGATAAGGCGTGACCTGAATGCTTCCATGCCGAGTGCATTTCCAATGCCGGGTAGTATCGACAGCGCAATCGATCAAGTCTATTTTCTAATAATCATGAATTGATAACTTTGGTTGATATATGGACCTGCGTGACCTGACCTATTTCGAAACCATCGCCGAGCTCGGTCATCTGGGGCGCGCGGCGGAAAAACTCAATCGCAGCCAGCCGGCGTTGACCAAAAGCATCCAGCGGCTGGAGGAATCCTTCGGCACCAAGCTGTTCCAGCGCGACGGTCGCAGAATCAAGCTCACACCCGTCGGCGAACTGCTGCAGGCACGGGGCAAGGTGTTGCGGCAAAGCATCGCCCAGACCCAACGCGAGGTGCGGGATTTCGCCAGTGGCGCGGTAGGGGATATCCGCCTGGGCTGTGCGGCGACCATGGCCGAGTACTTGCTGCCGGAACTGACCAGCGCGCTGCTCAAACGCTCGCCGCAGGTCACGCTCAAGCTGGTGATCGGTCAGGACGACATGCTGCGCGAGCAGCTGCGCTCCGGGCATCTGGACATGATCATCTGCGCCCAGCGCAGTGCCGAGGAGGAATTCACCTATTATCCGATCCTGACTGACGAAGCGGTGGTGATCGCCAGCCGCAATCATCCGATCTTCACGGCGCCGTTCGAGATGCGTGACTTGTGTCGCTACCGCTGGGTGTTGCCGCCGTCCGGCGTGTCGTCGCGCATCTGGGTCGACGACGCCTTCGCCCGCCACGACCTGCCGCTGCCGGAAGTGCAGATCGAGTCCAACTCGATTTCCTTGCTGCCCCGGTTGATCGCCCAGACCAGCCTGCTGAGTTTCATCGCCCGGGAGACGCTGGAGTTCGGCAAGAACATGCAGGACCTGCGCGAAGTGCCCCTGGAGCAGACCACCATGACGCGGACCATTTGCGTCATGCTGCGCCGCCAGGGCTACCTGTCGCCTGCCGCCCACGCCATGGTGCAAATGCTGCGCGACGACGGCGGATCCTTCCTCAATTGGTCGTGACCTGTGCTTTTACCCCGTCGGGTGGGTTAGCCTGCGCAGAGACATTCACCTACGGAGCGTCAACGATGCAGGTACAGATGCAGGTACAGACAAGCCAGCCGGACATCCACGCAATGACCTGGTTGGCACACGATGGCGAGCATTTCGGCGGCGACCAGTCGCCCCTCAACGACGCCGATTCCGACGAAGACCGCGACCCCGAGGGCGAGCTGGACCTGAGCGATCTGGATCTGGACGAGTTTGCCGACGCTGACAAGCTGGACATCAGTTCGTCGAACCTGGAATAGGCGAGGGCGTTGGCGATCGCATGACCCTAGTGACGACACCGCAGATGGATCTGCCGTCAGATAACCTGTAGGAGCGACCGGGGTATGGGTTCAGTCAGCGAGATGTGCAGCCAACGCCCCGATCGCTTCTTCGGCCGTCTCGCTGCTGCCGGCCCAGGTACACGCCAGCATCAAGTTACGCGGCAAACCGAAATCCTCTACCTGAAACCCCTGCCCATCGAAGCCGGCCGCGTCATGGGCGATCTGCTCGCGCAACGCGCCATTCGCCGCGAAATACGCCCAGACAGGTTTGCCCAACGCAACGGCCATGCCGACTTCGAAGGCCGTACCTGAATCCGGCTCGGCGCCGCGAAACGCGTTCAGATTGGCCAGCACCGCGTCGCAGCCTTTGATCATCGCGATATTGGCGTTGCAAATGACGGCGGCGGCTTCTTCAGGCATCAGCTCCTCAGGCACTTCGTTATCAAAGGGGTACAAACCCTCCAGACCGTGCCGGTCGCACAGGGCTTTCAAAGCGCGGCCGTGCTCGATGGCGTCGGCGCGAAACACGTCGAAGCCAGCGAGATAAACGAGGGGTTTGCCGGCGGAAGGCATGGCGATCTCCTGAAAATGCGTTGATAGAGTGTAGCGGGTGAGCCGGGCCCTTTGGTCCGCGCCGTTGATCGGGCCGGCGCCATCCTACAGCAGGCAGCGCTGGAATCTGTACGGATAACCAGTATCCTGATCCTCTTCCGTCAGCCTTTACGTGACCGCGCCGTGAGCCTTTCCCCCCTCGACAATCCGTTTTACTACCTGGAAAACTTCCGCCAGGTGCTGAACTGGATCGCCCAGCGCTACGACGATCTGCTCGATGAAGACGAGCGTCGTTTCATCGACGACTTTGGCCAACTGCCGCAACCTGCACAGGCTTTGCTGGTGCGCATGGTCATGCGCAAGGGCACGCTGTTTCGCGCCAGCAAGCTGGATTACGCAGAAATTGGCGATGTCCGACTGGCTGCCGCGCCGTTGCTGGAATCCGGCTGGGTCGACGGCCAGCCCCATCTGGATCTTCACGCCCTGTTCGCGTTGCTGCGCAAAGACGAGCTGGGCCAGTGTTTCAAGGCCCACGGCGTCAAAAGCGCCGAGAAAAAATCCGACCTCTTGCAGCGCCTGCTGCCGATCTACGAATCGCCCCAGCGCCTGGAGCACTGGTTTGCCGGGTTCGAAGAAGTGATCTTTGCCCTCCAGGTCATGCCCCTGTGCGACCGGCTTCGCCTGCTGTACTTCGGCAACCTGTATCAGGAATGGTCGGAGTTTGTGCTGGCGGACCTGGGCATCTATCGCTACGAAAAAGTCGAATTTTCCGTCGAATCCCGTGGCATCAACCAGCGCGCCGACATCGACATCTGCCTGCATCTGCACACCTGCCGACAGGCGCTGGACGAGGGCATGGCACTGGCCGACCTGGCTCCGCAGGCGCTGGCGGTCAAAACCGACAATCCCTGGCTGGCCATGCGTCGCGCCAAGTTGTTGTTCAAGATCGGCCAGAAGGCAGAACTCGAGCAGGACTGGCCGCTGGCGCTCAGCGTCTATGCGCAGTCCAGCTACCCCGGCGCCCGTGTGCGCAGGATTCGCGTGCTCGAACGCAGCGAGCAATTCATCGAGGCGATGACGTTGCTGCTGGAAGCGCAATCGGCGCCGGAAAACGACGAAGAAACCCAACACCTGCTGCGCATCCAGCCGCGTCTGAAGCGCAAGCTGGGCGAGGGCAGCGTGCAGAAGCGGTTGAAACGAACCGTCACTCGGCTTGATTTGAGCGTGCTGCCGCTGCCCGATCACAGCGTTGAACGGCTGATCCAGCAGCACCTGGCAGAAGAGGGCAGCGAGGTGCACTACGTCGAGAACGCGCTGGTCAATTCGCTGTTCGGCCTGCTCTGCTGGCGGGCGATTTTCGCGCCGCTGCCGGGGGCGTTTTTCCACCCCTTCCACAGCGCACCGAGCGACCTCTACAGCCCTGACTTCTACCAACGCCGGGCGGGCCTGTTCGACGAATGCCTGTCGCAGCTCGACGACCAGCGCTACGAAGCGGTGATCCGCGACACCTACCTCAGCAAGTTCGGCCTGCAATCGCCCTTCGTGTTCTGGGGCACCCTAACCCCCGAACTGCTGGACCAGGCGCTGCATTGCCTCCCGGCGCAACACCTCAAACGCTGGTTCCGACGCCTGCTGCAAGACATCAAAGCCAACCGCACCGGCATGCCCGACCTCATCCAGTTCTACCCCGAACAACGCCGCTACCGAATGATCGAAGTCAAAGGCCCCGGCGACCGCCTGCAAGACAACCAACTGCGCTGGATCGACTTCTGTACCGAACATGAAATGCCCGTGGTGGTGTGCTACGTGAAATGGGCGGAAGAAGAAGTGCTGGCTGCCGGGTGACACCGGTTTTCCCGATCCCGTACATCCGCAACATTGTCAGCGCCCACACTGGCCTCTTCCCGGCTAAAGCCGGTCCCACTAAAAGCACCCGGTATCCCCTGTAGGACCGGCTTTAGCCAGGAAGCTTCTGATCTGCTTTTGATCTTCATACGCAAAAAGCCCAAACACCACAAATCGCGACTTGGGTGCAGGCCGAACGTAGACGATGCGCAGTGGGCCGAGCCGCATGGATGCGGCGAGAGCGCCGTTAGGACATGGATGTCCGTTCGGCGCGGGCCCACGGAGCGTCGTCGGAGTGAGGGTATCCCGACGGAGGAGGGACCTAACCAGGAGCAAGCACCTTTGGTTACTTGGGGTGCTTTTCCAAGTAACTCGCCGAAGGCGAAACAGTCTGCCTCCAGGCAGACGCCCTTGATCTTGATCTAAAGCACACCCGACTACCGCTTGACCTTCTTCGCCACCGCCGGCAACGGCGCAAACAACGCCGCAATATCATCATCCTGCAACTTCCAGTCCCCGGCCTTGCGCCCATCCAGCACACCCGCCGCCAGCGCCGCCTTCTCCCGCTGCAAATGCTGAATCTTCTCCTCCACCGTCCCCCGCGCAATCATCTTGTACACGAACACCGGCTTATCCTGACCAATCCGATACGCCCGATCCGTCGCCTGATTCTCCGCCGCAGGGTTCCACCACGGATCGTAGTGAATCACCGTATCGGCCGCCGTCAGATTCAGCCCCGTGCCGCCCGCCTTCAGACTGATCAGAAAAATCGAATGCTTGCCGCTCTGGAAATCCTGCACCGGCACCCGCCGATCCTTGGTCTTCCCGGTCAGCAGCGAATACGCGATCCCGCGCTGCTTCAACTCCGCCTCGATCAACTCCAGCATCGACGTAAACTGCGAGAACAACAGAATCTTGCGGTTCTCCGCAAACAACTCCTCCAGCATCTCCATCAGGCTGTCCAGCTTGGCCGAACTCGACTGCCGCGGATTGACCGGCGCGCTGTTGACCAGCCGCAGATCACAGCAGACCTGACGCAGCTTGAGCAGCGCTTCAAGAATGATGATCTGGCTGCGCCCGACGCCCTTGAGGGTGATCTCGTCGCGGACCTTCTTGTCCATCGCCAGACGCATGGTTTCGTACACGTCGCGCTGGGTGTCGTTGAGCTCGACCCAATGCACGATCTCGGTCTTGGGCGGCAGCTCGGTGGCCACCTGCTCCTTGGTCCGGCGCAGCAGGAACGGCTTGATCCGCGCGTTGAGGTGCTCCAGGCGCTGCTCGTTGCCGAACTTCTCGATCGGCGTGCGGTAATTGCTGTTGAACTGCTTGGCATCCCCCAGCCAGCCGGGCATCAGGAAATGGAACAGTGACCACAGCTCGCCCAAGTGGTTTTCCAGTGGCGTACCGCTCAGGCACAGGCGCTGCCGTGCATTCAGCTGACGCGCCGCCTGGGCCGCTTTGCTGTTGGGGTTCTTGATGTATTGCGCTTCATCGAGCACTAGCACATGCAGCAGTTGCTGGCTGAGCACCTCGACGTCCCGGGGCAGCAGCGCGTAGGTGGTCAGGATCAAGTCATAATCCTGCAAACGCTTGAAGTCCTGATGGCGCTGGGTGCCGAACAGCGCCAGCACGTTGAGTTGCGGCGTGAAGTGCTTCGCCTCGTCCATCCAGTTGGGGATCAGGCTGGTGGGCATCACCACCAAAGCCGGCCGGTCGAGGCGTCCGGCCTGTTTTTCCAGCAGCAGGTGCGCCAGGGTTTGCAGGGTCTTGCCCAGGCCCATGTCATCGGCGAGCACGCCGCCGACTTCCAGCTCGCGCAGCGCCTGCATCCAGCTCAGGCCCTCCAGCTGATAAGGCCGCAACGTCGCATTCAGGCCCTCCGGCACCTCACCGCGCACATCCTTGATGTTCACCAGTCGCTCGGAAAACTGCCGCAGCCGGTCACCGCCCTGCCACACCAGCGGCAGGTCATCGAGCTGCCTGAGTCGCGCGGCGTCAGCGGTGCTCAGGCGAATGGCGTTGTTGCCGTCCTCGCGCCAGTAGAAATCACCGAGGGTCGCCAGCACCGGTTTCAGCCGGCCATAAGGCAGCGCCACCTGAATCGGCACGCCGCCACGCTGGGTGAAATGGTTGAGCTGCACCAGCAACTGCTCATCGTCCCGACGCTTGGCGATGCCGCTGGCGGTCATCAATTCCGGGTGCGTGCGCAGCAGGTTGATCAGAATCGGCAGCAGGCTCAGCCGCTCGCCGTTGACGATGATCCCCAGCTCCAGATCGAACCAGTCCCGCTCCGGCTCGTCGTCGACGACGGCGTACCAGTCGTCCACCGGCGTCACGTCGAAGCCGAAGTCTTCGCTCATCTCGATCTGCCAGCCTTCGGCGCGCAGCCGGGGCAACTCGTCGAGAATGAAGCTCAGCCAGGCCTTGTCGGTAGGCAGCTCGAACATCTCGCCGGCACTGTCGGGCAGCGCCTTGCTCTGCCGGGTGGCGATGCGAAAGCCCAGCTCCTGAAGCTGCTTGCGGTATTCGCCTTCACGCTCCGGATGGCGGCGCATGCGCAGCGTCTCGTCCGGCAGATGCCAGAGGATGTCGCCGCCACGGCCGGGGGCGGGCACGCCGGACACATAGGATTCGCGGTAGCGAAACGCCAGTGCCGCGCGGTGCTGGATGTGCCGCTGCATCTTGCCGTTGCGCGGCTCGTAGGCGCTGTACTCAAAGCTGGCGAGGATCAGCCGCGGCTCCGGCTTGATGTTCTTTTCCAGGCGCTCGGGCAGCTTGGGTTTCTGCTCGACGACTTTCGGCCTGCGTGCAACCGATTCGCCGTCCACCGCGGCGAGAATCCCGGGGCTGTTTTCCGGGTCCTGCAAAAAGAACAGCGCCGCCGCACAGTGCTTGCAGTTGTTTCTAACCGGGCAGGTGCATTTGCCGACAATGAAATTGCGCGTGCGCTCCGGGTCCTTGAACAACAGCGTCTGGGTGTAGATCTCCAGGCTCGAGCCCCGGCAAACCGTGCGCACGACATCGCCGCTCAAGTGGTCGAGCATCACGCGCTTCTGCCGCGCGTATTCCAGACCGCGCTCGACTGATTGCGTTTTGAACAGCGGTTCCCACGGCAGGGCGAGGGCTTTTTCCAGTAGGGACGCCACGTCTAGGCCTGCGTCAACGCGCTGGCTGGACGGGAGAAACCTTGATCAGCATGGCGAGGCTTCCGTTGTCCATATAAGTGAGTTCTCCGTTTCTGACCCGGGTGGCCTGACGCATGCGCTCGCTGGTCACCAGAACGCCGTGGCTGTCGAGCTGGTTGACCCAGATGTTCGCATCGATGTCGGTAAAACGCGCCAGACCCAGGCTCACCGTGCCCTCAATGGGAAAGTGGCCGAACTGCTCCTGACCGTCACTGATTGCCACCTTGCTCGGTGTGGCGCTGAGGTCTTGTTGCCAGGCTTTGTGCAGCAGCACCTTATAGCCGTCGCTTGATTCCAGCTTGGTCACCAGCGTGTCCAGCGCCGTCGGCGTCTGGCTGTCAGCGCCCAGCCGTTGCGCCCCGGCGGCCCAGTCTTCCGGCGCGGGTTGATTGGTCGCCGCCGGCTCGCCGTTCTGGCGGAACAGGATCAGTTCCACCTGATAGGTGCCATCGGCAAACGCCGTAGGGGCAAACAGCACCAGCAGCAGGGTGAAGAAGCGCAACAGACGCATGGTGAATCCTTAAACCGATTTTTTGGAAGACTGCGGGGTCAAGCGTTCTAACAGCGCCTCCAGCGTCGCGAAGCGCTCCTCGGGACGCTCCATCGGCACCATGAACTTGAACAGCGTGGCGCCTTCGAACTTGTAGCGCTTGGGCTGACTCTGGATCAGCTTGATCAGCGTCAGCGGGTCTACCGGCGTATCGGCTGCAAACTCAATGCGTCCACCCTGGGGCCCGGCGTCGACTTTCTTGATGCCCAGCTGCTCGGCCTTGAGCTTGAGCGAGGTCAGGCGCACCAGGTTTTTCGTCGGCTCGGGCAACAGGCCGAAGCGGTCGATCATCTCGACCTGAAGGTCCTTGAGGCCCTCTTCGTCGGCGGCGTTGGCGATGCGCTTGTACAGAATCAGGCGCGTGTGCACGTCCGGCAGATAGGCCTCCGGAATCAACCCCGGCACCCGCAGATTGACCTCCGGACCGCCGCCCAGCGGCTGGTCGAGGTTGGGCTGCTCGCCCTTGCGGATCGACTTGACCGCGCGTTCGAGCATTTCCATGTACAGGGTGAAACCCACCGCCTGAATCTGACCGCTCTGGCCATCGCCGAGCAGTTCGCCGGCGCCACGGATTTCCAGGTCATTGGTGGCGAGCACGAAGCCCGCGCCCAGGTCCTGGGTGTTGGCGATCGCCTCCAGACGCTTCTCGGCATCCGGGGTGATCTGCTTGCGCGGCGGCGTCAACAGGTAGGCGTAGGCCTGGTGGTGACTGCGCCCGACCCGGCCGCGCAACTGGTGCAGCTGGGCCAGGCCGAATTTGTCGGCACGCTCGATGATGATGGTGTTGGCGCTCGGCACGTCGATGCCGGTCTCGATGATGGTCGAGGCGATCAGCACGTTGAAGCGCTTGTGGTAGAAGTCGCTCATCACCTGTTCGAGATCACGTTCGTGCATTTGCCCGTGGCCGATGCCGATGCGCGCTTCCGGCACCAGTTCGGCCAGGTCCGCGGCGCATTTCTCGATGGTCTTCACGTCGTTGTGCAGGTAGTACACCTGACCGCCGCGCAGCAACTCACGCAGCAACGCCTCCTTGACCGTCGGCTTGTTCTGTTCCATGACGAAGGTGCGCACCGACAGCCGACGCGCGGGCGGGGTGGCGATGATCGACAGGTCGCGCATGCCGGCCACGGCCATGTTGAGGGTGCGCGGGATCGGCGTGGCGGTGAGGGTCAGGATGTCGACCTCGCTGCGCAGGGCCTTGAGTTGTTCCTTCTGACGCACACCGAAGCGGTGCTCTTCGTCGATGATCACCAGCCCCAGGTTTTTGATCTTGACGTCGTCCTGCAGCAGCTTGTGGGTGCCGATGACGATGTCGATCTTGCCCTCGGCCAGATCGGCCACGGCGGCGTTGATTTCTTTCGCCGACTTAAAGCGGCTCATCACTTCAACCGTTACCGGCCAGTCAGCGAAACGGTCGCGGAAACTGTTGTAGTGCTGCTGGGCGAGGAGGGTGGTGGGCACCAGAATCGCCACTTGGCGGCCACCGTGTACGGCGATGAACGCCGCACGCATGGCCACTTCGGTCTTGCCGAAACCGACGTCACCGCAGACCAGCCGGTCCATGGGCTTGGGCGCAAGCATGTCGGCGCGTACGGCGTCGATGGTGGTCTGCTGATCCGGGGTTTCTTCGAACGGGAAGCCGGCGCTGAAAGTTTCGTAGTCCAGCTTCGGATCGGCGAACGCATACCCTTCGCGGGCTGCGCGGCGGGCATAGATGTCGAGCAGCTCGGCGGCCACGTCGCGCACCTGTTCGGCGGCCTTGCGCTTGGCTTTCTGCCAGGTCTCGGAACCCAGGCGGTGCAAGGGCGCGAGCTCGTCATCGCTGCCGGTGTAGCGGGCGATCAGGTGCAGGTTGGTTACCGGCACGTACAGCTTGGCTTCCTCGGCGTAGGCGAGCATCAGGAATTCCATGACCTGGTTTTCCACCTCCAGTGTCGCCAGCCCGAGGTAGCGGCCGACCCCGTGATCGATGTGCACCACCGGCGCGCCTTCACGCAGCTCGGCCAGGTTTTTGATCACGGCATCGCTGGCGTGGCTGTCGGCGCGCTTGTCTCGGCGGCGACGCTGCATGACCCGCTGACCGAACAGCGGGCTTTCCGCCACCAGCGCCAACGCCGGCTCCTCCAGCACCAGGCCTTCGTCCAGCGGTGCGATGGTGATCGCCAGGCGCTCCTTGCTGTCGACGAACTCCTGCCAGCTGTCCAGGGTTTTCGGGCGCAGCTTCAGGCGTTCGAGCAGTTCCAGCAGCACTTCACGGCGACCGGCGGACTCAGCGGTAAACAGCACGCGGCCGGGAAACTCGCCGAGGAATTTCGACAGCGCCGCCAGCGGTTGACTGGCCTTGGCTTCGATCGCCAGATCAGGCAGCACCTGCGCCGGAAAGCGCTCGCGGCCAACGCCGCTTTCGACGTCGTCCTGGCTGGCGACCACACGCGGCCAGTTTTTCAGGCGGGCGAAGCAGTCGTCGACCGGCAGGAACAGCTCGGCCGGTGGCAGCAACGGGCGTTCGGGATCGACACGGCGCTCTTCATAGCGGTTGCGCACGTCCTTCCAGAACGTCTCGGCCGCTGCTTCGATCCCCGGCATCGAGAACACCTGGGTGTCCTGGGGCAGGTAGTCAAACAGCGTGGAGGTTTCTTCGAAGAACAGCGGAATGTAGTACTCGATGCCAGCGGGGGTGATGCCACTGTTCAAGTCCTGGAAGATCGGGCTGCGGCGGAAGTCGACGTCGAAGCGTTCGCGGAAGCGCGCCTTGAAGCGCGTCACGGCTTCCTTCTGCAGCGGGAATTCTTTGGCCGGCAACAGGCGCACCGAATCGACTTTGTCGATGGAGCGCTGGGTTTCCGGCTCGAAGGTGCGCAGGGTTTCGATTTCGTCATCGAACAGGTCGATGCGGTAAGGCAGCTTGCTGCCCATCGGGAACAGGTCGATCAGCGCGCCACGGACGGTGAACTCGCCGTGCTCGTACACCGTGTCGACATAGCGATAACCGCTGGCTTCGAGGCGGGTGCGCATGGCGTCGACGTCGAGCTTCTGGCCCACGTCGAGGACCAGGCTGCTGCCCAGCAGGAAGCTGGTCGGCGCCAGCCGGTGCAGGGCAGTGGTGATCGGCACCACCAGCACGCCGTGCACCAGCTCCGGCAGCCGGTAAAGGCTGGCGATGCGCTGGGAGATGATGTCCTGATGGGGCGAGAACAGATCGTAGGGCAGGGTTTCCCAATCGGGGAAATGCAGGACCGGCAGATCAGGGGCGAAAAACTTCAACTCCTGCTCCAGTCGCTCGGCGCTCTGGCTGTCTGCGGTGAGCAGCAGGGTGAAGCGTTTCGCGGCGCTGGCAGCCTCGGCGATGGCGAGACTCAGGGCGGCACCGGGGAGATTACCCCAATGTTGTTTGCCTGCCGCAGCAGGCAGAATCGGAAGGCGCAGAACGGGCACGGAAGGTAAAGCTCCAGGCGTTGCGGCAAAGCCTTGGAGTGTAACTAATCCGCAGAGAGGCTGTCAGTTTTGTGCGCTCGCAATTATGTAGTGCTCCAGGTCGAGGAAACTCTGGATTGCTCATAAACAAAGGCCTGTGCATAATGTAGTCCCTTTTTTCAGCCCCTACATGTGGAAGGTTCCCGTGACTCAGAAGCCCGACCAGTGTCTTGGTGAATGGATCGATCGTGAAGCCCTCGCCGAGGCGATGATCCCGCTTATCGGTCAGCTCTACCGCAATAATAATGTGGTGAGTTCGATCTATGGCCGCAGCCTGATCAACCGTTCAGTCATCGCGATTCTCAAAGCACACCGCTTTGCGCGTCACCGCCAGGCCGACGCCAGCGAGTTGTCCGTACACGAGACTTTCCCCCTCGTCAAAGCCATGAGCGAGCTCAAACTGGGCGCCGCTTCGGTGGACCTGGGCAAGCTGGCCGTCAAGTTCAAGGCCGAAGGCAATGGCCGCACCGCCGAAGAGTTCGTCCGCGAAGAAATGGCCGAAGTCATCGGCCAGCAGAACTCCGGCGAGCGCAAGGGCACTGACGTCGTACTGTATGGCTTCGGTCGCATTGGTCGTCTGCTGGCGCGCATCCTGATCGAAAAAACCGGTGGCGGCGACGGCCTGCGTCTGCGCGCCATCGTGGTCCGCAAAGGCGCTGAAAACGATCTGGTCAAGCGCGCGAGCCTGCTGCGCCGTGACTCGGTCCACGGTCCTTTCGACGGCACCATCACCATCGATGAAGCCAACAACACCATTTGCGCCAACGGCAACCTGATTCAGGTGATCTACGCCAAGAACCCCGCCGAGGTGGATTACACCCAGTACGGTATCAAGGACGCGCTGCTGGTCGACAACACCGGTGTGTGGCGCGATGCCGAGGGCCTGGGCCAGCACCTGCAATGCCCGGGCATCGACCGCGTGGTTCTGACCGCGCCGGGCAAGGGCAAACTGAAGAACATCGTGCACGGCATCAATCATCAGCAGATCACCGCCGATGACAAGATCATCTCGGCGGCGTCCTGCACCACCAACGCCATCGTGCCGGTGCTCAAGGCGGTCAACGACAAGTTCGGCATCGTCAATGGTCACGTTGAAACGGTTCACTCGTACACCAACGACCAGAACCTGATCGACAACTTCCACAAGGGCGATCGCCGTGGCCGCAGCGCCGCGCTGAACATGGTCATCACCGAAACCGGTGCGGCTACCGCTGCAGCCAAGGCATTGCCCGAGCTGGCCGGCAAGCTGACCGGTAACGCGATCCGCGTTCCAACGCCGAACGTGTCCATGGCCATCCTCAACCTCAACCTGGGGACAGCAACCACCCGGGATGAGATGAACGAGTACCTGCGTCACACCGCGCTGTATTCCGATCTGCACAAACAGATCGACTTCGTGAACTCCCTGGAAGTGGTCTCCACCGACTTCGTCGGCTCGCGTTACGCCGGTGTGGTGGATGCTGAAGCGACCATCGCCATGGATAACCGCGTCGTGCTGTACGTCTGGTACGACAACGAATTCGGTTACAGCTGCCAGGTGGTCCGCGTGATGGAAGAAATGACCGGGGTCAACCCGCCAGCCTTCCCGAAGTAGGTTGAAAGCAGCGGCAAGCGGTAAGCCGCAAGCTGCAAGCCGTACTGCGAAGCAAAAAAAACGCCCCGACTGGTTCGGGGCGTTTTTGTTGGTCGCTGTGCTCGGCGTAAGACCGGGCCATGCGCATTCAACCTGTGGGAGCCGGCTTGCTGGCGAAGGCGCAGTGTCATCCACTATTGCACACACTGACCCAACGCATTCGCCAGCAAGCCGGCTCCTTGGTCCTGACCTGGCGCGGCTTCCGGCTTCAACACCGATCATCTGTAGCAGCGCGCTTGCCCGCGATCGGGGCGTGTCAGCCGCTGGATACTTTGACTGACCCACCGCCATCGCGGGCAAGCGCGCTCCTACATTGTCTGCGGCTGGCGCCGCGGCCCATTACACCGGAGACCTCAACCTGTGGGAGCCAACTTGCTGGCGAAGGCGCAGTGTCATCCAATATTGCACACACTGACCCAACGCATTCGCCAGCAAGCCGGCTCCTTGGTCCTGACCTGGCGCGGCTTCCGGATTCAACACCGATCACCTGTAGGAGCGCGCTTGCCCGCGATCGGGGCGTGTCAGCCGCTGGATACTTTGACTGACCCACCGCCATCGCGGGCAAGCGCGCTCCTACATTGTTCTGCGGCTGGCGCCGCGGCCCATTACACCGGAGACCTCAACCTGTGGGAGCCGGCTTGCTGGCGAAGGCGGCGTGTCATCCACTATTGCACGCACTGACCCAACGCATTCGCCAGCAAGCCGGCTCCTACAGTGGAATTCATCGTCATTCAAAACCCAAACGCCCCGAACCAGTCGGGGCGTTTTTTTTACTTGCTGCTTGCTGCTTGCTGCTTGTAGCTCCCGGCGATCAGCCTACCGCCGTCACGCCCTGGATCCGCGTCTGGCCCTTGCGGAACAGCACCAGCGTGGCGATCAGGCCCATTACGGCAGCGCCGCTCAGCCAGATGCCCGGTGCCGCTTTGTTGTCCAGCACGTGGATCAGGTAGGTACAGGCCGCCGGCGTGAAACCGCCGAACGTCGCGGTCGCCAGGCTGTAGGCCAGGGAGAAACCGGTGGTGCGCACTTCGACTGGCATGATTTCGGTCAGCGAGACCACCATCGCGCCGTTGTACGAGCCGTACAGGAAGGACAGCCACAGCTCGACCATCAGCAGGTTGCCGAAGCTCGGGTTGGCGGTCAGCCAGGACAGGGCAGGGTACGCCGTGATGATGGCCAGAATGGTCGCCGCCAGCAGCAGGGGCTTGCGGCCGATCCGGTCAGACAGCGCGCCCATCACCGGCAGCCAGATGAAGTTCGAAATACCGACGCAGACGGTCACCAGCAGGCTGTCCAGATCGGACAGGTGCAGCTCGTTTTTGCCGAACGTCGGGGTGTAGGCGGTGATCAGGTAGAACGACACGGTGGTCATGACCACCAGCGCCATACCGGCGATGACCAGACCGAAGTTCTGACCGATCGACTTGACCACTTCGCCCAGGCTTGGGCGGTGGTGTTGAGCACGGGCTTCGAACTCGGGCGTTTCTTCGAGCGAACGGCGGATCACGAAAATCGCCGGAACGATCAGGCAGCCGATCAGGAACGGCACGCGCCAGCCCCATTGGCCCATGTCTTCCGGGCTCAGCCAATGGTTCAGGCCCACGCCCAAAAGACCTGCGAAAACGACGGCTGCCTGTTGGCTAGCCGACTGCCAGCTGACGAAGAAGCCCTTGCGGCCCGGCGTGGAAATTTCTGCCAGATAGACCGAAACACCGCCCAGCTCAACGCCGGCCGAGAAGCCTTGCAGCAGGCGGCCAATCAACACCAGGATCGGTGCGGCAACGCCCAGGGTCGCGTAACCCGGCACGCAGGCAATCAACACCGTGCCCATGGCCATCATCGCCAGCGTAATCACCAAGCCTTTTTTCCGGCCGTGATGGTCGATGTAGGCGCCGAGGAAGATTGCACCCAGCGGGCGCATGAGGAAGCCGGCGCCGAAGGTCGCCAGCGACAGCATCAATGATGCGAATTCACTGTCGGCGGGGAAGAAGGTTTTGGCGATGGCCGTGGCATAGAAGCCATAGACCATGAAGTCAAACATTTCAAGGAAGTTGCCGCTGACAACGCGAAATATCGCCTTGCCTTTGCCCGTGTTCGAGGCCATCTGGAATTACTCACTTAAGCTGTCTAGCTGGGGGGATCCGTTATATTTATGCGTCCTCTGCTGCGGCGCCCGAGCTTGGCCTCGCGTGCCGCAGATTTGTAACGATATGTGTAAAGCTGGCGGTTGGCAATCGGAACCCCCACTCGCTGACGACGGGTTATGCCCTCGGCCCTTATAAAAACAATATCTATGTATCCCACCGATGAGCCCATTCCCGATTTAACTCGCCGCAAATGCACTCAGTGGCCGAAGGGTCGTTGAGTGTTTCTCACCCAACTGCACGAGTTAACTGGCCAATGAGCCCGACTATCGATTTGATTCATGTTTTTTCCCGACGTCCTGTGTTGGGCGATATCACCCTTGCACGGCTGCGCAAGGCGCTGGATCAGGAATTCCCGAACCTTGATATTGACCCTCGTACGTGCGTCATCACCCGGTCAACCCCTGGCGGTGCTCAGCACGCGGAAACCCTTTTGAGAAATATGCAGCAGGCGTTTCTGAGTGGTAAAACCCCGCGCTGGAACACCACGGTCAACACGCTGGTGCTGCAGCCCGAGGTCCCCGGCGCGACAGGCACGCCGATCGATTTCGAACGACTGAACCTGCTGGTCGACACCCTTTCTCTGGAGCTGATCGAGCACTTTCAACAGGCGCTTGTTGCATTCTGGGCGACGACGGGCAGTCAAAGTCCTTGGGCGGGGATGTCCGATGCGCTCAAGCAACATTATTCGAAAGCACTGGCCGACACCCCGGGCCTCCACCAGAGCGAGCGCGAATTACTGCGCGCCATCGCGGGTTTCGCCGACAAGACTCAACGGGACTTCATGGTCGCGCTCGACAAGACCCGTGCGGACGACGTCATTCGTGCCTGCATTCCTTATCAAGGTCTCGGCAGTTCTTCCCAGGACGTCGCGTTGCCAGTGCTGGTCGTCATCGGTGTCTGGCGCGGCGTTGAAGTGTTTCTCACCTGGCATCCGCCGGGCGTAGTGGTCAGGCATGCGTCCCACGCTGACCTCCTGTCGAGTTTCAACCTTGTCGACACAGAGGCGCAGCCCGCCTCCTGGACGCTGCGTGAGCCAGAGCACGACATATTCGACGCCTTGGCCGGGGCGGTGCTTGAGCGGCAACTGTGGCGTGTCGGTAACGCGGGTCGTGCCGCAGTGCAGGATTTCGCCAGCGTCGAGCAGCGCCTCGCGGCAGTGACAGACATCACGCCTCTTTTGCTGCCTCGGGTTCCCGGCATGGAAAGCGCTGAAACACTTGCGCCGTGGTTGCAGGGCGCCAGTGCGACTGACCGCATGGATTTCAGCCGACGGGTGATCGCATTGGCGGACGCTCAGGCGAGGTCGGGTGGAAGAACCTTTGATGAAGGCTTGCCGCCGCTTCTCGACTACGCCCATCAGCAATTGCAGCGGGCACTGCTGGCCGACCATCCAGAGGCCACCGATGTGTCGGTCGCCGATCTGCAGGTCGTTATCAGCAAAGTAGTTGCCGTGGCAGTGCCAAGCGGTGGTCAGGTCATCACCTCAGGTGCTGTCGAGCCGATACGCCTCACCGTCGCCGAATTTGCGCTGGACAACCTTTCGGGTCAGCCGGCCGGTGCCTTGAAGGTGGTGCGTCGGGACGGCAAGCCAGTGCCCGCGTGGTTCACGGCGGACTACCTGAGGTTGCTGGTGTGTCAAGTGAACATCGGGCGCGATTATCCTGCGCTGGTGGCGCGAGTTCTGCTGAATGACGCCAGTGAGTCCGCCAGGCGCCAGGCGCTTTATATCGATCAACTGCGCGCCCAATTGCCCCTTCAGGCATTGGAGCAGAAAATTCGCGCCGCCTCGCACTTTTGTGCCGCGGCGTATGGCCTGGTGGCCGCGCTGGTGCTGCCCCAGGATCAGCGCCCGTCGGCGCTGCGCGACACCACGCTGCGTCCGCTGGCCTTTCGCGCCCGCGCAGGGGCCCCGGCCGACGTGGTGACGAACATGTTCGTGATCGGCGATCGTGACCCTGGCAGAGGCCCGGTGGTGCTGTATCGGCCGCTTTCGCGTCAATCGTTGAGCGAATACAGCTCCCTGGAGGCCTTGCGTGGGGCAATCGCCGAAGCAGGCGAACTTCAGGAAGAGGTCCTGACCTGGATGACCGATCACGCACGGCAGGTGTACGCCAATGGCGGATTCGATCAGCCGCATGTGCTGCGCTTCGGTCAGGGCTCGGAATTCGCGCCTCTGGAAACGCCGTCGCCTGCGCAGCTGGCGCTCGACGAGGTCGCAGGTGAGCCGCTGATGGCGTTGTACAGGGCAAACACATCAGCGCTGATTGACCTGGCGGACAGGCAGTCAACCTCCAACGCCGAAAGTCGCTGGGCGTTGCTCAAGCGTGGCGGCTGGCTGGCGCTGGGCATGGTCATGCCTCTCGTCTCCGGGCCGGTCAGTACTGCGCTGTGGCTGGTGCAGCTCATGGCCGATGCGCAAGCCGCGGTGTCTGCCGGCAGCGATGCCGGCGCAAGCAAGCGCGCCGAATCCATGGCCACCCTGCTGCTGACCGTGGCGATGCTGTTGTTGCACAACGGATTGGGCAATGGCGCGAGCCCGGGCCGCCGGTACACGCCCTTGCTCGCCCGGCCGACCCTGGCCGAGCTGTTCGCAGCGCGCCCGGTGTCTGCACCCAAGCCCGCCGCTGTGGCTGTTTCACCGCCTGCAAGCCTCAGCGCCCGGCTGGAGTTTTCCTGGGCACGGCCCGATCTGAGACTGAACACCGCCCAGCGGGCAGCCCTGCAAACGTTCGAAGTCGTGCCGAAACCCCCACTCACAGAGGCGTCATCCGCCGCTGGCACCCAAGGTCTCTATGAGTGGCACGGCGCTTTGTATGCGCCCCTGGATGAGGCCGTCTATCAAGTCAGGGTCAGCGACAACGAAGTGCAGATTGTTGATCCCCACAATGCGCACCGCACCGGGCCTCGGCTTGCGCGGGACGGCGAGCGTTGGCGCCTGGACCTGACCCTGCGCCTTAACGGAGGAGGGCCCAAGCGTAGCGCTCGGCAACTGGCCCTGGAAAACGCTGCCCGGCTCAAGCGGGTCAATGCGCAAAAGGCCGAGCTGATCCAGCGCCAGACTGAGCTTTACGCCAGGATCGTCGAAAACGACAACCGCTTCGACAGTCTGCCAATCGACCAGCACCCGGCGGTGATTTCGGCGCTTGAGACGGACATCCGCGAAGTGATCACGATCATTGACCGCAAAACCGAACTCGACCAGCAGCTAAGGCCTGCCGACCGAACCAGCGACAAGGTCTACGCAAAAGATCTGCAAGGCATTGCACGGCGCATTTGCCTGCTGGAGGGCGTGCTGTTGAGCGACATGCTGACCCTGGCCAAGGAAGACCTGGTGCAGATGCGTGCCTTGTCGAACCAGGTCTCTGCCGAGAATGTCGGGCTTTATCTGGCACTGTTTGAAAAGTCGCTGGTGCTGCAAGAGACCGGCGTGAAGTGGTCACTTGTCAGGGAAGGCCTGTGGCAAAGGCTGCGGGCTGTTCCGAAAGTCGGTGAAGCCTATTGGCGCACGGAAGCGCTGGAGTTCTATAACAGCCGCATGTTTGCCATGCTCGACTGGAGGGCCAGCCGCATGTGGTCGTCCCTTGAGTTGTGCTTCAAGCCTGAAAGCATCATTGATGGCCATAAAGCGGTCAACTTCAAGCGCCTGCTCAATGACGACGACCTGCATGGGGCGCTCATCTCCCAGGCCGAACTCGAGAAGCCGCACGATTATTCGATCGCCCAACAGATCTGTGTACTGGAGAGTTCACTGCGCGAGTACGACCGCGCGTCGATGGTTGCGCTGGCCGCGTTCGAAAGCGAGCCGGAGGCCATGAACACCGAGCATTTCCAGCGTTTCTTCGATGATCTGTCGGTCATTTCCGATCGCGCCGAGCACCGGCTTTCGGACCTCATTCGCGAGAGCGAGGAACCCGCAGACACACCGGCCGAGTATGTCCCCAGGGTGATGCAGACGCGCAAACGAGTGATCAAGACCCGCGGCCAGCGCACCTTGATCGGCCGTCTGCGCGAGGGTGAGGAGCCTGCCCTGGGCGAGGTGGTCGAAGTCCAGGCAGCCACAGGTGATCGAGTCATTGGCGCCTATCACCAGCACGCCGAAGGCGAGTGGGTCGAGCTGGAGGCGCAGAGGCCCAGGCCTGTCAGTCGTGACAGCCTTGTGCCGCTGACAGAGCTTATGCGCCGCGCACAGGCCCTGCTGGAGCGCGTCGAACCGGACATCGCCAATGCCGTACGCCAATCGAGGCGCGCCAACGAGCCCGAGGACATGGAAGATATTCTCGGGCAAAAAGCCGACAAGCTTCGGGACCTCGTGCAGAAGCTGCAGGTTCATGGGAATGATCCTTATGCCGGGGAGAGCGCTTCTCAAGCGCTGGAAGGGATGATGGCGCAGCTGCGGGCCGGGGAGGCTCGGCTGCGTGAGCAGGGCCGTCAGTTGCGAATCGAGATGATCAAGCGCCAACCGCCGACGGCCAGCCGCGTCAGTTATCTGGATCGGCAGCGGGAAGTGAATATCTCCAGTTTCGACGGTCGAAAAAACATGTCGGGGGCTCGACGCGACGACTTCGTGCAGGAATATGCCATCCGTGACAAAGACGGTCAGTTGCTGTGGTGGGCCCACTTTCACTATGGGAGCGCAGATGCCGCAGCGGATAAGTTTACCGCTGCCCATTTGAAGCTTCCGCAGCAACGCCTGTTGGGTTACAGGGCGTTGCTCAAGGCCGCCAAGGACAACAAGGAAGTGGTGAGCATTTATCGCAGCACCATTGGCAAGGAGCTTGCGCAGCGCTTGTTCCTGCATCTGGCTGAGTGAATTCCTCGAGCCGCTGTAGAGACAGATGCCTGGGCGTGCGATTTTTTTAGGATTCGTCACGCAGGGGATTTATCATCCGCAGCAATTCTGCAGTCGAGTGTGGTTTCCCGCACTCGACCTGCGGCAGCGCAGAGACGTCTGCCGGGGACGCGACCAAGGGTTAATGGTCGTTTCCGTTCGGTGAGACTAGACTGCGCCGCGAGTTTCGATCCTTCATGCCGCCAGCAGCGGCATGATTCAGCCGGAGGCACCAGAGTGGTGTCTCGGCCAGTTCTGAGGAGTACGCATGGCTGTCTACAACTACGACGTGGTAGTGCTGGGTTCAGGCCCGGCGGGTGAAGGCGCGGCGATGAACGCTGCCAAGGCCGGGCGCAAGGTTGCCATGGTCGATAGCCGTCGCGAGGTTGGCGGCAACTGCACGCACCTGGGCACGATCCCGTCGAAGGCCCTGCGTCACTCGGTCAAGCAGATCATCCAGTTCAACACCAACCCGATGTTCCGCGCCATTGGCGAGCCGCGCTGGTTTTCGTTCCCGGACGTTTTGAAGAACGCCGAGAGGGTCATCGCCAAGCAAGTGGCGTCGCGCACCGGTTACTACGCGCGCAACCGTGTCGACGTGTTTTTCGGCACCGGCAGCTTTGCCGATGAGCGCAGCATCGACGTGGTGTGCAATACCGGTATCGTGGAAAAACTGGTCGCCAATCAGATCATTATCGCCACTGGGTCGCGGCCTTATCGCCCCGCCGATATCGACTTTTCCCACAAGCGTATCTATGACAGCGACACCATCCTCAGCCTCGGTCACACGCCACGCAAACTGATCATCTACGGCGCAGGGGTCATTGGTTGTGAATACGCATCGATCTTCAGCGGTCTCGGTGTCGAGATCGAACTGATCGACAACCGTGACCAGTTGCTGAGCTTCCTCGACTCGGAAATTTCCCGGGGCCTGAGCTATCACTTCAGCAACAACAACGTGATGGTTCGCCACAACGAGGAATACGAGCGCGTTGAAGGGCTGGACAACGGTGTGATCCTGCACCTCAAGTCCGGCAAGAAGGTCAAGGCCGACGCCTTGCTGTGGTGCAACGGCCGTACCGGCAACACCGACAAGCTGGGTCTGGAGAACGTCGGCATCAAGGCCAACGGTCGCGGGCAGATCGATGTCGACGAAGCCTATCGCACCAGCCAGCCGAACATTTATGGCGCAGGCGACGTGATCGGCTGGCCGAGTCTGGCCAGTGCGGCGTACGACCAGGGCCGGTCGGCGTCCGGTAGCGCGGTCGATAACGGCGCGTGGCGGTTCGTCAACGACGTGCCGACCGGGATCTACACCATCCCTGAGATCAGCTCCATCGGCCAGAACGAACACGACCTGACCATCGCCAAGGTACCGTACGAAGTGGGCAAGGCGTTTTTCAAGAGCATGGCCCGCGCGCAGATTTCCAACGAGCCGGTCGGCATGCTGAAAATCCTGTTTCACCGGGAAACCCTGCAGATTCTCGGCGTGCACTGCTTCGGCGACCAGGCATCGGAGATCGTGCACATCGGTCAGGCGATCATGAACCAGCCGGGGGAGTTGAACAGCATCAAGTACTTCGTCAACACCACGTTCAACTACCCGACCATGGCCGAGGCCTACCGGGTCGCGGCGTACGACGGCCTCAACCGGCTTTTTTGAGCGGCTCCGGCCGGTGGCCTGAGCCGGCCGGGGAGACCGATTTCAGTACTTCCCAAGGGTGGCGCTGGCCAAACCGGGAAAGTCTGTAATCAGGCTGTCAACGCCGAAGTCGGCGAGTCTGCGCATGAGCGCGGGCTCGTTGACTGTCCACACCGACACATGCAGGCCCTGGTTCTGGGCTTTCTTCAGGCGCTCTGGCGTGCACAACGTCCAGTTCAGCGCGAGTATTTCGCAGCCGTATCCTTGCGCCACTTTCAGCGGGTCAAGCCAGGCGTATTCGGCCACCAGTCCGCGTGAAATGTCCGGCGTCAGCTCCAGCGCCGCGCGCAGCACTTCCCGAGAACTCGACGTGATCGTCACTTTGTCCAGCAGCCCGTGGCGCTGAGCCATTTCGCGGATGGCCAGCACCGTTGTCGCCGCACGGGTGCGCGACGCGCTTTTGACCTCCAGCTGCCAGTGATCGAAGGGGCATTTCTCGAACAGCTCTTCCAGCCGTGGAATGGGGCAGGGTTGTACCCAACCGGGACCGCCCTTGCGCGCGTCGTAGGTGACCAGATCAGCGGCATCGTGTTCGACGACCTTGCCGCGCCGGTCCGTGGTGCGCTTGAGCGTCGGGTCGTGGATCACCATCAGTTCGCCATCGCGGGACAGGTGCAGATCCAGTTCGCAGCGTTTGACGCCGTGTTTGAGGCATTCCTGAAAGCTGGTCAGGGTGTTTTCCGGTGCTTCGCCCTTGGCGCCGCGGTGGCCGTAAATAATGGTCACAATCACTCCTTGGTAGGCATAGCGCTGGAATAAGTCGGGCTGGAACAGGTCGCGCTGGAATCAGTTCGGCTTTGCGTCGGGGTCGGTCTGCTCCCGGGCCAGTCGCCGTTGCGCGGCTTGTCGTTGCAGGATGTGTCGGGCGAGCAGTTGGCGCTGGGCGTCGGTGAGGTCGATCCACTCGGTGCCGACGTCAAAATCGCCGATGGTCAACGCATGACACTGCGTCACCCGGGCGCGCAGCATCATCCCTGAAGCCTGGGGCATCAGCACCATTTTCACCGACAGCAGGGTGCCGGGCGGGAAGGGTTGAGGGGTCTCGAATTGCAGGCCGCCTTCGGACATGATCACGCGCTGCGGGGCGCCGAGCTTGCCCAGCGCCGTGTGCGCAACCACTTGGCCGAGCAGGTCGATGCGCTTGCTCATGGCCCGAAGGAAGCTGTTGGTGGTGCGGTCGCGATCATCCAGCTGGCGCAGCAGGTGCTGGGATTCGAACTCGGCGACGTGTAATTCGCTCAGCAGATCGAACAGCGTGGACGTGTCGTGATGGCCAGGTTCATCTCCCGTGCCGGGGCCGGCGATGCGGTTAATTTCCAGTGCGACGCTGTCCTCGATACGGTAGTATTCGCGGCGTTCTTCTTCATCTAGTGTCGGCATGGCGAACCCGTGTTAGCGGCGGTTGTCAGAGTGATTGCTCAAAATCATAGCTCAGCTTTTCGAGCAAGATCGGGCGGTGATTCGAGTGTAAAGCCGCTTGCCCAGGCCCGCCACAAGGACGTTCCCATTCCTTCGAACAAGCCCCTACATGTTCAGACCTCTTTTTGTATTCATCGGCACGCGCTACACCCGTGCAAAGCGCCGTAATCATTTTGTCTCCTTCATTTCCCTGACGTCGATGATCGGCCTCGCCCTGGGCGTGGTCGTGATGATCGTCGTGCTCTCGGTCATGAACGGCTTCGACCATGAGATGCGCACCCGCGTGCTGGGCATGGTGCCCCACGCCACCATCGAGTCCGGCGAGCCGATCAATGACTGGCAGGCCCTGGCTGCCCGCGTCAAACAGAACAAACAGGTTGAAGCCGTTGCGCCGTTCACCCAGATGCAAGGCCTGCTGACCAACAACGGCAATGTGCAGAAGATCCTGCTCAATGCCATCGACCCGGCGCAGGAGCGCAAGGTGTCGATCATCGACGGCTTCATGAAGCAGGGCAGTCTTGACGATCTGGTCGCGGGCGGCTTCGGCGTGGTGATCGGCGACAAGGCCGCGACCAAGCTCGGTGTCGGAATGGGCGACAAAGTCACCTTCGTCTCCCCTGAAGTCACCGTGACACCTGCCGGCATGTTCCCGCGCATGAAGCGCTTCACCGTGGTCGGCATCTTTCATGTCGGCGCCGGCGAGCTGGACGGCTACCTGGGCGTCACCAATCTGCAGGATCTGGCGCGCCTGCACCGCTGGAAGCCGGATCAGGTGCAGGGCTTGCGCCTGAAATTCACCGATCTGTTCAAGGCGCCACGCACGGCATATGAAATCGCCCAGAACCTCGGCGAGCACCAGTATTACTCCCGCGACTGGACGCGCACCCACGGCAACCTCTATCAGGCGATCGGCATGGAGAAATCCATCATCGGCCTGCTGCTGTTGCTGATCGTGGCGGTCGCGGCGTTCAACATCATTTCCACGCTGGTCATGGTGGTCAACGACAAACGCGGTGACATCGCCATTCTGCGCACGCTGGGCGCGACCCCGGGCCAGATCATGGCGATCTTCATGGTGCAGGGTACGGTCATCGGTGTGGTCGGGACGCTGATCGGTGCCGGGGTCGGCATTCTTGCGGCGCTCAACGTCAGTTCGGCGATTTCGGCGCTGGAAGGCCTGATCGGCCACAAGTTTCTCAATGCGGATGTCTATTTCATCGACTATCTGCCTTCGCAATTGATGGCCCAGGACGTGCTGCTGGTATGCGGCGCGGCGCTGGTCCTGAGTTTCCTCGCCACCCTGTATCCAGCCTGGCGTGCTGCGCGCACCCAGCCGGCGGAGGCGCTACGTTATGAGTGAGTCGGGCATGAGTGATAAAGCTGTACTGAGCTGCCGCAACCTGGGCAAATCCTACGAGGAAGGTCCGGAATCCGTGGTCGTCCTGTCGGGCCTGCAACTGGAGTTGCACCCCGGCGAGCGCGTGGCGATCGTCGGCAGTTCGGGGTCGGGCAAAAGTACCTTGCTCAACCTGCTTGGCGGCCTCGACACGCCCACCGAAGGCAGTGTCTGGCTGGCGGGCGAAGAGCTTTCGGCGCTGAACGAAAAGGCTCGCGGCCTGCTGCGCAATCGCGCTCTGGGCTTCGTCTATCAGTTCCACCATTTGCTGGCCGAATTTACTGCGCTGGAAAACGTCTGCATGCCGCTGCTGATCGGCAAGACGCCGATTCCTGAAGCCCGTCAGCGCGCGACCGCGCTGCTGGAGCGGGTAGGGCTCAAGCATCGCCTGGCGCACAAGCCATCTGAGTTGTCGGGCGGCGAACGTCAACGGGTGGCGATTGCCCGCGCACTGGTCAACCAGCCGGGTCTGGTCATGCTCGACGAGCCAACCGGTAACCTCGATTCCCACACCGCACAAGGGATTCAGGACCTGATGCTGGAGCTGAGCACGTCGTCGCGCACCGCGTTTCTGGTGGTGACCCACGACATGACGCTGGCCCGGCAGATGGACCGCGTGTGGCGGCTCGAAGACGGCCGTCTGGTCGAAGCCTGACCCACACAACCGATGTCTCTCGGGCATCGGCTTTTTCACTTTTAGCTGCTTAGTTACGGTGCTCCACGAATGTTCAGACCGTTATCCATCTTTATCGGTACGCGCTACACGCGGGCCAAGCGTCGCAACCACTTCATCTCGTTCATTTCCATGACCTCGATGATCGGGCTGGCGCTGGGCGTGCTGGCGATGATCGTGGTGCTGTCCGTGATGAACGGTTTCCAGCAGGAAATGAGTTCGCGGATCCTCGGCATGGTGCCCCACGCAGTGATCTCCGGCGTGAAGCCGCTGGACGACTGGCAGCCGGCCGCAAAGGCGTCGCTCAAGAACCCACAAGTGACGGCCGCCGTGCCGTTCACTGAAATGGACGGCATGCTGTCGTACAAGGGCTCGATGCAGCCGATTCAAATCAACGGCGTCGACCCGGCGCTGGAATCCAAAGTCTCCATCGTCACCCAGCACATCGTGCAGGGCCGGTTGCAGGACTTGAAGCCGGGCGAATTTGGTGTGGTGATCGGCGAAATCACGGCCCGGCGCTTTCGCCTGAACGTCGGCGACAAGCTGACACTGATCGTCCCGGAAATCAGCAGTGCCCCGGGCGGCATCACCCCGCGCCTGCAGCGTTTGACGGTGGTGGGCGTGTTTAAAGTGGGCGCCGAGCTGGACGGTTCCATGGCGCTGGTCAATGTCGCGGATGCCGCGGTCATCCAGCGCTGGCAGCCCAATCAGGTGCAGGGCGTGCGCCTGGCGCTGACCGATCTGTACGCCGCGCCCCAGGTGTCCACGGCCATTGCCGCCGGCCTCGGTGCGGACTACAAGGCCGATGACTGGACCCACACCCAGGGCAGCCTGTTCAGCGCAATGAAGATGGAAAAGACCATGATCGGCCTGTTGCTGCTGATGATCGTTGCCGTGGCGGCGTTCAACATCATCGCCACGCTGATCATGGTGGTGAACGACAAGGGCGCCGACATCGCAATCCTGCGCACCATTGGCGCCACCCCTGGGCAGATCATGACCATCTTCATGGTGCAGGGTACCGTCATCGGCATCGTCGGCACTGTGATAGGTGGCGTGCTGGGCGTGATCGCAGCGATCAACGTCAGTCAGATCGTCGGCTGGGTCGAGCGCGTGACAGGCCAGCACATCTTCACCTCGGACGTGTACTTCATCAGCAATCTTCCGTCGCAGCTCGAAGGCAGTGATGTGGCGCTGATCTGCAGTGCCGGGTTTATCCTCAGCTTCCTGGCAACGATCTACCCGGCCTACCGCGCTGCACAGATCCAGCCGGCCCACGCGTTGCGCTACGAATAGGAGATGCCCATGTTGCCTCGTCTTTTCGCTGCTGCCGTGCTGCTGGGTGTGAGCGTCTCATCGCAGGCTTCCCCTGGCGAGCAATTCGCCTTCGGGCAGGCTGCCGATGCCGCTCAGGCAACGCGTACGGTGGACGTGACGCTGGGCGATATCTATTTCGAGCCAAAATCCCTGGACGTGAAAAAGGGCGAGACCGTGCGGTTTGTGCTGGTCAAGAAGGGCCGGCTGTTGCACGAGTTCAACCTCGGTGATGCGGCGATGCACGCGGCCCACCAGCAGGAAATGCTGAAGATGGTTGCCAGCGGCATGCTCACCCCGACCGGCATGAAGCACGACATGGCCGGGATGGACCATGGTATGTCGCACGCCGAGGGGGCCATGAAGCACGACGACCCTAACAGTGTGCTGGTCGAACCCGGCGAGACTACGGAGCTGACCTGGACGTTCAACGACGCCACGGGCCTGGAGTTCGCCTGTAATCTTCCCGGGCATTATCAGGCGGGCATGGT
This sequence comes from Pseudomonas sp. KU26590, assembly GCF_026153515.1. Classification (NCBI taxonomy): domain Bacteria; kingdom Pseudomonadati; phylum Pseudomonadota; class Gammaproteobacteria; order Pseudomonadales; family Pseudomonadaceae; genus Pseudomonas; species Pseudomonas sp. KU26590. The sequence continues at coordinate 2,576,479 of NZ_CP110644.1, forward strand.
CGGCAAGGTGGCGATCAGTCAGTAAACGCTGAAAACCCGGGCCGAACCCGATAAACTTCGCGGCCTTGGTTTTAACAGCCGCTTTTTTCAGGTTCAGGTCCCGTCATGCATCCCGCAGCCGAACACTCGCCGCTGGGCAAGTCCAGCGAATACATCGCCACGTACACCCCGTCGCTGCTGTTCCCGATTCCGCGCGCCGCCAAGTGGGCGGAGCTGGGACTGACCGCCGAGACGCTGCCTTATCAGGGTGTCGATTTCTGGAATTGTTACGAGCTGTCGTGGCTGCTACCGTCGGGCAAGCCAGTGGTGGCCATTGGTGAGTTCAGCATTCCGGCTGACTCGGCGAATATCATCGAATCCAAGTCGTTCAAGCTGTACCTGAACTCGCTCAACCAGACCGCGTTCGCGTCTGAAGCCGAACTGATCGCCACCCTGGAGAAAGACCTGTCAGCCGCCGCAGGCAAACCGGTTGGGGTGCGCATTCGCAGTCTGAAGGACATCGAGGCCGAGGGTATCGTTGCGGTGCCGGGTGTGTGTGTCGATAACCTGGACGTCAGCATTTCAAGCTACGACCGTCCTCAGCCCGAACTGCTGCGCTGCGATGAATCGCGTGTGGTGGACGACGCGCTGCACAGCCATCTGCTCAAATCCAACTGCCCGGTGACGAGCCAGCCTGACTGGGGCAGTGTCGCGGTGGAGTACCGCGGCGCGGCGCTGGATCACGCAAGTTTTCTGGCGTACATCGTCAGCTTCCGCCAGCATTCGGATTTCCATGAGCAGTGTGTGGAACGCATATTCATGGACCTGCAGCGCTTGCTGAAGCCGGAGAAACTGACGGTGTATGCGCGTTACGTGCGGCGGGGCGGGCTGGACATCAACCCGTACCGCAGCACCGAAATGCTGACGCTGGAGAACGGGCGTCTCGCGCGGCAGTGAGGCATTGTTGCCCCCACTTGTTGGAGCCAGCTTGCTGGTGAGCGCGGTGGGTCTGAAACGAAGATGTCGACTGACCCACCGCATTCGCGGGCAAGCGCGCTCCTACAGGGGATCTCGGCAACGCAGGCGATCGTCGGCGCACACAAGATCCGTAGGAGTTGGCTGGCTGGCGAACCCGAATGCTCAGACGATGCGAGGGTGACTGACACGCCGCATTCGCGGGCAAGCGCGCTCCTACAGGGGATCTCGGCAACGCAGGCGATCGTCGGCGCACACAAGATCCGTAGGAGTTGGCTGGCTGGCGAACCCGAATGCTCAGACGATGCGAGGGTGACTGACACGCCGCATTCGCCAGCAAGCCGGCTCCTACGATATCGAGCCGGTCTGTTTCAATGAGGTGAGCGCGCGGATGCCTGAATCAGATCCCCATGCTGCCCAGCGACACCAGAACATTGCGCAATGTGGTGGCGATGGTGGGGTGATCGACTTCAAATCGCTCGACCGCCAGGTTGACGCCATCGGCAATGCTCGGGTCCTGGGACACTGTCTCGAGTTCGATCTGTGCCTGGATCTGCTCCATGACCTCGGTCAGATTGCCGCGCTCCTCCAGAGTCAGCTGTGGATTCTGCTCAAGTTGCTCGCGCAAGGTGTTGAGTTGTAGTTGCAAGTCACTGACGGACATGGGGTCTTCCTTAATCTGATGGGTCTCTCGATGGACCGCAATGCGCAAGCAAAGGTCCTTGACCGCCCTAGACTAATCCACTCCGGGCCGCTGTGCATGACCCCCGTCATCTCAGGGCTTTTCCGACTTCTGCCGGCGGAGGGTGATATCGGCCAGGCACGACTCCAGATCGCCCAGATGATCGATGACCGAATGCGCGCCGGCGGCATACAGTTCAAGTGTGGCGCGGCCGCGACGGCGCTCGCGATCCAGATCGCTCAAGGCCGCCCATTGCTCGGGCGACAAACCGCACAGCGGCCCGCATGACGCGAGCCCGACCGTCCATAGCCCTGCGTTGATGCCGGCCATGAGCAGGCGCGGATCGCCGCTGACCAGCACGCAGCCGTCCAGTTGCTTGACGCCGAGGGTCATCAGCGCCTGCCAGCATGCATCAGGTGCAGGCCAGCGGTTGGTCGGCGCGGGCGTGGGCAGAATCAGGGCGCTGAGCGGCGCAGCCAGCTGGTCGGTGATGGAGGAGGGGTATTCATCCATCCAGGCGCAGGGAATGCCGTGCTGCTTGAGATGCTTCAACGCGTTGAGCGCACCGGGCGCTAGCATTGCGAAGGGCTGGGCGTCCTTTGAGACAAGAGACTTGCCATCACTGTCGAGCAGCGTGCGCGTCTGGGCGCCGAAGTCGACGAGGCATCCGCTGAGTCCGAACAATACAGCGGTGAACGACGGAGCAGCGACGGCGACCGGGGCGAGCATGGCATTCCCTCTCAAAGCCGTTGACGCTAAGGGATTGCCATGACAAATCGATGACTGAATGATGACAGTGATCCAGGATGTTTATTGCCCTACAAAACCCCGACCATTTCAGCGACGTAAATAGTCACAGAAGGCTTTATACTCCCGCCTTTGGTTTGGGGCGTAGCGCCCGCTTCATTACTTTGACTGGGAGTCTCAGCTATGCCCGAGAACGGTGCAGGCTTTATCAATCGTCTGGTTCGAACGTGCGTGTGGGCCAGTCTGGCCGTGGCGCCGATGGCTGCAAACGCGGCAGACGAAGATCCATGGGAAGGCGTCAACCGTGCGATTTTCCGTTTCAACGACACCGTCGACACCTACGCGCTGAAACCCATCGCCCAGGGCTATGAGTTCATCACGCCGCAGTTCCTCGAAGACGGCATCCACAACATGTTCAAGAACGTCGGCGAAGTGACCAACTTTGCCAACGACGTGCTCCAGGCCAAGCCTGAAGCCGCTGGCGTCGACACCGCGCGCCTGATCTTCAACACCACCTTCGGCCTGCTCGGCTTCTTCGACGTCGGCACCAAGATGGGCCTGCAGCGCAACGACGAGGACTTCGGCCAGACCCTCGGTCATTGGGGCGTGGGTAGCGGTCCTTTCGTGATGCTGCCGTTGTTCGGTCCGAGCACCGTGCGTGACGCCTTCGCCAAGTACCCTGACACCTACACCCAGCCTTGGCGCTACATTGATCATGTGCCGACGCGCAACACCGCGCTGGGCGTGAGCCTTGTCGATACCCGTGCCAGCCTGCTGTCGGCTGAGAAGCTGATCAATGGCGACAAATACATCTTCATCCGCAACGCTTACCTGCAGAACCGCGAGTTCAAAGTCAAAGACGGCAAGGTCGTCGACGACTTCTGATCCAGCCGGTCTGGAAAACGATGCTAAAAAGGCGACCTGAGGGTCGCCTTTTTATTTTCGCTATTTTTCGAAATTGTGACGGAGTTCCGGGCTGCCGTCACTTCATCGCCAGGATCGTCAGGCCCAGTTTCTGCTCGCCGCCGTCGATGTCGGCAATCCAGACCACCTCGGTATCGGCCTCCAGGCCTTTGAGCGCGGCGTGCTCGGAGTCGATGCTCACGCTGATCTTGTCACCCACCTGAAACGAGCGCGACGCCTGTATCTGCATGCCGGAGCTGGATAAATCCACGCAGACCGCCGGGATAATCTGGCCGGCGTAGATCAGGCTGATGTCCGCATCGACCCGCATGCGAATGTAATCCCGTTTTTCTTCGTAATCGCGATCGAGCTGGCCCATGGCACATCCTTTGTTTTGATTGGTGATTTAACGGTTCTTATAACTCCGGGCGATTTGCGATGTAAAGACGCCGCTCGGCAGCGGGGCCACGCTTGAAACGCCAGGCGGATGGGAGTACCGTCTGCGCCTTGAAGGGCAGCTCTGTCATGTGAAGCGTTTGACCAAAAGTCCGCTACCTGAGCCAGAGAGGCTAGAAGCGAATCCAGTACGCGGGCTGACTGCAACCAGCCGCCTACGCCAACCTAATCTGGCGCCGTTTGCCCACATGCAAAAAACCAGTGCCACGCTGCTGATCATCGATGACGACGAAGTAGTGCGCGCGAGTCTCGCGGCCTATTTGGAAGACAGTGGGTTCAGCGTTCTGCAAGCCGGTAATGGCCTGCAGGGTCTACAGACTTTCGAGCAGGAAAAGCCCGATCTGCTGATCTGCGATCTGCGCATGCCGCAGGTGGGCGGTCTCGAGCTGATTCGTCAGGTCACCAGCCTTGCGCCGGAAACGCCGGTCATCGTGGTGTCTGGCGCAGGCGTGATGAGCGATGCCGTCGAAGCGCTGCGCCTTGGTGCTGCCGACTACCTGATCAAACCCCTCGAAGACCTCGCCGTGCTTGAGCACTCGGTCCGCCGTGCACTGGATCGGGCGCGCCTTATCCACGAAAACCAGGAATACCGACAGAAGCTGGAGACCGCCAACCGCGAACTCGAGGCCAGCCTGCACTTGCTGCAGGAAGACCAGGACGCGGGCCGTCAGGTGCAGATGAACATGCTGCCCACCAGCCCATGGGCCATCGACGCGTTCGAATTCGAACATGAGATCATCCCGTCGCTGTACCTGTCGGGCGATTTCGTTGACTATTTCCGGGTCGATGAGCGCCGCGTCGCCTTCTACCTGGCGGACGTGTCCGGCCATGGTGCATCGTCTGCGTTCATCACCGTGCTGTTGAAATTCATGACCACGCGCCTGCTGTTCGAATCAAAGCGCGGCGGCAGCTTGCCTGAGTTCAAACCTTCTGACGTGCTGGGCCACATCAATCGCGGGTTGATCAGCTGCAAGCTGGGCAAGCATGTAACGATGGTGGGCGGAGTGATCGACGAAGACACCGGGCAGTTGACCTACAGCGTCGGCGGCCATTTGCCGCTGCCAGTGTTCTACACCCCGGGTGAAACGCACTACCTTGAAGGCCGTGGTCTGCCCGTCGGGCTGTTCAACGAAGCCACTTACACGGATCACGTCATTGATCTGCCGGAGTCCTTTAGTCTGACGCTGCTGTCTGACGGCATTCTGGACCTTCTGCCAGGTGATACACTCAAAGAGAAAGAAGCCAACTTGCCCGAACTGGTCAAGGCGGCGGGGGGCAGCCTGGATGGTCTGCGCCAGACGTTTGGATTGGCCACGCTAGGGGAGATGCCGGATGATATCGCCTTGTTGGTGTTGAGCAGGAACCTTTAATGAGTACCGGTAGAATCCAGTTCGCGGAGCAAGACGGCACATTCGTCCTCAAGTTTGTGGGTGAAGTGCGTCTGACGCTGTGCTCGGCGTTGGATGCGACAATTGAACGAATCTTCACCTCGATGAATTTCTCGACGGTGGTCATCGATCTGACCGAAACCCGCAGCATCGACAGCACGACCCTCGGTTTGCTGGCCAAGCTGTCGATCCTCTCGCGCCAGAAGGCCGGGTTGTTGCCGACGGTCGTCACCACCCACGAAGACATCACCCGCCTGTTGCAGTCCATGGGCTTCGATCAGGTGTTCAACATCGTCGGTCGGCCTATTCCGCGTCCTGAAGCCCTGAGCGACCTGCCGACCCAGGATCAGTGCGAAGAGGTGGTCAAGGCCAAGGTCCTCGAGGCCCACAAGATCCTGATGGGCTTGAATGACTCGAACCGCGAAGCCTTCCGCGATCTGGTCAACGCGCTCGAACACCCGTAGCAACGCCAGTTACACGCCCGCCTCTGAATAGAGCGCTCTGGTCCTGAGACAGGATTAAATTTGTTTCAGCACATTAAAACGCCCGGTGCATCGCATCGGGCGTTTTGTATATCAGCGGTAGATGTGGCCGCTCATCGTTATCGATTTCACTGCCCGATATCCCCTTCGAGAAGCTTGCCCTGCAGTGCGCGTCAGTCAACGCGCGCTGGTTAGGATGGGTTCGAGGCAATTGTTCCGAGCGTGAGCCTGTTTATACGTCGAAGAATTCAACCTGACCATTTTCCAGCGAGTAATAGGCGCCAACCACGCGAACCTTGCCTTCCTTGATAGGGTTCACCAGTGTTGGCTCAGACGCCGTGCGCAAACGCTTGACGGTTCGCTGCACGTTGCTCTTCACCGAGTCTTCCAGCAAATTGTTGGTATTTTTAGCCTTGGCAAGGAGCACTGCGGGAATGATCGGCTCGATCATTTCGCCAATGGCCCCGGGGTAGACGGCGTTGTCTTCGACAACCGAAACCGCCGCAGCCACCGCGCCACATTTTTCGTGGCCCATGACCACGATCAACGGCACGCCGAGCTGACTCACTGCATATTCGATCGAGCCCAACGCCGTTGTGTCGACGGTATTGCCGGCGTTACGAACAATAAACAGCTCGCCCAGACCACGGCCGAAAAGCAGCTCTGGTGGTACACGTGAATCCGAACAGGAAATCAATACGCAAAAAGGTGTTTGTCCTTTGGCAATCTCCAGACGTCTTTCGCGGTTGGTTTCGATCTTGGTTTCCTTGCCACTGACGAAGGCCTTATTACCTTCGCGCAGCGTCTCCAGCGCTTGATCAGCGGTCAGCGCAGTGCGCGGAGAAGCCGGTAATGCGGCAAACGCGGTTATTGGGAGTTGCGCCATAACAGCAGCTGCTGGCAGGCAGCAAGCGCACTGCAGCATTTTTCGGCGAGACATCGTTGGATTCATTAAAACCTCGGCGCGAAAGGGATATAAATGTTAAGTGTTGGATCCCAAAGTTGGCACTGTAAGCCTGCCACTTCACCTTCAGTTAATAAATGGATCGATAACTTTTTGCAACTAGTTAACGTTAACGGAGAAGAAAGGAAATACAACATTGGCAGAATTGAGTATCGAAACTTCAGGTTTGCGAGTGCAACCCCATAACGAAGAGCGGCCACGTCTATCGCTGAAATGCAAAACGCCCGATGCGATGCACCGGGCGTTTTGAGGCTGAAACAGGTGTAGACCTGTTCCAGGGCTGAACACTGAAGCGTCAGGCTTTGTTGGACAGCATTTTTTCCATTGCTACCTGGTCACGGGCGAACTGGCGAATGCCTTCGGCCAGTTTCTCGGTGGCCATGGCGTCTTCGTTGGAAGCCCAGCGGAACTGGCTTTCGTTGAGGGTCACGCGCGGTTCGCCGCCGTTGCCCGGCTTGAGTTTCTGCTCCAGCGTGCCGTTGTCTTCTGCCAGTTTCTGCAGCAGGTCAGGGCTGATGGTCAGACGGTCGCAGCCGGCCAGTTCTTCGATCTGGCTGAGGTTACGGAAGCTGGCGCCCATGACCACGGTCTTGTAGTCGTTGGCCTTGTAGTAGTTGTAGATGCGGGTCACGGACTGCACGCCCGGATCTTCTGCACCGACGTAGTCTTTGCCTTCGGCTTTCTTGTACCAGTCGTAGATGCGGCCCACGAATGGCGAGATCAGGAACACACCGGCGTCGGCACAGGCCTGGGCCTGGGCGAAGGAGAACAGCAGGGTCAGGTTGCACTGAATGCCTTTCTTTTCCAGCACTTCAGCGGCCTTGATGCCTTCCCAGGTCGACGCCAGCTTGATCAGGATGCGGTCGCGGCCGATGCCGAAATCTTCGTACAAACCGACGATGCGGTCGGCGCGCTCGATGCAGGCCTGGGTGTCGAACGACAGGCGCGCGTCCACTTCGGTCGATACACGGCCTGGCACCACTTTCAGAATTTCACGGCCGATGGCGACGGCGAAACGGTCGCTGGCGACGTTGATGTCGTTGTTGCTGCCGGTGAACGCTTCTTTCAACCGGTCGCTGTTGCTCTCGCTGGAAGCGGCCTTGAGCAAGAGCGAAGGGTTGGTGGTGGCGTCGACGGGTTTCAGTTTTTCGATGGCGGCGAAATCGCCGGTGTCGGCAACGACGGTGGTGAATTGCTTGAGTTGTTCCAGCTTGGAAGTCATGAGCGTGCTCTGTCCTGTGGTTGTGCTGACATTACCCGAGCGCCGCCGGTCACTCAAGGGCGTAAACCGCGACAGACACGTGGGTTTAGACGCCTGCATTTGCGCAAACGGCGTACCTGCGTGTTAGCCATGATCCGGGCGATGCGCGCTTTTTCAGAGGGCGGCGCAGGGTCATGGTCTGTCGGTTCCCGAGGAGGGCGGATACTCGATCCAGACTGGTTGGAGCCCGGACCGCCCGGGATGTTCCCGGCGCCTGGCATCTTATCCGCTGACGGTCAGGGACTGGCCGGGGCAGGGTGCTCTGAGCGGCTAATCCTTATAAACCAGTCTCGGGTCGGAATCAGCGAGCGGTCGTCTCGCCGCAGTCGCTGTCCACTGATTTGATCAGCGTGGTCTGGTCGAAGACTTCCAGATGAACCTGACACGTTGCATCGGCCGGCAGGTTCAGGCTCACGCTGTTCGCCGCGACGCCACTCTGCAGATCGCCCTGCTGATTGATGGCGGAGGTGCCCTGCGCGCTGCTCTGCCTGACGGTCATTCGGTATTGCAGCGTCAGGGGCGCAGGATTCTCCACGTGCGGGCGGATCACCACCGTCGAGCCGCTGCGCTGGGCGTCAACCGTCACCACCAGCTGCGTAAAGTCCATCATCAAGGTCACCGTTGGGTCGCGCTGGCGTTCATGTTGTCGCCGAACTGCTTGATGGAGACGGCGCCGCCGAATCCGGCCTGGGTAACGCTGGCCTGGTTGGCCTGGCCGTACTGCCCGACGAAGGCTTGATTGTAGGCGCCGCTCTGAACCACGCTCGCGGCGTTGTCAGAGCCCTGCTGCGTCACGCCGGTCTGGTTGCTGTTGCCCGACTGACTGACCTGCGCGGTGTTCGCCGTGCCGGTCTGCTGCGCAGTGATGGCATTGTTGACGCCGCTCTGGTTGACCACCGCCTGGTTGCGACTCCCGGTCTGACTCACTGCCTGATTCTGTCGCGCCCCGCTTTGATCAACGCGAGCATTGTTATAAGTGCCGATCTGCAAAATGGTGGCGACGCTGTTGCCGACGGTGATGTCCGCATAGCGGTCTTCGCGCACCAGATCCTGCGCCTGGGCGAGCGTGCCGGTGAGCAGCAGTGCCACTGCGATCCAGCCGAATTCTTTAGCGTTGCGTTTCATTCTTCTCTCCTGTGGCAACGATGTCCTTGTCCGCATCAGCCAGCGGCAAGGTGGTCATCTGTTCGTCGTAGCTCTGCAGATAGCTCTGCAGCAGCGGTTTGTTCAGGTCAGCAGGGTTTTTCAGGTTCCAGCTGCCGTCCCGCGCACCTTGGGCAATCATGTGGATCAGCGCGGTTTCGATGGCCTCGCGCACGCATTGCTGCACGGGCTCGTTGCGCGACACCCCGGTCTCGACCTCCAGCAGGTGCTTGAGGGAGACGAATCGAAAGATGCCGAAATCGACCTGAATCGAGAATATGGTCTTGGTGGTGGTGATGCTCTGGATGATGTCACCGGTGCGGATGTCCACCGCCCTCAGGTTGACGGTCACCTGATCCTGGCGATAAAGCTCCGAGGGCCCGACACCGAGGTAACGAACGCCGATGCCGCCGGTGCGCACGTTGCTTTCGTAGGCGACGATGGCGCCTTCGATGATCATGTTCGCCGGCCGCAGCGCAGGCAGTTGCACCTGGGCCTGATCCTGGGGCTGCTCCAGCGCGCGGATGATTTTGCGCTCGGTGAGCAGGTCCTGAAGATTCTCGCGCTCCACCGGTTTGAACCAGCGTGAATCGCGCAGGGCGCTGATCAGCAGCGACGCGGCGCCTTGGGTCACCGAGGTGGAGAACGAGCTGTCGGGCGACGGTTTGTACTGCCCGGTCTGGTCGCGCAGGCCGTACACCGCAACGCTGATGGGGCCAGCGGGGGGCGGCAGGTGGGTCAGGTCACGCAGGCTCTGGGTCGCAGGTGACAGCGTGGCCGGGGAAATGGTCGCGGCAGGCCGAGACGTGGTACAGCCGCCAATCAGCATGACGGCGGTGAACATCAACATGAGGGGACGGACGCGCATACTTTCTCTTCCCGCAAGAAAACCCCGCCAGACCCTGGCGGGGTACATCATCTTAGTGTTGGTAGATCGTTGCCACGTTGCCGCTGCCGCCGGTCTGGCTGACGTTGGCGACCATGTTGTTGCCGGATTGAGTCACGCCGATCAGGTTGACGGACTGATACGTCCCGGCGCCGCTCTGGCTCAAGATCGCTCGGTTGTTGTTGCCGGTCTGCAGCAGGGTATCTTCGTTGTTGAGGCCGGTCTGGGTGCTGGACGCGTAGTTGTTGTTGCCGGACTGCTGCACGTCTGCCTTCATCGACATGCCGGTCTGGGAAATCGAGAGGGTGTTGAAGTCGCCGCGCTGCTGGGCGTTGGCGACGGTGGTGAAGGAAGTGCCCGTCTGCTGAATCGAGCCACTATTATTGTTGCCGTTCTGCTGCAGGGTAGCGGACACCAGAGGGGAGTTATTCTGTTGCGAAACAGTCCCGGTATTGCCGTTGCCCGCCTGGGTGACTGTGCCTGTCACGGTGTTGTTGTTTTTCTGCTGCGAAACGCTCGCCTGGTTGTAGCTGCCGGCCTGGGAGATGGACGCGCTGACGCGCGAGCTGTTGCCGGTTTGCGAGGTGCTGGCGGTGTTGTTGTTGCCGCCGCCCTGGGTGACGTAGGCGCCGGTGCTGTAGTTGCCTTGTTGATCAATCGTCGCTTTGCTGTAGCCCCCGGATTGATCCAGCCTGGCGATCTGCGGTTGAGGGCCGCCAGCGTTTTGAGTGATGGAGCCCGTATTGTTGTTCCCCGCCTGTTTGGCGCTGGTGATGTTGTAATAGCCGGTCTGATTGATCGTCAGGTTGCTGTAAGTGGCCGTCTGGTTGATAGCGCTTGCGCCGTTACGGCCGCCGTTCTGATTGACGGTGACAGTGGACTGGGTGGCGCCTTGCTGCTCGACGCCAAGTTTGTTGTCGGAACCTGCCTGGGTGGTGTTGACGGTGCTCGAGTCGGCCATGGCCGCACCGGAGACAGCAAACAGGATGGCCAGAGACAGTAAGGATTTGCGTGCTTGCATGGTGATCTTCCTTATTCAATGTTGTAGTTGTGGGTATTGCGAGTGCGACGGGTCTTACGGTTGATTCACTTGAAACTGGGTGGTCTGGCCGGTGTTCTTGTCGGTGGTGACGATCTGCAGCAGGCCGCCTTGCAGGTTGGTGATTGCGATGCGGAAGTCAGTGGTTTCGACGGTGCCCGGCACCAGTTGGCCGTTGGCGCCGACGATGCTGGACGTCACTGCCGACGACACCCGGCTGAGAATGGCGCTCTGCAACATGCTGTTGAACTGGGTCAGCGCGGTCTGCCCGGCGTAGGCGCCGGACGATGAAGACTTTTCGACGTAATGGTTTTGCGCCTGGGCCTGATTGAGCAGCACCGGGCCGTTCAACGGATTGCCGCCAAACGACGGGTTGTTCGGCACATACGCCAGTTCGCTGGCCTGGACGCTTGAGCAGATACCGGCCATAAAGGCGAGGCTGCCAACAACCCACACACTGCGGTTAATAGTGAGTGCTTTCATAGTTCGTCTCGCCCCATGTCCGGGTCGCCAAAGAATTGTGCCAATTGATAATCAAGAATGGCCTGGTACACCTGACCGGCCGCGTCGGCTGCAATGGCCGGAATAAGCGTGCGGTTAGGTGGCAGGAACATTTGAAACAACCGGCGATTGCCGTAATCCACGAACACCTGACTGCCTAAGCGCGCAGTGGGTCGTTCAGTAATGGTGACGGTGAACGTTTCCGCTTCATCTTTCTCACGCCAGGTATTGGCGAAACTGTCATAAAACGTCCGACCTGCCAGGGTCATGGTCTGCCCGATCACAATGCCGCCGACGTCCCGGTGGTTAAGCGTCCTGTGTTGTTCAACCGTCGCGGAAGTGTTCACGCTGGGCTGGGCAAACGCCGTGGTGGCGGCGCACAGGAGCAACAGCCACAGGCAAATAACCTTTAGGGTTGTCATGTTTGTACGTTCGTGTGTGCAGGTTGTTACTTGTTATATCTCAATAAAAATACTTTGCCAGTGGTTGATTAAAATAAAGTTCATTTATTTTGTTGGCGTCAACTTCCGTTCTTATTTAACTAATACTGTTCAGGGCGTAGTGGAGTAACAGGGGTGCGAATTAATGGCGTCAAATAATTTGCCGGAAGATAGCTTAATAAAGTCAGTGTCTATTGATGTGTAAAGAAGTGCGTTTGAAAGAGGGTTGTTAGCTTACTAATGCTTAGGGTGATCGTTAAGTGTAAGGCTGTGGGGTGTGAATTAAGTTGTCATAAGTTTTGACCACCTGCGTAATTACTTTCTGGCTGAAGCCCGGTTCTGCAGGGCGCGTGTTTTCAGCAGGATCGGCTTCAGCCGGGCGTGCGAGCTGTTAGAATGCGCGTCCTCTTCGCCCGACCTGCTTATTGCTCCCATGCTGCCTATCACAGAACCCCGTACCGACCGCCTGTCGTCCGAGCCCTCGCGGCGTTTTTCCGTGGCCCCCATGATGGACTGGACGGACCGTCACTGCCGTTTCTTCCTGCGTCTGCTGTCGAAAAAGGCGCTGCTGTACACCGAGATGGTCACTACCGGCGCATTGCTCCACGGCGACACCGAGCGCTTCTTGCGCCACGACGAGACGGAGCATCCGCTGGCCCTGCAACTGGGCGGCAGCAACCCGGCCGACCTTGCGGCCAGTGCGCGTCTCGCTCAGGCAGCGGGTTACGATGAAGTCAATCTCAACGTCGGTTGCCCGAGCGATCGCGTGCAGAACAACATGATCGGCGCGGTGTTGATGGGGCATCCGCAGCTGGTGGCCGATTGCGTCAAAGCCATGCGCGACGCGGTGACCATTCCGGTGACGGTCAAGCACCGCATCGGCATCAACGGCCGCGACAGTTACGAGCAGCTGTGCGAGTTCGTCGGCACCGTGCGCGACGCCGGCTGCAACAGCTTCACTGTGCATGCCCGGATTGCCATTCTTGAAGGCCTGTCGCCCAAGGAAAACCGTGACATCCCGCCGCTGCGTTATGACCTCGCCGCGCAACTCAAGCAGGACTTCCCGGAACTGGAGATCATCCTCAACGGCGGTATCAAGACCCTGGAGCAGTGCCAGGAGCACCTGAACACCTTCGACGGTGTGATGCTCGGTCGCGAGGCGTACCACAACCCGTACCTGCTGGCAGGCGTGGACCGCGAACTGTTCGGCAGCGACGCCCCGCAGATCACCCGCGCCGAAGCCTTGGCGCTGCTGCGCCAGTATGTGCAAGCGCACATACGCGACGGCGGCTCGATGCACCACATCACCCGCCACGTGCTGGGTCTGGGCACCGGCTTCCCCGGTGCGCGCAAGTTTCGGCAGATGCTCTCGGTGGACATTCACAAGACGGACGATCCGCTTGCGCTGCTGGATCGGGCGGGGGCGTTGCTGGAGGGGCGGTGAGGTTGGGGGAGCCTATAGGCTCCCGGATTTCGGATTATTGACGGTCACCACTTCGCGCGCGGCCGCTGTTTCGTATGGAAAATCCTCAGAATTTGCAGCCGGTCGCCGACAACTCGATACGGTATCAAATAGGACCAGTTCGGTACCGCCCATTCCCGCGTGTTTTTGACCCGACCCTCACGTCCCATACCGGGAAACAAAACCAGGTTATCAACGCTCGCGAAAATGGCATCGGCGAAATCGTCAGCGGCCTCTGGATTCTCCAGCGCAATATAATCGGCTTCATCTTTGAGGTTCTTGAGGGCTTGTTCCAGCCACTCAACTCGCATCCCGACCCCAACGCCGGGCGCGCATCGCCGCGACTTGCTGGTCGCTTGCGAATTTTCCTTCGTCCGCCTCAATCACCGCTTGCTCGATCTGGGCGGTGAGAGTCTTTTCGTGTTCGATGTAGTCACGAAGGACATCCATGGCCAGATAGCTTGCGCTCTGGCCATGTGCCTTGGCGAGATCGGCGAGGGAGTTGGATAGGTCTTCCGGGAGGTTCAGCGATAGTCCGGTCATGGCAACCTCGACATTGAGTGGTGGGCCGTATGTTACACCGTCGTCCTGAATCGAGAACCGGCAGGTTGTCGCGAGTCGTGTACGACAGATCCAGGATTGACCGGTCCGGCGCTCCAACTTGCTGGCGAAGGCACTCGTCCAGACATGAGCGTGTGAGCTTACACAACAGGTTCGCCAGCAAGCCGGCTCCTACGGGCTCGTGTGGTGAAAGTCGGTGTGGTTAAGCACTCACCGCCGCCCGGCCCGCGTACTCACATCCACCCACACCGCCAGCACCAGAATGCTGCCCTTGACGATCATCTGCCAGTAGCTGTCGACGTCGAGCATGGACATGCCGTTGTCGAGGCTGGTGATGACCAGGGCGCCGAGCAGTGCGCCGTACACGGTGCCCGAGCCGCCGCGCATGGAGGTGCCGCCGATGAAGCAGGCGGCGATGGCGTCGAGTTCGCCCATGTTGCCCGCCGACGGTGAACCGGCGGCCAGGCGGGCGGTGTTGACCAGGCCGGCGAGGGCGCACATCACGCCCATGATGCCGAAGATCCACAATTTCACCGCCTGCACGTTAATGCCGGACAGGCGCGTGGCTTCCATGTTGCTGCCCACCGAGTAGATGCGGCGGCCGAACACGGTCTGGCTGGTGATGTAGCTGAAGACGCCAAGCAGGACCAACAGCAGCAGGACAGGCACCGGTATCCCGTCGTAGCTGTTCAGCGTGTAGACGAAGCCCGCAAGCACAGCCCCTATCGCCGCCACGCGCACGACATCCCGAACCAGCGAATGCGCGGCCAGCCCGTGCAGCGCGCGGTTGCTGCGCTGGCGCCAGGTCAGCAACAGCGTCAGCGCAAACAACAGCACGCCGAGCACGATCCCCACCAGCGGCGGCAGATAACCCTGGCCGATGTAGACCAGTTCCGGCGACACCGGCGCGATGGTGGTGCCGCCGGTGATCCCCAGAAGAATCCCGCGAAACGCCAGCATGCCGCCCAGGCCGACGATGAACGAGGGAATGCGCAGGTACGCGGTCATGCAGCCGTTGGCGAGGCCGATCAACAGCCCGCAGCCGGCGACGATGCACAGGTTCAGTGGCAGCGGCAGGTGATAGACCACGTCGAGAATCGCCGCCACGCCGCCGAGCAAACCGAGCAGCGAACCCACCGACAGATCGATCTCGCCGCTGATGATCACCAGCACCATGCCGCAGGCCAGAATCCCGGTAATCGACATCTGCCGCAGCAGGTTGGACAGGTTGCGCGGCGTCAGGAAACCCCCATCGGTTTGCCAACTGAAGAACAGCCAGATGACCGCGATGGCGATCACCAGGGCGAGCATTTTGTAGCGAGTAAACAGTTGCTTGAGCTGATTCATTGACGCGCGTCTCCCACAGCACCTGGCCGGTCGTTATTGTTTTTGTTGTGCGCAGCAAGGGCGTCCCCGGACTGGCTGAGTGCGGCAGCCAGCACCTGTTCCTGGGTCAGGCCCTGATTGATGAAGTCCCCGCGCAGTTGGCCTTCGCCGATCACCAGCACGCGGTCGGAGACGCCGAGCACTTCGGCCAGCTCCGACGACACCATGATGATCGACACGCCGCTGGCCGCCAGCGCGCCCATCAGTTTGTAGATCTCGTACTTGGCGCCGACGTCCACGCCGCGAGTAGGCTCGTCGAGAATCAAAACTCGCGGCTGGGTCAGCAGCATTTTCGCCAGCACGGCTTTTTGCTGATTGCCGCCGGAGAGGCTGGTGATTGGCAGGAACGGGCTCGCGGTCTTCAGGTGCATGCGCGCGATTTCCTTGTCGATGCTGCCCAGCTCGGCTTCGGCGTCGATGCGCGTCAAGTGGGCGAAGCGGTCGAGCACGGCGAGGGTGATGTTCTGGCCCACGCCCAGGTCCGGAATGATGCCCTGACGCTTGCGGTCCTCGGGGACCATGCACAGCCCCGCCCGGATCGATTTGAGTGGCGTGCGCGTGTCGATGGGTTTGCCGTCCAGCCACACTTCGCCGGTGTACCGGCCCGGGTAGGCGCCGAACAGCGCCGAGACCAGTTCGGTGCGGCCGGCCCCGACCAGCCCGGCGATGCCGAGGATTTCCCCGCGCCTGAGCACGAACGAGATGTCATCCACGCGCTTGCGTTTCGGGTTGTCGACGTCGTAGCAGGTGACGTGGCGCGCCTCGAAAATCACCTCGCCAACGGTGTGGGGCTCGGTGGGGTAGAGGTTGCTCATCTCGCGGCCGACCATCTGCGTGATGATCTTCGGAATGTCCATGTCGGCCATGGCCGTGGTCGCGATGTGCTTGCCGTCGCGGATCACCGCGATGGTGTCGCAAACGGCGGCGACTTCATCGAGCTTGTGGGAAATGTAGACACAGGCGACGCCTTTGGCTTTGAGCTCGCGAATGATGTCGAGCAGGACCTCGATTTCCGAGCGGGTCAGGGCAGAAGAGGGCTCGTCGAGGATCAGCAGTCGCGTCTGTTTGTTCAACGCCTTGGCGATTTCCACCAGTTGCTGATAACCGCCGCCGTATTGCGAGACCGGCAGGGCGACGTTCATGTCCGGCACTTTCAGTTCGCGCATCAGGGCTTCGGCGCGGTGGATCA
This sequence comes from Pseudomonas sp. KU26590, assembly GCF_026153515.1. NCBI lineage: Bacteria > Pseudomonadati > Pseudomonadota > Gammaproteobacteria > Pseudomonadales > Pseudomonadaceae > Pseudomonas > Pseudomonas sp. KU26590. The sequence goes on from NZ_CP110644.1 coordinate 2,592,923, forward strand.
TCGCCGGGTAATTCATGCGCCCGCCCGGCAGGGTCAGTTCGTGGCCCATGAAGATGTTTTCCGCCACCGACAGGTCGGGGACGAGGGTGAGTTCCTGGTGAATGATGACGATCCCGGCGGCCTCGGTTTCGCTGATGGATTGCGCCCTCAGCGGCTGGCCGTCCCAGAGGATTTCACCCTCCCAGGTGCCGTGGGGATAGACCGCCGAGAGGACTTTCATCAGCGTTGATTTGCCGGCGCCGTTCTCGCCGCACAGGCCGACGCATTCGCCGGCGCGCACCTTGATGTCGATGCCGTTGAGTGCCTTGACACCGCCGAAGGATTTGACGATGCCGTTCATTTGCAGCAGGTAATCGGACATTGCGCGCTATTCCCAGGACAGGCCGGAGTTCTCGTGCAGGAGCGAGGCTTGTCCCGCGACCGGCTGTGTAGCCGTCGTAAATTCAGCAGACGCGTTGTGTCAGACAAACCACAGTGTCAGGTTTTACGACGGGTTCCCGCCGCTCGCGGGACAAGCCACGCTCCTACAGGTGTCGGTGCAGGCTCACACTGCAGCTAGGGCAGCCTGCCAAGGGTGATCACTTCCCGGCGATCTGGTCCTTGGTATAGAACCCGTCCTTTTCCAGCAGATCGATGTTGTCCTTGGTCAGCGGCGTCGGGGTCAGGAGGATGGTGTCGACCTTTTTCGCGCCGTTGTCGTACTGCGAGCTGAAGGTAGGTTTTTCGTTACGCGCCAGTTGCACCGACAGTTTCGCGGCTTCCGAGGCGATCAGTTTCAGCGGTTTGTACACGGTCATGGTCTGGGTGCCGTCGATCACGCGCTTGACCGCGGCCAGGTCGGCGTCCTGCCCGGAGATGGGCACTTTGCCGGCCAGTCTCTGCGCGGCGAGGGCCTGAATCGCGCCGCCGGCGGTGGCGTCGTTGGAGGCGACGATGCCGTCGATCTTGTTGTTGTTTTTGGTCAGGGCGTTTTCGACGATGCTCAGGGCTTCGGTCGGGTTCCACTCCTTGACCCATTGCTGGCCGACAATCTTGATGTCGCCCTTGTCGATGGCCGGCTGCAGTACTTTCATCTGGCCTTCGCGCAGGACCTTGGCGTTGTTGTCGGTGGGCGCGCCGCCGAGCAGGAAGTAATTGCCTTTGGGCGCAGCTTTGAGCACACCGGCCGCCTGCATTTCGCCGACTTTTTCGTTATCGAAGGAAATATAGGCGTCGATGTCGGCATTGAGGATCAGCCGGTCGTAAGACACCACTTTGATGCCGGCCTTCTTGGCTTCGGCAACCGCGTTGGTCAGCACGGTGGCGTTGAACGGCACGATGACGATGACGTCGACGCCGCGGGAGATCAGGTTTTCGATCTGGGAGATCTGTTTGCCTTCGTTGGCATCAGCGGACTGGACGTACACCTTGGCCTCCATTTTCTCTGCGGCTGCGACGAAGTAATCGCGGTCCCGGGCCCAGCGTTCGAGGCGCAGGTCATCGATGGAAAAGCCGATTTTCGGATGGGCCGAATCGGCCATGACGGGCAGGCTGAGCAGGGCCAGGGCAGTGGCGAGCAGGGTGGTCTTGAAGCTGTTCATGGGGTTGCGTCCTGTTATTTTTGTTTAGAGACACTTTTCGAGCATGTACCGGTGGAACTGTAGAGACTGGCCGCGCGCGGCGAGCAGGGATTTGTCGTGAGAATGTAACCAACGCAATTCCCGGCTGAAGCCGGTCCTGCTCACCCATCGCGTCCATCCAGCGGATTTGGCGATGACCTCGACTGGTAGGACCGGCTTTAGCCGGGAATGCGTCAGTCGTCACACTGCAAATGTGAGGGTGCTACCACTGGCCTCTTCCCGGCTGAAGCCGGTCCTACGAAAGACATAGCATCCATCCAGCAGGGATCGCGGGCGCCTGCTGTCAGGGATAGATAAACCGGTTGACCACGCCTTCGAGCATTTCCTGGCGGCCGCTCACGGCTTGGGGGTTGAGTTCGTTGTCCAGCGCGTGCTGCGCCAGAGAATCCAGGCTGAATTCCCCCGACAGCACGGCGCGCCCGAACGGTTGGTCCCAGCCGGCATAGCGCTGGTCCTTGAACGCCTGCAGCTTGTCGTCCTGAATCATCGCAGCAGCCCGTTCCAGCGACAGCGCCAGCACGTCCATGGCCGCAACGTGGCCGTAGAACAGGTCGATTTCGTCCAGGCTTTGCCGGCGTACTTTTGAATCGAAGTTATAGCCGCCGTTCTTGAAACCGCCGGCCTTGAGAATCTCGTAAGTGGCCAGGGTCAGCTCTTCGACGCTGTTGGGGAACTGGTCGGTGTCCCAACCGTTCTGCGGATCGCCGCGGTTGGCGTCGATGCTGCCGAAGATGCCGAGGGACGCCGCCGTGGCGATTTCATGGTGAAAACTGTGGCCGGCGAGGGTGGCGTGGTTGGCCTCGATATTGACCTTGATCTCTTTCTCCAGACCGAACTGCTGCAGAAAGCCGAACACCGTGGCGGTGTCGTAATCGTATTGGTGCTTGGTCGGCTCCTGGGGTTTGGGCTCGATCAAGAGGTCGCCGGTAAAACCGATCTTGTGCTTGTGCTCGACCACCATGCCCATGAAGCGCCCCAGTTGCTCGCGCTCGCGCGCAAGGTCGGTGTTGAGCAGCGTTTCGTAACCCTCGCGACCGCCCCACAGCACGTAGTTCGAGCCCTTGAGCCGATGGGTCGCGTTCATCGCGCTGAACACCTGGGCGGCGGCATAAGCGAACACTTCCGGGTCGGGGTTACTTGCAGCGCCGGCCGCGAAGCGCGGGTTGCTAAAGCAGTTGGCAGTGCCCCACAGCAGCTGAATGCCGCTCTGTTCCTGATGGCGTTCGAGTTCGTCGACCATCTGCGCGAAGTTGTGGCTGTACTCCTTGAGGCTCGCGCCTTCGGGGGCGACGTCGGTGTCGTGGAAGCTGTAGTAGTCGATGCCCAGTTTTGAGAAGAATTCGAACGCCGCGTCGGCTTTCAAACGCGCCAGCTCCATGGCGTCCCCCGGTTTGACCCATGGCCGCTTGAAGGTGCCGACGCCGAACATGTCGGCGCCCGGCCAGACGAATGTGTGCCAGTAGCAGGCGGCCATGCGCAGGTGTTCGCGCATGGGTTTGCCGAGGATGATCTTGTTGGCGTCGTAATGGCGGAAGGCGAGGGGCGACTCGCTGCCGGGGCCTTCGTAGCGAATGGTGTCGATATCGGGGAAGCAGGGCATCGCGGTTTCCTTATTGTTTTGGCGGCGGCGTTCTTCACGTTTTTTGTTCTTGGCTGTCACCGATACTAGCAACGGCCTCGTGCGCGCCGATTGCGAAAATCACCAACCCGGTGTTCGATTTTGAGTATTGAGATTCCCCCGGCGCAGGCCTAGTCTGTGCCGACTCGCTTCACAGGCCCGGGGAACAATAATGAAAACCGTCCCGCCCGCTCACCGCATCGCGCTGTTGTTCAACGGCGGCAAGATCTATGACCGCGGCATCATCACCGGCATCGGCAATTACCTGAGCAGCACCCGTGCCTCCTGGGACCTGTTTCTGGAAGAGGACTTTCTCTGCCGCCTGAAAGGCATTGAGCGCTGGCAGGGCGACGGCATCATTGCGGACTTCGACGATCCGCTGATCGGCGAGGCGCTGGCCGGCAGCACCTTGCCGGTGGTGGCCGTGGGCGGTTCCTACGAGGACGAGCGGGCCTACCCGAAGCACATTCCCTACGTCGCCACCGACAATTTTGCGCTTATCAAGCTGGCCTATGAGCACCTGATCGAGGCCGGGCTGACGCGTTTTGCCTGTTTCAGCCTGCCGGAAGCCCAGAGCAATCGCTGGGCCCAGGAGCGCGAGAAAGCCTTCCACCGGCTGTTGCAGCGCGACGGTTTGCACGGCGAGGTCTATCGCGGTCTGAGCACCAGCGCGCCGATGTGGGACAGCGCCGTCGAACAGCAGATCACCTGGCTGCAAAGCCTGCCTAAACCCATCGGTATCATCGCTGTCAGCGATGCCCGCGCGCGGCAGTTGCTGCAGGCGTGCCTGACGGCGGGCATCGCGGTGCCCGAGCAAGTGGCGTTGATTGGCATCGACAACGACCCGCTGACCCGCACCCTGACGCGGGTGCCGCTCAGTTCGGTGACCCAGGGTACGCAAAGCATGGGGCGCACGGCGGCGCGTTTGCTCCACCAGATGCTCCACGGCATGCCGTCCACTGCCAGCCAGATTCTGGTACCTCCCGAGGCCATCAACGTTCAGGCCTCCAGCCTGCATCAGCCGCTGGGCAATCCTTACGTCATGCAGGCGCTGCACTTCATTCGCCAGTACGCGTGCCAGGGCATTAAAACCGCCCAGGTCGCGGGCTACGTCGGCATTTCCCGTTCTTCGCTGGAATCGCACTTTCGCAGGGCGCGCGGTTGCAGCGTGCATGACGAGATTCTGAGCTTCAAACTGACCGCCGCGGCGTCGGGCCTGAAGCACGGTGACTCGGCCATCGCCGACATCGCGCAAAACTGCGGTTTCAAGTCCGCGCAATACCTGCACACGGTGTTCCGCCGGGAGTTCGGCTGCACCCCCCGCGAATATCAGCAAGGGGATGCGGCACCGATTCATTGATTTGCTTTAGGGCGCCCCGTTGTGGGCGCGTCTGTCATAACAACGACAACATCACAGGAGTCATCGATGCATCCGATTCGTTTAGGGCTGGTGGGTTACGGCAAGATCGCCCAGGACCAGCACGTGCCGGCGATCCACGCCAGTGACCGCTTTGAGCTGGTGGCCGTGGCGACGCTGGGTCAGCACTGTCCGGGCGTGCCTAACTTCAATTCGCTGGCAGAGCTGCTGGCGCAAGGACCGGCGGTGGACGCCATTGCGTTCTGCACACCGCCCCAGGGGCGTTTTGCGCTGGTTGAAGAGGCGCTGAAAGGCGGCAAACACGTGCTGGTGGAAAAACCGCCGTGCTCGACCCTGGGCGAAGCGCTCTCTCTGATTGATGAAGTCAATGCAGCGGGCGTCAGCGGTCTGTTCGCCTGGCATTCACGCTTCGCCCCGGGCGTGAGTAATGCTGCGCAATGGCTCGAAGGCAAGACGCTCAAGCAGGTGCGGATTGACTGGAAAGAGCAGGTGCGCAAGTGGCATCCGGGGCAGGCGTGGATCTGGCAGGCCGGCGGGCTGGGCGTGTTCGATCCGGGGATCAATGCGTTGTCGATTGTCACCGAACTGCTGCCCAGCGCGCTGTTCGTCGAGTCTGCCCACCTGAGCGTGCCGAGCAACTGCCAGTCGCCGATTGCGGCGTCGTTGCAGATGCGTTGCGGTGAGGACGTGCAGGTGATCGCCGAACTGGATTTCGATCACAGCGTCAACGAGCAGTGGAGCATCGAGCTGCATTGCGAAGAAGGCGTTATGCGTCTTGACGCGGGCGGCGCGCAGGTCAGCATCGACGGCGTGGCGCAGACCGTGTCGGAAGAGGGCGAATACCCGGCCATGTATGGGCACTTCGCACGACTGATCGACGCGGGTAAGAGCGATCTGGACCTGCAGCCGTTGCGCATCGTCGCCGACAGCTTTTTTGTCGGCAGCAAGGAGACGGTGGCGGCTTTTATCGAGTGACGCGTGATGATCGACGCCCGGCCCGGCCCGGCCCGGCCCGGCCCGGCCCGGCGTGCCGGAACGGGCGTCGATGCGCATTTCACGCCTGCGAACAGCGTCAGATGTGCACGACCCCGGCCAGGGCGATTGAGAACGAAACGATCAGGGTCAACAGAATGGTCATGTTGATGGACATTGCGGGCAAATCCTTGTCTGGTTAATCAGTGGCGCCATCATCCTGATTTGCACGGGCAAACTGAACGGCGTTCGTGCCTATGTTGGCAATCGATAGAAACAATAGTTCGGGGTTTTTGTGTGGCGCGAGCATGTTTGACCCTTTAACACGGCGTTGCCTGATCCGACGCCTTCGCGGGCAAGCGGGCTCCTGCAGGGTATGCAACGCCTATTAGTGGGACCGGCTTTAGCCGGGAAGGCGTCGGGAGTGACACCGCCAATATGAGGGTACTCACACTGGCCTCTTCCCGGCTAAAGCCGGTCCCACAAAAAGCGATGCGGCGCGACTACTGATCGCAGGCTTACCCTCGGGAAACGGCCAGTTTGATCGCCGTTTTCACGGCGGACGATAGAGCTCCGCCGAGCACAAATCTGTAGGAGCCGGCTTGCTGACGAACGCGGTTAGCCGTTCACCACCGGACCACCGTTGGCAATCGATATCAAAAAACGCATTTATCAAGGACCGCTATATGCCATCCACCCCCACCCCCATCCGCATCACTGACGAACAACTCCTCTCAGACAACTGGTACGTGCTCAAGAAATACAGCTTCGAGCTGCAACGCCGTGACGGCAGTTGGCAGTCGCAGACCCGCGAGGTGTACGACCGGGGCAATGGCGCGACGATTCTGTTGTACAACCTCGAACGCCGCACCGTGGTGCTGACCCGGCAGTTCCGCATGCCTGCCTTCGTAAACGGTCACGATGGCTACCTGATCGAGGCCGCAGCCGGGTTGCTGGACAACGCCAGCCCCGAAGAGCGCATTCGCCTGGAAGCCGAGGAAGAAACCGGCTACGTCGTGCGCTCGGTGAAGAAGATCTTTGACGCCTTCATGAGTCCCGGTTCTGTCACCGAGCGGATTCACTTTTTCATCGGCGAATACCAGCCCGGCGATCGGGTCAGCGACGGCGGCGGGCTGGAAGAGGAGGGCGAAGACATCGAGGTGCTGGAGCTGGATTTCGAGCAGGCCATCGCCATGGTGGAAAGCGGCGAAATCAATGACGGCAAGACCATCATGCTCCTGCAATACTTGGAGCTTCGCCTGATGAAATGAGAACGGCAGGGACAAAACGACTCAGGATACGACGAGAAAGTTTCACCAATCGGTAAACTTTCTTACGTTGCAATGAGAATCGTTTGCGTTATCCTTCGCGTTCCTTTGTAACCAGGGATGTCGAACAAGATGGATTTTCGCCCTGCAATGAGCCAGCCCGCACGGCTCGGCTCACCGTGTGTTGGCGCCACCCGTGGCGCGAGAGACCCGCGCCTTGAGGCGCTGATGGGCACCTACAACACCCACCGCGAGGCGCTGCTGCGCCTGGCGGCAAAATTCCTCGGCTGCCGCGCCCGCGCTGAGGATGTGGTCCAGGACGCGTTCGTGAAGATGCTCGAAAGCGGTCTCGCCTCCACGGAACCGGCGCGCTACATGTTTCGCGTCGTGCGCAATCTGTCGATCGATCGACTGCGCCGCCAGCGTCTCGAACGCAGCCACGGCGTCGAAGCCGAGCATGAAGAGCAGATACGTTTCGAGGTGTCCCCAGAACGTGTGCTGGCCGGTCGCGAGTCCCTCGGTCAACTGGTCGGCGCGCTCAACGAATTGCCCAAGCGCATGCGCATCGTCTTCGACCTCAGCCAGATCCAGGGCTACACCCAGCGTGACGTGGCCAAGGTCATCGGCACCTCGCCGACGATGGTCAACTTTCTCCTGCGCGACACCCTGTCTCACTGCCGCGCGCGGCTCGGCGAGCTCTAGGCACCGCCGCGTCATGTCCCCCGTTTTCACTGCCCGGAGTCATCCATGAAATTAATTCGTCTGGTCTTCCAGCAATACCGCTGGCCGCTTGCATTGGTGCTGCTGCTGAGCGTCAGCAGCGGGCTGTTGAGCGTCGGCGTGATTGCCTTCGTCAACCAACGCATGATCAGCAGTCACGAAGGCCTCGGCACCGCGCTGTGGCAGTTCGGCCTGATGCTCGCCGTGCTGCTGGCGCTGGCGTCCGGGGCGTCGTTGTCGCTGACCGCGCTGGGTCACCGGTTCGTTTATGGCCTGCGCCGGGTCATGGTCAAGCGCCTGCTCGACACCAACATCGAGCGCATCGAATCCATCGGCGGTGCGAAAATCTTCGCCAGCCTGTCCAGCGACATTCGCGCCGTGACCATGGCCTTCGTGCAACTGCCGGACCTGATCTACGGCTCGGTGCTCAGCGTCGCGTCGTTCAGTTACCTGGCCTGGCTGTCGCCGTCGCTGTTCATCACCACGCTGTGCTGGATGGCGTTCACGTTGGGGGTGGGCTGGCTGCTGGTGGGCAAACTTAACGCGCACATTCGGGCATTGCGTGAGTCCGAAGACAAGCTCTATCAGAGCTACCAAGGGGTGATCGACGGACGTAAGGAGCTGACCCTCAACCGCGACCGCGCGCGCCGTCTGTATGAAGAAACCTTCGACGTCGCCGCCCAGCGCTACCGCGAGCATTTTACCCTGGCTGACCGGTATCACGGCCTGGCCAGCAACTGGGCCAACATCATGGTCCTCGGCACCATCGGCCTGGCGTTCTACCTGGCCAACGGGCTGGGCTGGGCGCCGACGGAAGTGGCGGCGACCTATGCGCTGACCGTGCTGTTCATGCGCACGCCGCTGGTGCTGGCGGTGGCAGCGATTCCGGCGCAGATCTCCGGGCGCGTGGCGCTGGATAAAGTCGAGTCGCTGGCCCTGGCCGAGCACCACGAAAGCTTCGACGTCGCCCCGAGCCACATCGCCGGCCACTGGCAGACCCTCGAACTGCGCGACGTCGAATACCACTATGCGCCCCAGGGCGACGAGCCCGGTTTTGATGTCGGCCCGGTGAGCCTCACCCTGCGCCGTGGCGAAACCGTGTTCCTCATGGGCGGCAACGGCAGCGGCAAATCCAGCCTGGCGCGCTTGCTCAGCGGCCTGTATCGACCGTCGGCGGGGGCGATCCTGATCGACGGCCAGGTCATCGGTTCGGACGACTGGCTGGCCTACCGTCAGCTGTTCGCCAGCGTGTTCACCGACTTCCACCTGTTTGCTCAATTGCTCGGTGCCGATGGGCAGAACGCCGATGTCGCTGATGTCGACCACTGGCTGGAAAAACTGCACATGAAGCACAAGGTGCAGCTCGCCGACGGGCACTTGCTCGACACGCGCTTCTCCCAGGGGCAGCGCAAGCGCCTGGCGCTGATGCTGGCGCTGCTGGAGAAGCGCGACATTCTGCTGCTGGACGAGTGGGCCGCCGACCAGGACCCGTTGTTCCGCCGCTTCTTCTACCGCGAGCTGCTGCCGATGTTCAAAAAGGCCGGCGTCACGGTGTTCGCCATCAGCCACGACGACCAGTACTTCGACCTTGCCGACCGTCTGGTGAAGATGGAGTCCGGGCAGCTCAGCGAGCTGCAGGGTGATCGCCGCGAAAACGCCAGCCGCGACGCTGTGGAAGAGATCGGCGCCGCCTACCAAATGAAAACAGCAAAGGCGTTGTAAGAATTTTCCGCGACCGGGACTAAACAGCTGTCAGCCTCAGTCGTCATGTTAATGAGAATCAGTCTTAAACATTTTTGATGCGCGTGAACTGCCATCCGGCGCCAGCGACCTTGTCGTACGGCTTGCCGGAGTCGATCGCGCATCGCGCCTTACGAGAGGGAAGCATGGAACTCGTCTACGACTTCATCGGCATCGGTTTCGGCCCGTCGAACCTGGCTTTGGCCATTGCCACCCAGGAGCATGCCCAGCGCAGCGGTCTGGCGCCCCACGTGTGTTTCCTCGAGAAAAAGCCGGCGTTCAACTGGCACGAAGGCATGCTGATCGACGGTTCCACCATGCAGATATCCTTCCTCAAGGACCTGGTGACCCTGCGCAACCCGGCCAGCCGTTTCACCTTCGTCAACTACCTCAACGAGCGCGGTCGCCTGCAGGACTTCATCAATTTGAAGACCTTCTTCCCGACCCGCGAGGAGTACACCGACTACCTGACCTGGGCCGCGTCGCACTTCAACGAGCAAGCCCATTACGGCGCCGAAGTGATGTCGGTCGAGCCGCATTTTGAAGACGGCCGCTTTGTCGCCATGGACGTGTTGTCCCGTGATGCGAAGGGTGAAATTTCCCGGCGTCGCGCGCGCAATCTGGTGTTCGGCATCGGCGGCATTCCCCAGTCGCCGGCGGCCTTCGACGGTCTTGAAGACGCGCGCGTGCTGCACTCTGCCGGCTATCGCGGCGGCATCGAAAAACTCCTCGCCAACCGTCCCGGCCCGGTGCGCGTGGCGGTGGTCGGCGGTGGCCAGAGCGCGGCGGAGATCTTCGAAGACCTTGCGTCGCGTTTCGACAACGTCGAGGCCACGCTGGTGATTCGTGGCAGCGCGCTGAAGCCCTCCGATGACAGCCCCTTCGTCAATCAGATCTTCAATCCGTCGTTCACCGACACCATCTTCAACCACAGCCAGGAGCGCCGCGTCGCGCTGTTCGACGAGTTCCGCAACACCAACTATTCGGTGGTCGACACCGACCTGATTGAAACGATTTTCCAGCGCATGTACCAGCAGAAGGTGCGCGGCGAAGAGCGTCACCGCATGCTCACCAACCGTGAAGTGGTCCACGCCGAAGTGGCCGCCGACGGCATCGAGCTGTTCCTGCGCGATGCGCCCCATGACCAGATGAGCAGCGAGACCTTTGACGTTGTCGTGCTCGCCACCGGTTACCGCCGCGACTACCACCTGGAGCTGCTCTCGGGCATTCAGCAATACATTGAGGGCGCCAACGTCGACCGTCACTATCGTTTGCCCCTGACCCCCGGCAGCGAAGCAGGCGTCTTTCTGCAGGGCTGCTGCGAAGACAGCCACGGCTTGAGCGACACCCTGTTGTCGGTGCTGGCGATCCGCTCCCAGGAAGTCGTCGAATCGATCTTCGGCGACCAGGCGCAGCCGTGTTCGGCGCGCGCTGCCCATGGGGCGTTGCAGGTGCAGGCCGAGCCGCGCGTGGCACTCAAGCTGGCGCGCTAAGCCCGTGCGTTAAGTCGCATCCGTTACAACGGTGGTCGTCAGCGGCCACCCACTCTTTTCTCACAACGTTGTGGGCCGCCTTTGCGCTGCCTGCGGGTTGAGCCTTGTCGATACAAACAGGTGAAAGAATGAAATCCATACGAGATCAGGCCGCGCATTTTCCCGAACTGGTAGGCTTTTATGCGCAGACCCAGCCGGACCGGATTGCCCTTCGACACATCGTCCACGAAGACCAGCCGCCGCTGCTGACCACCTACGCCGAGCTGGATGCCAAGGCCCGATCGATTGCAGCCTGCCTGCAGCAGCACCTCGGCGTGCAGGGCGGCGAGCGGTGCGTGCTGATTCTGCCGACCGGCGCCGATTACGCGGCGGCGTTCCTCGGCTGTTTGTACGCCCGGGTCATCGCGGTGCCGGCCTTCGCCCCCGAGTACAACCGCCAGACCCACCTTGACCGGCTGACCGGCATCCTCCACGACGCCGCGCCGCAGATGGTCCTCGGGCGGCGTGAAGATCTGGATAAATTCCAGCACCTGTTGCAGCCGTTCATGCCCGCTGGCGGACGTTTCGCGGCAGTCGAGGAGATCACCGACGGCCACGCAGGGTTTCAGGCGCCGCTGATCGACACTGCCTCGCTTGCCTTCCTGCAATACACCTCGGGCTCCACCAGCGCACCGAAAGGCGTGATGGTCTCCCACGACAATCTCATGGCCAACGAAATCGCCATGGCCCGGCACTTCATCTCGGACCCCGCGTCGGAAAGCTGGGTCAGCTGGCTGCCGCTGTACCACGACATGGGCCTGATGTGCGGCCTGCTGTTGCCGCTGTACTACGGCGGCACCCTGACGCTGATGTCGCCGAACTATTTCCTTGGCCGGCCGGCGCGCTGGCTGGAAGCGATGAGTCAGTACGGCGGGACCTTCTCCGGCGGTCCGGATTTCGCCTATCGCCTGTGCGTCGAGCGGATCAAACCTGGCGCCGTCAAGGGCCTCGTGCTGGATCGCTGGAGCCTGGCGTTTTCCGGCTCCGAGCCGATCCGCATCGCCACCCTGGATGCCTTCAGCGAACACTTTGAGCCGGCCGGTTTCAACCGCCGCGCCCTGACGCCGAGCTACGGTTTGGCCGAAGCGACCCTGTATGTGAGCGCCGCCGAGCGCGACAGGCCGTTCGGGATCAAGCATTTCGACGGCAGCCAGCTGGCCGCCGGGGACGCCACTGAGGCCGTTTTCGCCAATCAGAACGCCAAAAGTCGTCTGCCGGGGTGCGGCTGGTGCCGGCCCGATCACGACCTGCGGATTGTCGATCCGGCCACGCTGCAGCCACTCGCGTCCGGCCACGTCGGCGAAATCTGGATTGCCGGGCCAAGCGTCGCCCAGGGCTATTGGCAGAACGCCGAGGCCACTGCGCAGACCTTCGTCGAGGAAGACGGCCAGCGCTGGTTGCGCAGCGGCGACCTGGGCATTGCCCGCGACAACGAGCTGTTCATCACCGGTCGCTTGAAGGATTTGATCATCCTCAACGGCCAGAACCTGTACCCCCAGGACATCGAACAGGCGCTGGAGAAAAGCGTCGAGCTACTGCGTCGCGGGCGCATCGCGGCGTTCCCGGTGACGGACGGGCAGGGCGTCGAAGGCGTCGGCCTGGCGCTGGAAATCAGCCGCAACGTGCGCCGCCTGATGAAGCCGCCGATGATTTGCGAAGCGGTGCGTGATGCGGTGTCCGAACTGTTTCTGGTGGCGCCGAAAGTCATCGTGCTTTTAGAGCCGGGCGCATTGCCGCGCACCACCAGCGGCAAATTGCAGCGTTCCGCCTGCCGCAGTGGCTGGCAGAACGGCAGCCTCGACAGCTTCGCGGTCTGGCAGGACGGGCGTTTGCTCAATGCTGACAGCGCGGACGTCTCGGTTGAGGCTTCGCCTTTGCTGCCGGAAGTTCTGGCGGCGTGGCAGGAAGTCCTCGGCAAAAGCGACCTGAATCCTGCCGACCACTTCTTCGCCCGTGGCGGTGATTCGGTCGGCGTGGTGCAAGTGCTGTCGCGCCTGAATGGCGAACTGGGCCTGAAACTTGAGCCCGCGCACCTGTTCGAACACCCGACCCTCGGAGCCTTCAACGCTCACGTCGCCGAGCACGTCTCCACCCACGGCCGCAGTGCCGAAGCCTCTGCGGGCGTGCAGCGTATTTCCCGCGACAGCGATCCCGAGCAGTCTTTTGCCCAGCAACGCTTGTGGTTCCTCGCGCAACTGGAACCGGACAGCAGCGCCTATCACCTGTGCGGCCAGTTGAGCCTCACCGGCCCGCTGGATGACGCCGCGCTGCAACGCAGTCTCGACGACCTAGCCGCCCGGCACGAAAGCCTGCGCACCACCTTTTCCATCGATGCCAACGAAAAGCTGGTGCAGCGCATTCATGCACCGGGCCCCGTGCTGATCGAACGCCATTACCTGAGCGAGGACACCGACCCGCAGGGAGCGTTGAGCGAGCTGGCCAGAGCGGCAGTCGAGCAGCCAATGGATTTGCAGGATGGCCCGTTGTGGCGCGTGCTCAATGTGCGGTTGGCGCCGGACCGGCAGCAACTGGTGCTGGTGTTGCACCACATCATTGCCGATGGCTGGTCGGTGCAGGTCATGCTCAAGGAATTCGCTGCGCTGTACAGCGCCCATGCAAGGGGGGCACAACCGGCGTTGCCGCCGCTGCCGATTCAGTACGCCGACTTCGCCGCCTGGCAGCGCGCGCGTCTGGCCGGTGGGGAAGGCCAGCGCCAACTGGCCTACTGGCGTGAGCACCTGGGTGACGCCCAGACCGTCTTGAATCTGCCGGCCGATCGCCCGCGTCCAGCGCAACAAAGCCATCGCGGCGCCCGTTACGCCATCGCCCTTGACCGCGACTTGAGCCAGAGCCTGCGTGACCTCGCCAGCCGTCATGGCGCGACCCTGTTCATGGTCATGCTCGCCGCCTACAAAACCCTGCTGCAGCGTTACAGCAGCCAGACCGATTTGCGCGTCGGCGTGCCGGTGGCGGGGCGGACCTGCACCGAATCCGAAGGGCTGATCGGGCTGTTCGTCAACACCCTGGTGCTGCGCAGCGAGGTGTCGCCGCAGCAGTCGTTCAGCACGCTGATCGAGGCGGTTCGTCACACCGCGCTGGGTGCGCAACACCATCAGGACCTGCCGTTCGAGCAACTGGTCGAAGCCCTCGGCGTGTCGCGCAACCTCAGCCACAACCCGCTGTGCCAGGTGAAATTCACCCAGCAATTTCCGCTGCCGCACAACGTTGAAATGGCCGGCGTGCGCATGGACGTCAACCAGCTCGACGACTACTCCGCGCACTTCGATTTAGGCCTGGACATCACCGACGACGCCGACGGCATTCAGGCGGTGTTCACCTATGCCTGCGACCTGTTCGACGAGGCGCGCATCGCTGGTTTCGCGGGTGATTTACTTCGAATCTGCGCGCAAGTGGTGGCGCAACCTCAGGTGCGTCTGGCGGATCTGCAAATCGGCGCCGAACCTTCCTCCATCGCTGCCGAAACCGTGACGTTCCCGGCCTCGGATGTACTGAGCCTGTGGAATGCCAGTGTCAGCGCACAACCGAATCGTCTGGCCCTGCAAGACGAACAGCGCAGCGCCCGCTTTGCCGAGGTCGATGCCCAGGCCAATCAACTGGCGCAGCACCTGCGTCAGGCCGGTGTCGGCGTGGAAAGCCGCGTCGGTATTCTCCTGGAGCGCTCGCTGGAGTTCGTCGTCGGCCTGCTGGCGGTGCTCAAGAGTGGCGCCGCGTTTGTGCCAATGGACCCGAAATGGCCGGCCGAGCGTCAGGCATTTGTGCTGGCCGACAGTGGCGCGCGCTTGTTGATCACCGATGTGGCGGCGCCGGGTGACTTCCATGGTGACCTTATCTGCATGGCTGCCGACGCTGCGTGGCGCGCGCAGCCTGCTCAAGCTCTGAACCTGCAACCCCACGCCGATCAGGCCGCGTACCTGATCTACACCTCCGGCACCAGCGGCACGCCGAAAGGGGTGGTCATCAGCCACGGCGCCCTGGCCGATTACGTCCAGGGCTTGCTCGCACGGCTTGATCTGGCGCCCGAGACGAGCATGGCCATGGTCTCCACCGTCGGTGCCGATCTGGGCCACACCGTGCTGTTCGGCGCGCTGTGCTCGGCGCGTTCGCTGCACCTGATCAGCCCCGACCGCACCAACGATGCCGACCGTTTCGCTGCGTACATGGCCGAGCACAAAGTGGGCGTGCTGAAGATCGTGCCGACCCATTTGAACGGCCTGTTGCAGGCGACCCATGCCGCCGATGTGCTGCCCGAACACGCACTGATCCTCGGCGGCGATACGCTGCCGTGGGCGCTGGTGGCGCAGGTCAAGCGCTTGAAGCCCGGCTGCCGGGTGATCAACCACTACGGCCCTACCGAAACCACCGTCGGCGTGCTGAGCAATGAGGCGTTTGAAGAGTCGATGGGCGACAGCGTGCCCGTCGGCCGTCCGCTGCCGAATGCCATCGCGCTGATTCTCAACGACCATCTGCAACCGGTGGTGCAGGGCGACGTCGGTGAGCTGTATATCGGCGGGCCGGGGCTGGCGCGCGGGTATCATCAGCGTCCTGCAATGACCGCCGCGGCCTTCATTCCTGACCCGAGCGGAAGCGGCGCGCGTCTCTACCGCACTGGCGACCGCGCGCGGTTGCTGGCCAACGGGCAGATTCAGTTCCTCGGCCGTGTCGACGATCAGGTCAAGGTGCGCGGCTACCGCGTGGCCCTGGGTGAAATCGCCCAGCGGCTGCGCCAACTGGACGGACTGCGTGACGCCCATGTCCGCGTCGATGATCGCGGCCAATTGATCGCTTATGCGCTGCTCGACGCTAACGTCGACAGCGGCGCGAAGATGGACGGCGAAGCGCTGCGCACGCAACTGGCCCGGAGCCTGCCGGACTACATGGTGCCGAGCCACATCCTGATCCTCGATGCCTTCCCGCTGACCGCCAACGGCAAGCTCGACGCCGGCGCGCTGCCGTCGCCGACCACAACGTCGGAAGATTTCGAAGCGCCCCACGAAGGGGTCGAAGCCGCACTCGCTGCACTGTGGCAAGCGGCGCTGAACGTCGAGGCGTTGGGCCGTCACGACAACTTCTTTACCCTCGGCGGCGACTCGATTCTCAGCCTGCAGATCATCGCCCGGGCTCGCCGTCAGGGCATTCGTCTGACGCCCAAGCAGCTGTTCGAAAAACAGACCATCGCCGAACTCGCCCAGGTCGCCACGGTGGCCGAGGCCAAGCCTGCTGCCGCGCCCGTCACTGCAGCCATTGCGCCCCGCGAGTTTGCCCTGACGCCGATTCAGGCGCGCCTCTTCAGCCTGCCGATCGCACAGCGTCAGCACTGGAACCAGTCGCTGCTGCTCGACGTGCCCCAGGCGCTGGACACCGCGCTGCTGCAACAGGCCCTCGGGGCGGTGCTGGCCCACCACGACAGCCTGCGCCTGAGCTTCCACCAGAACGATGCAGGCCAATGGCAGCAGCGTTACCGCGACAGCGAAAGTGCCGAGCGCGTGCTGTGGACCTGCGAACTGAGCCGCGAAGACGACTTCGATTCGCTCAACGATGAAGCCCAGCGCAGCCTGAACATCGACACCGGTCCGCTGCTGCGGGTGGTTCATGCGCGCTTGCCATCGGGCGAAGCGCGGTTGCTGTTGGCGATCCATCACCTGGCCGTAGACGGCGTCTCGTGGCGGGTATTGCTCGAAGACCTGCAACTGGCCTACCGCCAACTGGCGGCCGGTAACAACGTGGCCCTGGCCGACAAAACCGCCAGCTTCCAGGCTTGGTCGCAGTCGTTGAGCACCCTGGCGCGCAGCCCTGAGCTGCAGCAACAACTGCCGTACTGGCAAGCACTGAACGCCGCCGATGCCATCCTGCCTGGCGATACTTCGGTGGAAAGCCGGGTCGGCGACAGCGAAACCCTGCACCTGAGCCTCGACGCGCTCAACACCCGTCGCCTGCTCAGCGAAGCCCCGGCGGCGTATCGCACGCGCATCGACGATCTGCTGCTGGCGGCGCTGTCCCAGGCGCTGTGGCAGTGGAGCGGCCGTCGTCGCCATGTCATCAGCCTCGAAGGCCATGGCCGCGAGGACGCCACTGGCGCCTTGGACCTGAGCCGTAGCGTCGGCTGGTTCACCAGCCTGTACCCGCTGGCGCTGGACGCAGCGGATGACGCGGTCGCTACCCTCAAGGCTGTTAAAGAAAGCCTGCGCGGCGTGCCGGAGAAAGGCCTCGGCTACGGACTACTGAAGCACTTGGCTGGCGCGAATTTGCCGGAGCTGATCGGCCAGGGCGTGACCTTCAACTACCTCGGCCGTTTCGACGACAACGAGGGCGCGCTGTTCTCGCTGTCGAACCGCACACCGGACAATCTGCGCGACCCCCAAGGACCGCTGGCCAATGCCCTGGCGGTCGACGGTCAGGTGCGCGACGGCCAGTTGCAGCTGGACTGGACCTTCAGCCGCGAACGCTTCAGCCGTGACAGCATCGAGCAACTGGTCGCACTGTACGAAGCGCAGTTGCTGCAGCTGATCGCCCATTGCGGCGACGAAACCAACGCCGGCCTGACGCCGTCGGACTTCCCTCTGGCCGGCCTGAGTCAGGCCCAGCTCGACGCCCTCGGTATCCCTGCGCGTGACATCGAAGACATCCTGCCCCTGGCGCCGATGCAGCAGGGCATTTTGCTGCACAGCCTGCTGGACCAGGGCAACGGCATTTACCTGATGCAGGACCAGTACGACGTCGGCAGCCACGTGGATTTCGACGCGTTCAAGTTCGCCTGGCAGCAAGTGGTGCAGCGTCACCCGGCGTTGCGCACGGCGTTTCATGGCCTGGAAAGCGGCGTGCAGCGTCAGATTGTGATGCGTCGCGTGCCGTCGCCGGTGCAACTGATCGACCTCAGCCATCTGTCCCGCGACGCCGCCGAGGCCGAGCTTGAAGACCTGCTGAAAAGCGAGCGCGAGCAGGGCTTCGATTTCGCCCGCGCGCCCCTGCTGCGCCTGCGCCTGATCAAGTTCGGCGAAGCGGATTTCCGCATCGTCCAGAGCCACCACCACGCGCTGATCGACGCCTGGTGCCGGGGCCTGATGCTCACCGAATTCTTTGCCCATTACCGCGCGTTCCTGGAGGGGCGTCAGGTCAGCTTGCCGCCGGCGCGGCCGTACCGCGACTTCCTCGCCTGGCTGGCCGAGCAGGACGAAGCGGTCAGCCGCGATTACTGGCGCAACGCATTGGCGGGCTTCACCGACGTCACGCCGCTGCCGTACCGCCACAGTCTGCAGCGCAACCAGCAGGGCGAAACGCAGATGCGCGACGTCACCCTGGCGCTGGGCACCGAGCAGACCGCAAAACTCGCCGAACAAGCCCGTCAGCATCGCCTGACCGCCAACACCTTCGTTCAGGCCGCATGGGCCTTGTTGCTGATGCGCCATGCCGACCGCGACGAAGTGCTGTTCGGCGTCACCGTGGCCGGTCGTCCGACCGAGCTGGAAGGCATCGAAGGCGCGCTGGGGCTGTTCATCAACACCTTGCCGCTGCGCATCCGCCGGCCGGGCATCGGCGCCTCGGCGCTGGACCTGCTCAACGCGTTGCAGGGGCAGAACGCCGACATGCGTCAGCACGAACACCTGTCCCTGGCCGACATTCAGCTGCTCGCCGACACCCCGCGCGGTCAGCCGCTGTTCGACAGCCTGTTTGTCTTTGAAAACGTTCCGTTGGGCGCCGAGGTGCAGCAGGCCGTGAACGAATACCGCATCAACCCGCTGGCCAACCGCACCCACACCAACTACCCGTTGACCGTGGTGCTGCTGCCGGGTGAATCCCTGCAATTGCAGCTGACCTACGACACCCGGCACTTCAACGACGCCGACATGGGTGCGCTGGTCAGCCATTTCCGCCGCCTGCTCACGCAGTTGATCGACAACCCGCAGCAGGCGCTGAGCCAGTTGCAGATCCTTGAGCAAACGGAGCGCGAGCAGTTGCTGAGCTTGGGGCTCGGACCTGTGCAACAGCATTGGTACGACATCAGCTACCTGGAGCGTTTCGAGGCGCGGGTGCTGGCCCATCCGGCCCAGGAAGTGGCGCGCTGTCAGGGTCAGAGCCTGAGCTACCGCGAACTCAATCGTCAGGCCAACCGCATCGGTCATGGTCTGATTGCAGCGGACGTGCAGGGCGACGACGTGGTGGCGCTGTTCGCACCCCGCGGCCTGCCGTTGTTGAGCATGATCGTCGGTGCGTTTAAGGCCGGTGCGGCCTATCTGGCGCTGGATGATCGTCACCCGGCCGGGCGCAGCGCGCGCATGCTGGGCAGCAGCGCCGCGCCGTTGTTGCTGACGCCGCGGGAGTGTCTGCCCCAGGTCGAGGCGATTGTTGCCCTGGCCGAACCCAAGCCCCGTGTGCTGGTGCTTGAAGAGTTGCTGACTGGCGCCGATCTGCTCGCTGACGAAAATCCGGGCCGCTACGCGACAGCCGAGCAACTGGCCTACGTCATCTACACCTCCGGTTCCACCGGCGAGCCGAAAGGGGTGATGGTCAACCAGCGCGGTATGCTCAACAACCAGATGTCCAAGCTGCCGTACCTGCGTCTAAGCGAGGGCGATGTCATTGCCCAGACCGCCGCCACCGGGTTCGACATTTCCGTGTGGCAATTCCTCACCGCGCCGCTGTTCGGCGGGCGCGTGGAGATTCTGCCGGATGCCGTGGTGCAGGACCCGCAACGGCTGCTGGAAGAAGTGGCGGCCAATCAGGTCAGCGTGCTGGAGTGCGTGCCGGCGGTGATCGACGCCATGCTCGCGGTCGCGCCCCAGCGGCTCGACGCCTTGCGCTGGCTGCTGCCGACCGGCGAAGCGCTGACCACGGACCTCGCCGCGCGCTGGTTTGCGCGCTACCCCGAGGTGCCGCTGGTCAACGCCTACGGTCCGGCTGAGTGCGCCGACGACGTCGCGTTGCACACCCTGACCGCGGCGCCCGCACTCAACGCCAACATGCCGATCGGCCGGCCCACCGACAACAACTGCCTGTACGTGCTGGATTCCAACCTGCAACTGGCCGCGCCCGGTGTGGTGGGCGAGCTGTACATCGGCGGCGTCGGTGTGGGCCGTGGCTACGCCGCGAAGCCAGGGCTGACCGCCGAGCGCTTCTTGCCTGATCCGTTCGGCGACGCCGGTGCGCGGCTGTATCGCAGCGGCGACCTGGCCCGCTGGAACGCAGACGGCGCGCTGGAATACGTCGGCCGCGCGGACTTCCAGGTGAAGATTCGCGGCCAGCGCATCGAGCTGGGCGAAATCGAAAACCTGCTGTTGGCGCAACCCTCGGTGCACGACGCCGTGGTCAGCGCGCAACCGACGCCCCACGGCCCGCAACTGGTGGCCTATGTGGTTGCCGACGCCCGGCAGGCGCTGTCCAGCGACGTGCTGAAAAGCGCGCTGGCGCAAACCCTGCCGGCGTTTATGGTGCCGGCGCACGTCGTCGTGCTGGCCCAGATGCCGCGCAACGCCAACGGCAAGCTCGACCGCAAGGCCCTGCCGGCGCCGAGCCTGGAAGAACGCGTGTTCGAAGCGCCCCAGGGCGAGCGTGAGGAAGTCCTCGCCGAACTCTGGCAGAGCCTGCTCAAGGTTGAGCAGGTCGGTCGTCACGACAACTTCTTTGAACTGGGTGGCCATTCGTTGCTGGCCACGCGGCTGCTGTCGCGCATTCGCGAGCGCCTCGGGGTGAGCATCCCGCTGGCCCAGGCCTTCGAAGCCACCACCGTCGCCGCCCAGGCGGCGCTGATCGACACCTTGCAGGGGCAGACCCTGACACTCGACCGGCTCGATGCCCTGGACGAGTTAATGAATGAGCTGGAGGAAAGCAACTGATGTCGCAACCGAGCATGACTTCACAGAGCAAGCTGCTGGCCCTGGCCACGCGTTTCCTCAGCCTTGGCAGCGCTCAGCGTCGGGTGTTTTTGAACAAGCTGCGCGAGCAGGGCCTCGATGCGTCGTCGCTGCCGGTGCCGCCGGGTGTGGCGGGCGAGCACAGCCCGGCGTCGTTTTCCCAGCAGCGTCTGTGGTTTCTCGAACAGCTGGAACCGGGCAACAGCACGTATCACCTGCCGGGAGCGTTGCGCCTGAAAGGCGAGCTGGACAGCGCCGCGGTGCAGTCGGCCTTCGAGCGCGTGGCCGAGCGTCATGCCAGCCTGCGCACGGTGTTCGCCACCGCTGAAGATGGCACGCCGGAGCAAGTGATTTGCGGTACTCAAGGGTTGCCATTCGAGCGTTTGCGCGCGGCTGACGAAGCCGAAGTCCAGGCACTGGCCGATGCCTTCGCCCGACGCCCGTTCGACCTGGCCCAGGGTCCGCTGTGGCGTGTGGCGTTGATCGAACGCGCGGCAGACGATCACGTGTTGCTGGTGTGCCTGCACCACATCATTGCCGACGGTTGGTCGATTCAAGTGCTGCTGCTGGATTTCGTCGAGGCCTATCGCGCCGCGCTTTCAGGTGGCGACGACAGCCTGGCGCCGCTGCCCCTGACTTATGCCGACGTCGCCCTGTGGCAGCGCGCCTGCCTGGACGCGGGCGAGGGTGATCGGCAACTGGCCTACTGGCAGCAACAACTGGGCGATGAGCCGCCGGTGCTGGAACTGCCGGCGGACCGTCCACGCCCGGCGCGCCAGAGTTTCCGTGGCGCGCGCCTGCCGTTCAGCTTCGACGCCGCGCTGTCCGGGCGCATGCGCGAACTGGCTCGGCAGCGCGGCGTGACGCTGTTCACCGTCCTGCTCGCGGCCTATCAAGTGCTGTTGCAGCGGATGAGCGGGCAGACCGATTTGCGCATTGGCGTGCCCATTGCCGGCCGTCAACGCGCCGAGACCGAGGGCCTGATCGGCTTCTTCGTCAACACCCAGATTCTGCGCGGCGATGTCCAGGCCGACGCCAGTTTCAACCAGATCATCGACAGCGTTCGCCTGGCGTCCCAAGGCGCACAAGCCCATCAGGACCTGCCGTTCGAACAACTGGTGGACGCACTGGCGCCCGAGCGCAGCCTCAGTCATAACCCGCTGTTTCAAGTGCTCTACAACCATCAGCAACGCCAGGACGAAGCGCTGCAACTGATGCCCGGCCTCAACGCCACGCTGATGCCCCTGGACAACGGCAGCGCGCAGTTCGACCTGGCGCTGCACACCTGGGAAAACGCGGCGGGTGAACTGGCGGGTAACTGGAACTACGCCACGGATCTGTTTGATCACGGCAGCATCGAGCGCTTGCATGGGCGTTTTGAGCAGTTGTTTGCCGAGTTGCTGGAGCGGCCGGATGCGGGGATTGGCGACTTCGAGTTGCTGGATGTTGAGGATCGCGCGCAACTGGCGTTGGTCAACGACACCGCGCGGGACTGGGACTCGGAGCCGTTTGTGCATCGGCATTTTGAGCGGCTGGCGCAGGCACATCCCGAGCGGGAGGCTGTGCGCTTTGGCGATGCGGTGTTGAGTTATCGCGAGCTGGATCAGCGTGCGAATCAGTTGGCCCATTACCTGCAAAAGCAGGGCGTCGGGCGCGAATCGCTGGTGGGCGTCGCGGCGTTGCGCTCGCTGGAAATGGTCGTTGCGCTCTACGGCGTGCTTAAAGCCGGCGCTGCTTACGTACCGCTGGACCCCGAGTATCCCGCTGATCGTCTGCGTTACATGCTGGAAGACGCGGGTATTGGTTTACTGCTGAGCCACGATGGGGTGATTGAGGATTTGCCGGCTGTTGAAGGCCTACGGGTGCTGAATCTGGATCAGATTGATCTCTCAAGCCAATCCGTCACGGCGCCGGTTGTAGCGCTGCACCCCGAACAACTGGCCTACATGATTTACACCTCGGGCTCGACAGGGAAACCGAAGGGCGCCGGCAATACCCATGCAGCACTGTTTAACCGTCTGGCCTGGATGCAGGACGCTTACAGGCTCAGCGCATCGGACGCCGTATTGCAAAAAACGCCTTTCAGTTTTGACGTTTCGGTCTGGGAATTCTTCTGGCCGTTGATGGTGGGGGCGCGTCTGGTCGTTGCTCAACCGGGGGATCACCGCGATCCGCTGGTATTGAAGACGCTGATCGAACAACAGCACATCACCACGCTGCACTTTGTCCCGTCGATGCTCGGCGCCTTCATGGCCCAGGACGATCTGAGCGGCTGCGCGTCCCTGAAACGCATCGTGTGCAGCGGCGAAGCCTTGCCTGCCGACCTGGCGCGGGACACCCTTCAGCGCCTGCCGAACGCGGGCCTTTTCAACCTGTATGGCCCGACCGAAGCCGCCATCGACGTGACCCACTGGACCTGCCGCGACGAGCCCGGCGTTTCCGTACCCATCGGCGCCCCCATCGCCAATCTGCACATCCACATCCTCGACAGCCGCCTCAACCCGCAACCCATCGGCGTACCGGGCGAGCTGTATATCGGCGGCGACGGCCTCGCTCGTGGCTACCACTTGCGTCCCGGCCTGACCGCCGAGCGCTTCGTTGCCAGCCCGTTCGGCAGCGGCGAGCGGCTCTATCGCACCGGTGACTTGGCGCGCTGGCGTACCGACGGCGTGGTGGAATACCTCGGCCGTCTCGATCACCAGATCAAACTGCGCGGTCTCCGCGTCGAAATCGGCGAGATCGAAGCGGCGCTGCTCGATCACCCGGCGGTCAAAGAAGCGGTGGTCATCGCCCGTGAACTCAGCACTGGCATGCAGCTGGTCGGTTATCTGGTCGCCGATGAGTTTGACGAAGAACACCTGCGCACCCAGCTGAAACAGCGCCTGCCGGATTACATGGTCCCGGCCCACTTCGTCACGCTGGACAGCCTGCCGCTGTCGGCCAACGGCAAACTCGACCGCAAAGCGCTGCCCGATCCACAGATCCAGCAACGGGCTTTCGAAGCACCGCTGGCCGGGGTCGAAACCCAGCTGGCGGCGTTGTGGCAAGACCTGCTCGGCGTCGCCCAGGTCGGTCGCCAGGACAACTTCTTTGCCCTCGGCGGCGACTCGATCCTCAGCCTGCAAATTATCTCCCGCGCCCGCAAGGTCGGCATCGTGCTGTCGCCCCGGCAGATGTTCGAACGCCAGACCATCGCCGAGCTGGCCCAGGTCGCTCAGGTGGTCAGTCAGGCTGCGCCCGTGGTCGAGCCCATCGAGCTTAACCGCGACATCCCGCTGACGCCGATCCAGCACTGGTTTTTCCAGCAGCCGATGCGCAACCGCAGCCACTGGAACCAGTCGCTGCTGCTGAGTCCGAGTGAAGCGCTGGACCTCCCGGCGCTGACCAAGGCCCTGGCCGCCGTGCTCAACCATCACGACGCCCTGCGGATGCGCTTTGTGCAGCAAGACAACGGCCAGTGGCAGCAACGCTATCGCGCCGGCCTTTCTGCTGAAGATTTTTCATCCGAAGAACAGGCCCAAAACGGCCTGATCTGGCAGCGCACCACCAGCCTGAATGAGCTGACCACAGCCTGCGACGAAGCCCAGGCAAGCCTCGATCTGCGAGACGGCCCGCTGTTGCGCGCCGTTCATTTCAATTTGGCCGAAGGCGGCGAACGTCTGTTGCTGGTGGTTCATCACCTGGTCGTCGACGGCGTGTCGTGGCGCATCCTGCTGGAGGACCTGCAAAACGCCTACACCCAGGCGCAAGCGGGCCTCGCTATCGACCTCGGTGACAAGACTGCGTCGTTCCAGCGCTGGGCCAACCGCCTGCTCGATTTCGCTTACAGCGACGCCGTGCTGGCCGAAGCCGAATACTGGCGCAACCTGCCGTCAGCACCCGCGTTGCCCTGCGCCAATCCCCAATGCGATTCGCGCCAAAACAACGTGCGCCAGCTGCATTTGCAACTGGACGCCACGCGCACCGAAAAACTGATCAGCGAGGCGCCGGCGGCGTACCGCACGCAGATCAACGACCTGCTGCTGACCGCACTGGTCCGCGCGATGAAGCGCTGGAGCGGCGAGTCCCAGGCGATGATCGCGCTGGAAGGCCACGGCCGTGAGGACCTGTTCGACGGCGTTGACCCGGCGCGCACCGTCGGCTGGTTCACCAGCCTGTATCCGGTCAGCCTGCACGCCCACGACGACCTCGACGCCGCACTCAAACACACCAAGGAAACCCTGCGCGCCGTGCCCCACGGCGGCCTGGGTTACGGCCTGTTGCGTCATCTGCGCGGCGAAGCCTTGCCGGCGCTGGACGGCTGCGTGCTGTTCAATTACATGGGCCGGCTGCAAAACAGCAGCGGGCTTTTCAGCCTGGCCGAGGAGGGCAGCGGTGCCCAGCGCGCCGCCGATGCACCGCTGAATGGCGAGCTGTCCATCGATGCGCAAATCCGTGACGGCCAGTTCAGGCTGACCTGCAGCTTCAGTGGCGAACGCCATGAGTCTGCTTCAATTCAACGTCTGCTCGACGCCTACAGCGAAGCGCTGGACGAGGTGATCGAACACTGCCGCCGCCATTCAGCCGTGACGCCGTCGGATTTCCCGGCACTGGCGCTGAGTCAGGCACAACTCGACGCACTGCCGGTTGCTGCCTGGGACATCGAGCAGCTGTACCCGCTGACGCCGATGCAGCAGGGCCTGTTGTTCCATACCGAACTGAGCAGCGGTGAGATCGTCGATCAGGGCAGCGCCCGGGATCTGTACATCAACCAGGTGGCGCTGGACATCGAACACCTGCCGGTGACCCGCTTCAAATCGGCATGGGCGGCGGCGGTTCAGCGTCATCCGATCCTGCGCGCGGCGTTCCTGCGTGTCCCCGGCAGCGAACAGCCGGTGCAACTGATTCGTCGCGATGCCGCTCTGGTAGTACGTGAACTGGACCTGCGCAGCAGTGATCAAGCATTGGCCGACGTCCTGGCGGCCGAGCGGGAAACCCCGTTCGACCTGCACGCCGCGCCGCTGATGCGCGTATTGCTGATTCGCCAGAGTGAGACGCTGTGGAAACTGGTCTGGACCTTCCACCATATTCTGCTGGACGGCTGGAGCAGCGCGGCGGTGCTGGGCGAAGTGATTCAGGCGGCGATGTCCGACGCCACGCCGCAGCCCGCCGGGCATTACGGCGATTACGTCGAATGGCTGCTGAGCCGCGACGCCGAGCGCAGCAAGACCTTCTGGCAGACCCACCTGGCCGGTTTCGACCAGCCAACGATGATGGCGGCGGCGCTGACTGCGCCGACCTCCAGCACCGGCGAGCCGTTGCCGAATCAGGTGCGGGTCACCTCCATGGACCTCAATAGCGAACTGCTCAACAGCGCCGCCCGCCGTCAGCGCGTGACCGTCAATACGCTGATTCAGGCGGTGTGGGTGCTGCTGTTGCAGCGCTACACCGGGCAGCAGCGGGTGGCGTTCGGCGCCACGGTGTCCGGTCGTTCCGCTCAGGTGCCGGGCATCGAGCGCATGCTCGGCCTGTTCATCAATACCCTGCCGCTGGTGCAGGCGCCCGAGGCGCAGCAGAAGGTCGGTGACTGGCTGAACGACCTGCAAGCGCACAATCTTGAGCTGCGCGAGCACGAACACACGCCGCTGTTCGAGGCCCAGCGCTACGCGGGCCACGCCGGCCGTGACCTGTTCGACAGCCTGCTGGTGTTCGAAAACTACCCGGTGGACGCGGTGCTGCGGGACAAGCAGGCCAACGGCGTTAACCTGGGTTCGGTCGAACTCAGCGACAAGACCCACTACCCGCTGAGCCTGGCGGTGGTGGCGGGCGAGAACGCCCATGTTCACGTCAACTACCACAGCAACGTGTTCAGCGCCGCGCAGATCTCGCGTTTGTGCGGGCACTTCCAGTCACTATTGGACGGCCTCTGCCGCTTCCCCGAGGCGCGCATCGGCGAGCTGTCGATGCTCACCGAAGGCGACATCCAACAGATGCACGCGTGGAACACACCGCCGTTTTTGCCGTATGTGGATCGGCCGATTCACGAGCTGATCGCCGACCACGCGCGCATTCGGCCTGACGCCATTGCGCTGGTCCACGGCGAGCAGCGCCTGACCTTCGCCGAGTTCGACCGTCGCGCCAATCAGCTGGCCCACGCCTTGCGCGCCCGGGGCATTGGCACCGAAGTGCGCGTGGCGATTGCCATGGAGCGCGGGATTGATTTGTGGCTGGCGTTTTATGCCGTGTTGAAATCCGGAGGCGCCTACATTCCGCTCGACCCGGACTACCCGACCGAGCGCCTGCGTTACATGCTCGAAGACGGCGGCGTGAAGCTGCTGATCAGCCACGATGCAGCGCTGAATCGCGTGCCGGTCGGTGATGTGCCGTTGCTCAATCTGGACGAACTGGACTGCTCGTCTGAGCCATCCACGGCCCCGGACGTCACGATCCATCCGCAGCAACTGGCCTACCTGATCTACACCTCGGGCTCGACCGGCAAGCCAAAGGGCGCGGCCATCGCCCACGCCGACATTTCGATGCACATCCAGACCATCGGCGAGCGCTACCGCTTTACCCCGGAAGATCGCAAATTCCACTTCCTCTCGATCAGTTTCGACGGCGCCCACGAAGGCTGGATGATGCCGCTGTGTTACGGCGCCCGCGTGGTGCTGCGCGATCAGGAGCTGTGGAGCGTCGAGCAGACTTACGACACGCTGATCCGCGAAGGCATCACCGTGGCCTCGTTCCCGCCGAGCTACCTGCGTCAGTTGTCCGACTGGGCGGGTGTTCAGGGCAAGGGCCCGGGGGTGAAAACCTACTGTTTCGCCGGTGAAGCCTTCAGCCGCGAAATGCTCCACGACGTGATTCGTAATCTGCAGCCGCTGTGGATCATCAATGGCTACGGACCGACGGAAACCGTGGTCACGCCGACCCTGTGGCTGGCCTCCGCAGACACTGCCGACTTCACCACCGCCTACGCGCCGATCGGTGATCTGGTCGGCGATCGTCAGGGCTACGTGATGGACGCGGATTTGAACCCGTTGCCCCAGGGCATTGCGGGCGAGTTGTACCTGGGCGGCGCCGTGGCGCGGGGTTATCTGGACCGTCCCGGCGCAACCGCTGAGCGTTTCCTGCCGCATCCATTCCGCGCCGGTGAACGCATTTATCGCAGCGGCGACCGTGTGCGCTTGAACAGCGAAGGGTTGCTGGAATATTTAGGCCGCATCGACCACCAGATCAAGATCCGCGGATTCCGCATCGAGGCCGGTGAAATCGAAGCGGCACTGAAGACCTGCGACGGCGTGCGTGAGGCGCTGGTCGTCGTTCGCGACAGCACAAACGGCAAGGTCTTGCTGGGTTATGTCGGCGGCAATGGTCTGTCTGAAGACAGTCTCAAGCAACAGCTGAAAAACACCCTGCCGGAATACATGGTCCCCGCGCACATCGTGGTCATGGAGCGTTTGCCGCAGTTGCCCAACGGCAAGCTCGACCGCAACGCGCTCCCTGACCCGCAGGTGATCTCCAGCGATTATCAGGCGCCGCAAACGCTCCTGGAACAGCAATTGGCGGCGCTGTGGCAGCCACTGCTGGGCATCGACGCCGTCGGCCGCAACGATCACTTTTTCGAACTGGGCGGCCACTCCCTGCTGGCGATGCAGCTGATTTCCCGGCTGCGCCATGAGCATCAACTGAGCGTGCCGTTGCGTGCCCTGTTCGACGCACCGCGCCTCAGCGATTTCGCCCAGCGCATCACCGGGCTGACAGGCTCCGAAGCCACTCAGCTTGAGCTGACCCCACGTCGGCAGGCCCTTGCCGTGCAGTCGTTCTCCCAGCAGCGCCTGTGGTTCCTCGACCAGCTGCAACCCGGCGGCCATGCCTACAACCTGCCGGGCGCCGTGCGCTTGCGCGGCGCGCTGAACGAGGTTGCATTGCAGGCGGCATTCGACGGCCTGACCGCGCGCCATGAAGTGCTGCGCACGCGGTTCCTGGCGGTCGATGGCGTGCCGATGCAACAGATCGAGCCGGCTCAAGGGGTGCAGATCGAGCGGATGGATATCCGCCATGAAGGGGATATCGACACCGCCTTCAACGCCTTGGCCCAGGACTTCGTCAAGCGCCCGTTCGACCTGTCGCGCAGCCCCGTCTGGAGGCTGGCGCTGGTGCGTGTCGCGCCTGATGAACAGCGTTTGCTGATGTGCCTGCACCACATGATCTCGGACGGTTGGTCGGTGCGCGTGCTGCTGCAGGAATTCTGCGAGCTGTACCGCGCGGCGTTGGAAAACCGCGCACCGCAACTCGCTTCATTGCCGGTGCAGTACGCCGACTTTGCCGCCTGGCAGCGAGAATGGCTGGCGGCGGGCGAGGGCGAGCGGCAGTTGAACTACTGGCGCGAGCAGCTGGGTGACGAGCACCCGGTGCTGGAACTGCCCACCGACCGGCCGCGTCCGCCCCAGCAAAGCTACCGCGGCGATCGCGTGCTGTTCGCCTTCGATGCCGCGTTCAGCCAGCGTGTGCGCGGGTTCGCGAAACAGCAGGGCGTCACGCCGTTCATGGCGATTCTGTCGGCGTATCAGGTGTTGCTGCACCGCCTGAGCGGGCAGAACGACCTGCGCATCGGCGTGCCGATTGCCGGCCGTTCGCGGCTGGAAGTCGAAGGGCTGATCGGCTTCTTCGTCAGCACCCAGGTGCTGCGCGCCGAGGTGTCTGCCGAACTGAGCTATCGCGAGGTGCTGGAACAGGCCAAGACGCGGACCCTCGGCGCCCAGGCCCATCAGGACTTGCCGTTCGAGCAACTGGTCGAAGCGATGCAACCCGCGCGGAGCCTGAGCCACAACCCGTTGTTCCAGGTGGCCTACGACCACCAGCAGCAAGACTTTGCATCCCTCGCCGGGCTGCCCGGCCTGCGCGCCGACGTGCTGCCGCTGGACGATGGCAGCAGCCAGTTCGACCTGGCGCTGAACACCCACGAAGACGCCGAGGGCGGTCTGGGTGGTTCGTGGAATTACGCCACGGATCTGTTTGATCACGGCAGCATCGAGCGGCTGCATGGGCGTTTTGAGCAGCTGTTCGCCGAGTTGATCGAGCAGCCGGACGCGGCGATTGGCGACTTTGAATTGCTGGACGTTGAAGACCGCGCGCAACTGGCTTCGGTCAACGACACGGCGCGGGATTGGGCTAAAGCCGAACCGTTGGTGCATCGTCATTTCGAGCGGCTGGCGCAGTTGCATCCCGAGCGCGAGGCTCTGCGCTTTGGCGAGGATGTGTTGAGTTATCGCGAGCTGGATCAGCGTGCGAACCAGCTGGCCCATTACCTGCGAGTGCAGGGCGTCGGCCGCGAATCGTTGGTCGGCGTGGCGGCGTTGCGCTCGGTAGAGATGGTGGTCGCGCTGTATGCAGTGCTGAAGGCGGGCGGGGCGTATGTGCCGCTTGATCCGGAGTACCCGGCGGATCGCCTGCGCTACATGCTGGAAGACGCGGGGATTGGCTTGCTGCTCAGTCACCATGCGGTGATCAATGATTTGCCGGTGGTGGAAGGCTTGCGGGTGCTCAATCTGGATCAGCTTTCAGTGTCGGATTATCCCGTCACGGCGCCGATGGTAGAGCTGCACCCCGAGCAACTGGCTTACATGATTTACACCTCGGGCTCCACCGGTAAGCCCAAGGGCGCGGGCAATACCCACGCCGCGCTGTTCAATCGGTTGGCCTGGATGCAGGAAGCCTATTCCCTCAACGCCACTGACGCCGTGCTGCAAAAAACACCTTTCAGTTTTGACGTCTCGGTCTGGGAGTTCTTCTGGCCGTTAATGGTCGGCGCGCGTCTCGTTGTGGCCCAGCCGGGTGATCATCGTGACCCGCTGCTGTTGAAATCCCTGATCGAACAACAGCAGATCACCACGCTGCACTTCGTCCCGTCGATGCTCGGCGCCTTCATGGCTCAGGAGGATCTCACCGGCTGTGCCTCCCTGAAACGCATCGTGTGCAGCGGCGAAGCCTTGCCTGCTGATCTCGCACGGGAAACCCTCCAGCGCTTGCCGAACGCCGGCCTTTTCAACCTGTATGGCCCAACGGAAGCGGCCA
This sequence comes from Pseudomonas sp. KU26590, assembly GCF_026153515.1. Taxonomy (NCBI): domain Bacteria; kingdom Pseudomonadati; phylum Pseudomonadota; class Gammaproteobacteria; order Pseudomonadales; family Pseudomonadaceae; genus Pseudomonas; species Pseudomonas sp. KU26590. The sequence continues at coordinate 2,623,692 of NZ_CP110644.1, forward strand.
TCGACGTCACTCACTGGACCTGCCGCGACGAACCGGGCGCTTCCGTGCCCATCGGTCGCCCGATAAACAACCTTCAAATCCACATCCTCGACAGCCGTCTCAACCCGCAACCCATCGGTGTACCCGGTGAGCTGTACATCGGCGGCGACGGCCTCGCTCGCGGCTACCATTTGCGTCCGGGCCTGACTGCCGAGCGTTTCGTGGCGAGCCCATTCGGCACCGGCGAGCGGCTGTATCGCACCGGCGACCTGGCGCGCTGGCGTGCTGACGGCGTGGTGGAATACCTCGGCCGTCTTGATCACCAGATCAAACTGCGCGGCTTGCGCGTCGAAATCGGCGAGATCGAAGCGGCTTTGCTGGATCACCCGGCGGTCAACGAAGCGGTGGTTATCGCCCGTGAACTCAGCACTGGCCTGCAACTGGTGGGCTATCTGGTCGCGCAGGACTTCGACGAAGAACAACTGCGCACCCAGCTCAAGCAACGCCTGCCGGATTACATGGTCCCGGCCCACTTCGTCACTCTGGAAAGGCTGCCGCTGTCGGCCAACGGCAAGCTCGATCGCAAGGCGTTCCCTGATCCACACATCCAGCAGCGAACCTTTGAAGCGCCACTGGCCGGCGTCGAAGCCCAACTGGCCGCGCTGTGGCAAGACCTGCTCGGCGTCGCGCAAATCGGCCGTCAGGACAACTTCTTCGCCCTGGGCGGGCATTCCCTGCTGGGCATTCAACTGGTCGCGCAAATCCGCCGCGACCTGAAACTTGAGCTGCCCCTGCGTGCGCTGTTCGAGTCGCCGGTCCTCGCCGATCTGGCCCACTACCTGAACACCCAGGCGCTCGTCACGGCGATGCCGGCTCTGCAGCGTCGCACCGACCGCGAGTTCGCGCCGCAGTCCTTCGCCCAGCAACGCCTGTGGTTCCTTGCGCAACTGGAGCCCGAGAGCGTCGCGTACAACCTGCCGTGTGTGCTCAACCTCAGCGGCGCGCTGAAACTCGACGCCCTGCAGCAGACCTTCGACGCCCTGGCGGCCCGTCACGAAACCCTGCGCACCTGTTTCCGCCCATCCCCGATGCAAAACGCGGAGGCGGTGCCGCAGCAACGGATTCTGCCAGTCAGCAGCGTGCACATCGCCCGTTACGACCTGCGTGACAACGCTGCGGCGGAAGCCGCATTCGACGCGCTGGCAGAGGCGTTCATGAATCAGCCGTTCGACTTCGACGCCGAGCGCGCGCCGTGGCGCGTGGCCTTGGCGCGGGTGGCGGACGATCAGTGGCGCCTGCTGCTGTGCATGCACCACATCATCTCCGACGGCTGGTCGGTGCAAGTCATGCTCGAAGACTTCGCCGCGCTGTATCGCCGGTTCGCCCAGGGCAACGACGTGCAACGGGCGGAGCTGCAACTTGCGGAGCTGAGCGTGCACTACGCCGACTACGCCAGCTGGCAGCGCGAGCACCTGAGCGGTGCCGAGCGCGAGCGTCAGTTGAACTGGTGGCGTGAAGCGCTGGGCGACGAGCAGCCGGTGCTGGAATTGCCGGCGGACCGTTCGCGTCCGGCCGAACGCGACGGCAAAGGCGGGCGGCATGCTTTTGTGCTGCCCCAGGACCTGGCGGACACGCTGCGGCACACGGCGAAAGCCCACGATGCCACGCTGTTCATGCTGTTTCTGGCCTCGTTCGACACGCTGCTCTATCGCCTCAGCGGCCAGCGCGATCTGCGTATCGGCGTGCCGGTGGCAGGGCGCGCCGAGGTGCAGACCCAGGGCCTGATCGGCTTCTTCGTCAACACCCTGGTGCTGCGCGCCCAGGTCAGCGGCGACCAGCCGTTTACCGCGCTGCTCGCTCAGGTCAAAGACAACCTGCTCGGCGCCCATGCCCATCAGGACCTGCCGTTCGAGCAACTGGTGGAGGCGCTGCAACCGGCGCGCAGCCTCAGCGTCAACCCGCTGTTCCAGGTCAGCTACAACCATCAGCAGCAGCCGGACATGTCGCTGCTGCAGTTCGACGGCCTGAGCTGCGACGCCCGCCAGTGGGACATCAAGGGCGCGCAATTCGACCTGGTGCTGGGCACCTTCGAGCACCGCGACGGCAGTATCAGCGGCTACCTCGATTACGCCACCGACCTGTTCGACGCCTCGACCGTGGCGCGTGTGTTCGAGCAACTGGTCACGCTGCTGCGGGCGATCTGCGCCCAGCCCAATGCCGCCATCGGCGATCTGCCGTTACTCGGCGAGACCGACCTGGCCGCGCTGGATCAATGGAACACGCCGCCGTTCTCGCCTTACGTCGACCGACCGATTCACGAGCTGATCGCCGACCACGCGCGTATTCGTCCCGACGCCATCGCGCTGGTCCATGGCGAGCAGCGCCTGACCTTCGCCGAGTTCGACCGTCGCGCCAATCAACTCGCCCACGCCTTGCGCGCCCGGGGCATCGGCACTGAAGTGCGGGTGGCAATCGCGATGGAGCGCGGGATCGATCTGTGGCTGGCGTTTTATGCCGTGCTGAAATCCGGTGGCGCCTACATTCCGCTGGACCCGGACTACCCGACCGAGCGCCTGCGTTACATGCTGGAAGACGGCGGCGTGAAGCTGCTGATCAGCCATGATGCGGCCCTTGATCGTGTGCCGGTCGGTGATGTGCCGTTGCTGAACATTGATGAGCTTGATTGCTCGTCTGAGCCTGAAACGGCACCGGATGTGGTCATTCACCCGCAGCAACTGGCCTATTTGATTTACACCTCGGGTTCGACCGGCAAGCCAAAGGGCGCGGCCATCGCCCACGCCGACATCTCGATGCACATCCAGACCATCGGCGAGCGTTACCGCTTTACGCCGGAAGATCGCAAATTCCATTTCCTGTCGATCAGCTTCGACGGCGCCCACGAAGGCTGGATGATGCCGCTGTGTTACGGCGCCCGTGTGGTCTTGCGCGATCAGGAACTGTGGAGCGTCGAGCAGACCTACGACACGCTGATTCGTGAAGGCATCACCGTGGCCTCGTTCCCGCCGAGCTATCTGCGTCAGCTGTCCGACTGGGCCGGCGTGCAGGGCAAGGGGCCGGGGGTGAAAACCTATTGCTTCGCCGGCGAAGCCTTCAGCCGCGAGATGCTCCACGACGTGATCCGCAATTTGCAGCCGCTGTGGATCATCAACGGCTATGGCCCGACCGAAACCGTGGTCACGCCAACGCTGTGGCTGGCCTCCGCCGAGGCCGCTGACTTCACCACGGCGTATGCGCCGATTGGTGATCTGGTGGGGGATCGTCAGGGCTACGTCATGGACGCGGATTTGAACCCGCTGCCCCAAGGCATAGCCGGTGAGCTGTACCTGGGCGGCGCTGTGGCGCGGGGTTATCTGGATCGTCCCGGCGCGACCGCCGAGCGCTTCCTGCCGCACCCGTTCCGAGCCGGTGAACGCCTCTACCGCAGTGGCGACCGCGTGCGGCTGAACAGCGAAGGGCTGCTGGAGTACCTCGGCCGTATCGACCACCAGATCAAGATTCGCGGTTTCCGCATCGAAGCCGGTGAAATCGAAGCGGCACTCAAGGCCTGCGACGGCGTGCGTGAAGCGCTGGTGATCGTCCGCGACAAAGGCAATGGCAAGCAGTTGCTGGGCTACGTCGGTGGTAATGACCTGTCAGAAGACAGCCTCAAGCAACAGCTGAAAAACACCCTGCCGGAATACATGGTCCCGGCGCACATCGTGGTCATGGAACGCTTGCCGCAGTTGCCTAACGGTAAGCTCGATCGCAACGCACTGCCTGATCCGCAACTCGGCAGTCAGGCCGTCGAAGCGCCCGAAGGTGAGCGCGAAGTCGAGCTGGCCCGGGTCTGGCAGCAGTTGCTGGGCGTCGAAACCATCAGCCGTCAGGACAGCTTCTTCGAGCTGGGCGGCGACTCGATCCAGTCGCTGGCGGTCATCACCCGTCTGCGTCAGGTCGGGCTGAAGCTGCTGCCTAAAGACGTGTTCAGCCATCCGCGCCTCAAGGATCTGGCCCTGCGCCTCACCGTCATCGAAGCCAGCGCAGCGCTGTTGATTGAAGACGCGCCGAAGGGCGAGCTGCCGTTGACGCCGATTCAGGCGCACTTCTTCGAGCAACCGATGGCCCACCGCGCGCACTTCAACCAGGCGTTGTTGCTGGACGTGCAGCGTCCATTGGAAGCGCCGCTGTTGAGCCAGGCGCTGGCCGCGCTGCTGGGTCATCACGACGGGCTGAACCTGAGTTTCCATCAGCACGCGGACGGCCGCTGGCAGCAGCGCTATCGAGCGACACCTGCTGCCGACAGCCTCTGGCTGCGTGACGTGGCCGACGACCGCGCCATGACCGCGCTGTGCGAACAGGCCCAGCGCAGCCTTGACCTGCATGACGGTCCGCTGTTGCGCATGGTGCTGGCGCAGATGCCTGAAGGGCAAAAGCTGTTGCTGGTCGCCCATCACCTGGTGGTGGATGGCGTGTCGTGGCGGGTGCTGCTGGAGGATCTGGCGCGTGCCTACGCCCAGGTCGCTTCGGGCAGTGCCGTTGATCTCGGGCCGAAATCCAGCAGCTTCCAACGCTGGGCGCGGCATCTGGCCGACGCCGCGCAGGCGCCTGAGCGTCAAGGCGAAGTGGCGCAGTGGCGGGAGCAAGTCGGTACTGCCGAGCCGCTCTGGCCGGTGGACCACCCTGAAGGCCTCGCCACGCAACAGGACCTCGAACAGTGCGAGCTGCTGCTGGACGCCGGGCTGACTCGACGTTTGTTGCGCGAAGCCCCGGCGGCACTGGCGGCTCGCACCGATGAAATCCTGCTGGCGGTCCTCGCTGAAGCGCTGAAGGGCTGGAGTGGCCAGTCAGACACCCTCATCGCGCTGGAAGGTCATGGCCGCGAGGCGCTGGCGGATGGCCTGGAGGTCGGTCGCACGGTGGGCTGGTTCACCAGTCTGTTCCCGCTGCGGGTGCGTGCTGCTGCCGATATCCGCCAGACCCTCGCCAGCGTGCGCGACAGCCTGCGGGGCTTGCCGGACAAGGGCGTCGGCTTCGGACTGCTGCGCTATCTGGGGAACGAGTCGGCGCGTCAGTCACTGGCCGCGCTGCCGGAACCCAAGGTGGTGTTCAACTACCTCGGGCAATTCGATCAGGACCTGGGCGATGGCCGCTTCACGCCGTCGAAGGTGTCGGCCGGCGCGCTGGTGGATCCGTCCACGCCGCTTAATCGCGAGCTGGAAATCAACGGTCAGGTCTTTGCCGGGCAATTGGGGTTGACCTTCCGTTTCAGCGGTCAGCGTTATCAGCGCCAGACCATCGAACGCCTGCAAACGGCCTATCGCGACGGGTTGGTGGCGTTGCTGGAGAGCCTGCCTGCCGCACAACCTGCAGCACCGCAATCGACTGCACCGCAAAGCCTGCCTGCCAGCCGTGACGGCGCGCCGAATTCATTGATTCGCCTGAGCAGCGGCGCCAGCGACAAACCTCCGGTGTTCTGTGTGCACCCGGTCAGCGGCACGGTGGTCGGTTACTACGCGCTGGCCCGGCGGTTGTCGGCGCAGTGGGACGTGTGGGGCATTCAGAATCGCCAGGTGCTGGACGGCCAGTGGCGCGACAGTTCTATCGAGCAAATGGCCCGGGACTACGTCAAGGCGCTGCTCGAACAGCAGCCGTCCGGCCCCTACCGGCTGATCGGCTGGTCCATGGGCGGGACCATGGTGCTGGAAATGGCCCGGCTGCTGACCCGACTCGGCAAGCGCGTCGAGTTCGTCGGCCTGATCGACGGCTACGTGCCGGGCGCCGGCCAGCCGCGTCCTGCCGTGCCGGAAGCCCCCTTGGAGGAGGCTGGCGACGGCGATGAAGGCCTGGAAGCCGACGCGCACTGGCAACAGTTGCTCGGCGTCGAGCGGCACATGCGCCAGCTGGCCAATCAATGCCGCCAGATCCACGCCCTCAGCGTGCCGGTCTACGCCTGGTGGGCCGAGCGCTCGCCGGAAAATAACGATAACGCACCGGCTCTTCTGGAGCAGGGCATGGGTGTTCGCTTGCAGGTTTCGGCCTGGATCGACGCCGACCACCTTTCGATCGTCCGTGATCAGCAGTTCATCAGTCAGCTTGCCGAGGCCCTCGCGCAGGTCAACGAACGCCCTCATTCCTACGATTTCCAGGAGCACGAACATGCATAGCCAACACAACGTGACGCCGATTGCCGCCCGCCACAGCGAGGCGCTGTCGAGCAGCCCGGACGCCGCCGTGGCCAACGCCGACTACCGCTTTGCGCCGACCCCGCGACTGGAGCGGCAGGCCGCCGTGGAATCCAACGCGCGCAGCTACCCGCGGCGCATTCCCCTGGAACTCAAGCGCGCCCAGGGCATTCACGTGCAGGACAGCGAAGGGCGCTGGTTCATCGATTGCCTGGCGGGTGCCGGCACCCTGGCGCTGGGGCACAACCACCCCGAGGTGATCCAGGCCATGCGCGCCACCCTCGACGGCCAGCGTCCGCTGCACACCCTCGACCTGATGACCGAGGCCAAGGACGACTTCATCAACGAGCTTTTCGCCTTGCTGCCGAAGGAATTCGCCAAGGACGCGCGCATCCAGTTCTGCGGCCCGGCCGGCACCGATGCGGTGGAAGCGGCGCTGAAACTGGTGCGCACGGCCACCGGGCGCAGCAACCTGATGGCCTACCACGGTGCCTATCACGGTATGACCCAGGGCGCGCTGGCGCTGATGGGCAACCTGGGGCCGAAGACCTATCTGGACGGCATGGCCGGTGGCGCGCAGTTCCTGCCGTTTCCCTACGACTACCGCTGCCCGTTTGGCGTCGGTGGCGAGGCCGGCGAGCGCATCGGTCTGCACTACATCGAGAACCAGCTGACCGACCCGGAAAGCGGTGTGTTGCCACCCGCCGGGATGATTCTGGAAACCCTGCAGGGGGAGGGCGGCGTGGTGCCGACCTCGGCCAACTGGCTGCGGGAAATCCGCCGCATCACCCGCGATGCCGGCGTGCCGCTGATCCTCGACGAGATCCAGTGTGGTGTCGGCCGCACCGGCAAGCCGTTTGCCTTCGAACACGCGGGCATCGTGCCGGACGTGCTGGTGCTGTCCAAAGCCATCGGCGGCAGCCAGCCGATGGCGGTGGTGGTCTACAACAAGTCCCTGGACGTGTGGAAACCGGGCTCCCACGCCGGCACCTTCCGCGGCAACCAACTGGCGATGGTGGCCGGTTCCACCACGCTGCGCATCGTTCGCGAACAGCAACTGGACCTGCACGCCGCCGCCATGGGCGAGCGCCTGACCGGCCACCTGCGCTCTTTGCAGAAAGACTTTCCGCAGATGGGCGATGTGCGTGGCATGGGCTTGATGCTCGGGGTGGAAATGGTCGATCTCGACGGCCGCCCCGACGCCCTCGGCCACTTCCCCCACAGCGGCGCGCTCGCCTCGACCATTCAGCGTGAATGTTTGCAGCGCGGGCTGATCATCGAAGTGGGCGGGCGGCACTCGTCGGTCATCCGCTTCCTGCCGCCGCTGATCGTCACCGCCGCGCAGATCGATCAGATCGCCGACATCTTTGCGGCTGCCGTTTCAGCGGCCGTCAAACACCGTTAAACCCTTGTTGTAACAGCGTTGAAAGAGGGCGTAGGACCAGCAGTGGCCCTTCGCCCTTTTTTCACAATAATAATGGTAATGAGAAACGTTCTTTGTTACATTTTCACGCTTTTTTGACATAAGCGGTCAATTTTGGGGCATTGCCCCGTGTGATTTCAAAGGGAGGGGGAGTTCGGATGGCGAGCAATAACAAGGGTCAATTCAAGGTCAATGCCTTGGCAGCGCTGATCGCAACGGTCGCCTGCCACGGCGCGGCATGGGCGGCGGATGCCCCGGTCAAGGCCGAGCAGGGCGCCACCATCGAACTGCAGAATTCGGTGGTCACGGGTGAAGCGCCCGAAGGGCAGGAAACCGTTGGCTATCAGGTGAAAAACAGCACGGCGGGCACCAAGACCAGCACACCGCTGTCGGAAACCCCGCGCTCGGTGTCGGTGGTGACACGCCAGCGCATCCAGGATCAGGGCTCGCAAACCCTGACCGACATCCTCGGTTACGTCCCCGGCATCTTCGCCCCGCCCTTTGCCGTCGGCGACGGACTTGCAGGCGATCTGTTCTCCATTCGCGGCTACAACGCCACCGATTACGGCTACGGCCTGCTTAAGGACGGCCTGCGTCTGCAAGGCAACCGCTACGACACCACCACCGAACCCTATGGCCTGGAACGCACTGAAGTGTTCCGCGGCCCGAGCTCGATCCTTTACGGCGAAAACGCGCCCGGCGGGCTGGTCAACCTGGTCAGCAAGCGCCCGACCGAAACCGCCCAGGGTGAAGCCAAGTTCACCTACGGCAGCAACAATCGCCGGCAGCTGTCCCTCGACGTGTCCGGCCCGCTGACCGACGACAACCGCATCCTCGGCCGCGTGGTCATGCTCGGTCGCAACGCCGACACCCAAGTGGATTCGGTGCCGGACGATCGCATTTACATCGCGCCGTCGATGACCTTCAACTTCGACGAAGACACCGCGCTGACCCTGCTCTCGTCCTACCAGCGCGACCGCACCAAGCTGCTGCTGGGCTACCCCGCTGCGGGCACCTTGCTGAACAACGTCAACGGCAAGATCGGCAAGGACCAGTTCAACGGCAACCCGAACTGGGACGACTTCGAGCGCGAAACCTGGACGCTGGGCTACGAGTTCAAGCACCAGCTCAACGACACCTGGCAGTTCCGCCAGAACTCGCGCTTCATGGAATCGCGTCTGGACCGTCACGAGACCTGGCCGAACAACCTGAACAACGCCGGCTTCGGCAGCACCTTGACCAGCACCGCGTACGATCGCGACAACAAGTCGATCACCTACTCGCTGGACAACCAGTTCGAAGGCCACTTCACCTCCGGCGCCCTGGAAAACACGGTGCTGCTGGGCGCGAGCTACGACCGCACTTCGTTCAACCAGGACTGGGCGGCCGGCAACGGCGGCACGTACAACGCCTTCAATCCAGTGTTCCCGTCGGGCGATCCGCGCATGATCGCGACGGTGCAGAACTCGCAGTTGGACCAGCAGATGTACGGCGCCTACGGCCAGCTGCAGAGCAAGTACGACAACTGGATTTACCTGTTGGGCGGTCGTCAGGACTTCGTCAACAGTCAGTACCGCAACCGCGCCGGCACCACCAGCGGCGCCGCGGACCTGGACGGCTGGGATCATCGCTTCAGCTGGCAGACCGGTTTGATGTACCAGTTCGAGAACGGTATTTCGCCGTACGTGAGTTACTCGACGGCGTTCACGCCGGTGCAGCAGTCGTCGCAGCCGAACGGTGAGTTGCTGGACCCGATTCTCAGCGAGCAGTACGAGATGGGCCTGAAGTACGAACCGGCTGGGTGGAACACGACGTTCAGCGCGGCGGTGTTTGACTTGACCAAGACCCACGACGTGATTGCCGGTTCGAACGGGTTCAGCCGTCAGATCGGCAAGAGCGAGTCGAAGGGTGTGGAGCTTGAGGTCAACAGTGATGTGACCAAGAACCTGAGCCTGACGGCGTCGTACACCTACACCGATGCGCGGGTGACGAAGGACAGTCCGGGGTCGTTGTACGAGGATCATCAGTTGACCGGCATACCGCGTAATCAGGCGAGTACGTGGGCGACGTATCGCTTCCTTGATGGCCCGATGAGCGGTTTCCGTGTGGGTGGCGGGGTGCGTTATTTCGATAATACGTTCGCGTATACCGCGCCGACTCTGTACGGGAAGTTGAAGACGGGTGATGTGACGCTGGTGGATGCGTTGGTGGGGTATGACATCGATAAGCATTGGTCGGTGGATGTGAATGCGAAGAATCTGTTCGACAAGGAGTATGTGAGCGGCTGCAATAACGCGGGTCGGTGTTATTGGGGTGAAGAGCGGACCGTGTTGGGGACTGTTGCTTTCCGTTGGTAATTCGCTTTTAACATCAAAAGCGTCTGCCTAGGGGCAGACTGTTTCGCCTTCGGCGACTTACTTTTGAAAAGCACCAAAAGTAAGCAAAAGTGCCTGCTCCTGGTTGGGCCCGACTTCGTCGGGTTCCTTCACTCCGGTCCCGCTCCGTGGGCCCGCGCCGAACGGACATCCATGTCCTGACGGCGCTCTCGCCGCATCCATGCGGCTCGGCCCACTGCGCGAGACCTCCGTTCAGCCTGCACCCAAGTCGCGATTGGCGGTGTCTGGGCTGTTTGTGTATGAAGATCAAAAGCAACGGCAACGGCAACGGCAATGGCAACGGCAACGACAAGGGCTTCCCGGCTAAAGCCGGTCCTACAGTCGAGGCACCGCCAATTCCGCTGGACGCCTGCGATGCCTTTGTAGGACCGGCTTTAGCCGGGAAGATGCCAGCCCAGGCGCCAACAATTTTGCTGATAGCACCCCCTCCCTGTATTGATCGTGCCCACGCTCCGCGTGGGTATGCATCCTGTGACGCTCCGCGTCACCCCACCGAAGGCTGGACGCGGAGCGTCCTGGACGGCGTTACCACGCGCAGCTTGGGAACGATCATGGATGTACCGACCCCTTCGCGAGCAAGCTCACTCCCACATGTCGCTCGTCGTGGCTGACTGAACGCGTTTTTCTGTAGGAGCCGGCTTGCTGGCGAATGCGTTGGGTCAGAAACAAAGACGTCGAATGACACACCGCGTTCGCCAGCAAGCCGGCTCCTACAGAGACCGCGTAAATCCGATGATTTGCCGTTGCCGTTGCCGTTGCCGTTGCCGTTGCCGTTGAGAACGATCAACTGACACATCCGCACACCCAGCAGGACCGGCTTTAGCCGGGAAGCCCTTGATCTGCTTTTGCTTTCGCTTTTGATCTTTTACGCAGTAGGCCAGTCACCGCTAATCGCGACTTGGGTGCAGGCTGAACGCAGGTCTCGGTCCGTGGGCCGAGCGGCATGGATGCCGCGAGAGCCGCCCCCCGCCATGGATGGCGGATGGCGGCGGGCCCACGGAGCGGGACCGGAGTGAAGGAACCCCGAGGAACGAGGGGCCCAACCAGGAGCAAGCACCCTTGGTTACTTGGGGTGCTTTTCCAAGTAACTCGCCGAAGGCGAAACTCGAGGCCGTTAGGCCGACGCCCTTGATCTGCTTTCAAAGTTTTTCGCAAAAAACCACTAACCATCCAGCCCCCTCGTTCGTCTTTCAGGTAAGGCGCGCTTACCTGCGCCGTTCCAACATCACGAGGGATTACACATGAGCTTCGACAGCGAAAACACACAGTTCCGGGTCGTCATCAACCACGAAGAACAGTACTCCATCTGGCCCGACTACAAAGCCATCCCGGACGGCTGGAAAAGCGTCGGCGTCGAAGGCGACAAACAGACCTGCCTCAACCACATCGAAACCGTCTGGACCGACATGCGCCCCCTCAGCCTGCGCAAGGCAATGGCCTGAACCCACCCCCTTCAGCCTCAGGAGCGTATCGCCCATGAACATGCGCATGCTCACCCCCGAACGCCTGCGCCTTGAAGCCGGCTTCCCCCTGCGCGTCCAGCCTGGCCAGACCGGCGTCTCCCTGGCCGCCGAAATCGACGCCCTGCGCAGCGTCGTCGACCACTCGCTGGAACGCGACGGCGCCATCCTCTTCAGCGGCTTCACCCCCGAAGGCGTCGAAGGCTTCCAGCGGTTTGCCGCCTCGTTCGGCCACCCGCTGCTCAACTACGAATTCGGCTCCACCCCGCGCAGCCAGGTCGATGGCAAAGGCGTCTACACCTCCACCGAATACCCGGCCCACCGCTCGATCCCGCTCCACAACGAACAGGCCTACACCACCGAATGGCCCATGCGCATCTTCTTCTATTGCGCCAAAGCCGCGGTCAGCGGAGGCGAGACACCGATTGCCGACAGCCGCCGGGTGTTCCAGCGCATCAGCCCGGCGCTGCGCAAACGCTTTGAAGAAAAGCGCCTGATGTACGTGCGCAACTACGGCAACGGCCTGGACCTGACCTGGCAACAGGTCTTCAACACCGACCGCCACAGCGACGTCGAAGGCTACTGCCGCACCCGGGGCATCCAGTGCGACTGGAACGAGGACGGCGACCTGCGCACCCGACAGCTGGTGCAAGGCGTGGCCCAGCATCCGCGCACCAAGGACTGGGTGTGGTTCAACCAGGCGCACCTGTTCCACCTGTCGAACCTGGACGAGGAAATGCAGGAAATCCTCCTCGACACCGTCGGTGAAGAAGGCCTGCCACGTAACGTCTATTACGGCGATGGCAGCCCGCTGGAGGCCGACGCGCTGGCGGAAATTCGTGGCGTGCTGAGCGAATGCGAAGTGGTCTTCCCGTGGCAGACCGGCGACGTGCTGATGCTCGACAACATGCTCACCGCGCACTCGCGCAAGCCGTTCAGCGGCGAACGAAAAGTCGTGGTTGCCATGGCCGAAGGCGTCAGCGGCAACACCCTGCACACCCTTTCCTGAGTCCGATATTCATGCAGAAAACCAAGCTTGTTTACGTCTGGTCGTTGCGTAACGCAGCGGCGGACAAGGCCGGTCAATACGTCGATTACCACGGCGAACAGCGCTACATGACCTCGCCGCTGGAGTACCTGGTCAAGGCGCTCAACGACACTGCGCTGGGCGATCACTATTCCCTGGAAGCGATCATCTACGACGAAAATCCCGAGTCCGCGCGGGACCGCGAGAGCATCAAGGACTATGGGTTCAAGCCGGGGCAGGGCGCGCACTGGTTCTACCCGGCGGGCCTGACGGTGCAGGGGCGTAAGGTCGATGACCTGCTGGAAAACGTGCCGTCGAGCTACCGCAGCTTGCCCCTCGGCGACAGCGCGCGGCCAGCCGCCAAGTCGGATTTCGAGCGACGCCTCGGCGAGCGGCTGCACGCGCTGCAAGCCGATGTCGTGGTGCTCGACGGGCTACTGGTGATCCTCGATGAACTGGTGCGCGAGGGCGCTGATTTCCATCGGCGCATCTTCAACGTGCACCCGGGCATCACGCGCCTGGAATCGCCGTACGAGCGACGCGGCGCCTATGCGACCCTCGACGCGCTGTACGGCGCCCGGGGCAAGAAAGTGGTCGACTGGACCACGCGGGAGATGGTCGACATTCCGGTGGTGAACATGACCGGTGCGTCGTTCCATTACGTCGACACCGGCATTGATTCCGGCGAGGTGGTCTTCGACGTGCTCGACACGCCCATCGCGCCGGACGACACCATCCTCGAACTGCGCTGGAACAACTTCAACAACAGCCTGTTCCCCGCGCTGGAGCAGGGGTTGTGGGTACTGGCGCGGCAGCCGTCCCATTGATCGCGCTCAATTGAACAGCCCGTCGGCGCAGGCAATCAGACCATGATTCCTGCGCTGGCGCCGTTGTTCATTGCCGATTTCGAGCATTACCGCGACGCGCTCGTACTGCCCGACGACCCCCGCGTTGGCGTGCCCCTGCGCACCTTTCTCACCGGCGACTACCTGAACGATGTTCTGACGCGATTCGGCAGCGCCTACCCCGACAGCGACCCTCGCGGACTGGCGTCGATCTGGAGCAAGTACTACTTCATCAAACTGATTCCGCCGGTGGTAGCGGCCTCGCTGATCCTCGACCAGCGCCTGCCGCTGCGCCTCGGTGATCTAGAACTGATCCTCAACGACGACGGCCTGCCTGCGGCCTTCAAGCTGCGGGACGCCGGACAGCGCTGGACGCCCACCCCGGCCGATGCCTTCGAGCGTTTCGACGAGTTGCTTGAGCAGCTCCTCAGGCCCTTCATCGACACCTTCGCCGGGCATGTTCGTCTATCGCCCAAGGTGCTGTGGAGCAACGCCGGCAACTATTTCGAGTGGCTGTTGGGTGTGCTCGAAAAAGCGATGCCCCACGCCGATGTGAGTCACGGCCACCAGTTGCTCAACGCGCAATACCTGCCAGACGGACGCCGCAATCCGCTCTACCAGCCGGTGCGTTACCTAAGGCTCAAAGGGCAAGAATCACTGAAGCGCCAACGCCGCGTGTGCTGCATCCGTTACCGTGTCAACGGCCTCGAATACTGCGCCAACTGCCCGCTCTCCTGACTGACCGCGTACACATTGTTGGACCGGCTTTAGCCGGAAAAGCGCCAGTCGTCACGCCGCAAAAGTGAGGGTGCTGCCACTGGCCTCTTCCCGGCTAAAGCCGGTCCCACAACGGCATCGCGCACACCGATTGGGACTGGCTGAAACCTGATAGTAGGACCGGCTTTAGCCGGGAAAGCGCCAGTCGTCACACCGCAAATGTGAGGCTGCTGCCACTGGCCTCTTCCCGGATGAAACCGGTCCTGCTAAACCATTGCGTGCAGCCATGGGGCTACATGAAACCCCTGCGTCTGACCGATATTGGCCGTGAAAGCGGCGCGCGTTACGTTCCACGCCCTGCGCCGTTTATGCATCACTTGCCCAAGGCAGAAGCCGTATGCCGTAATTACGCGCGTACGAATCTGTGCGGAGCCTACACATTCCAGTTTTTGTGAAACGCTACGCAATGCTGCGCGTGACGGTTTCTAGACTGAGGCCAACAAATAAGGCAGGATTGCCGCCCGATGTTCAGGGCGTTAGCCATCAACATCGAGCATCAAAATCGTTCACGCGGACACATGGACAGACTCTTTCCAAGGATTGTGAAATGAAAGCGGACCTCTTGGCCCTTGTGCCCAGTTGGGGCGACATCGAGCGAAACCTGGACCAGAAATACAGCGAGCTCAATCAAAGCGTCAGCAATGGTTTGCAGAGCGCCAACGACGCCTGGGACGGTTTCACTCGGAGAATCAGTAACGGCGCTAGCCAAGCCTATGGCTACGCGGGCGGACGTCGAATTGACAACGTCCGGCACGCTATGGCGCTGTCGTACCCGATCCTGCAACTGGAGTTGTCCCGTAAGTGGGCTTCGATCAACATCTCGCAGATTTTGCCGGTACTGCTCCAGCTGGTGCAGGAAGTCGTCATGATCCTCGGTGGTAGCGTTGCTATAGGTGGTGCTCTCGGAGGTGCAGCCGGTTCTCTGGCATTCGGTATTGGTGCGGCGCCGGGCGTTGTGATTGGAAGCAGCATCGGCTTGCAGATTGGCAATTTAATCCTCGGTGCACTGGGCCTCTGGGCAATTACCGAATATTTCTCAGCTGGCATTCAGCCCTGTCTATCCACTTTGTGGGAAGGATTGAGCACAGCGTGGCAGGCAGAGGACGGATTGATACCCGAAGGACTGGACCCTAGCGGTGCGTCGGCGGCAACTATCAACGAAAGGAACGAGCGCGCGGCTCGGCAGCTTGCAAGCGGGCAAGAGCAGCTAGTGTTACTGCTATTAGTTGCGTTAGTCACCTTCTTGACCCGTGGACAGATTAAGGGAGGCATTACTAGCAGTTTGGAAAGCATTTCCACGCGCAGTGCAAGGCTTCAATCGGAGATGTCGAACAAGGAATTTGCGAACTGGTTCGCGATAAACGAGCAGAAGATCCTGGCCCATCCGGATTTGCAGATTAACGACATAACTCCGCTAAAAAAGCCTGCCGGTGATGCAACACCCACTATCGAAAAATTTGTCGATGATGCAACACCAAGCACCGCAAAACTAGCCGGTGATGCTACACCCAATATCCCAAAAGGTGAGGGTGAAGCAATACCCAATATCGCAAAATCTGCTGAGGATCCAGCACCGAAAATTGATAGGTCACAACTACAAGAAAAAACGATTGAATCGAAATTCGATAAGTATCCAGATGTCAGTACGAACCTGCCAGGGAAGGTCGTCGGCGTGTTCGATATGATTAATAACCCGGGGCCATTGGCAGAATTAAGAGGTAGCCCAGCGGGGAACTTTGGCGGAGGCCGATATAATGCGGTAGAACTTTCAGAGGATGTGATACTCCATCGAGGGGGAGATTCCAATGGGAAAGCTTTGGGTCAGTGGTTTACGGAGGAGCCCCCCACCTCAGTGGCTCAAGTTAGGATCGACACCGCCGTCAAGCCGCAATGGATTGATCCGGTGACGGGAGAGTTGACTGGCAGTTCTCCCGTAGACGCTGTATACGCCATCAAAATCCCCGCCGGAACTATAGTTTACGAGGGACCGGTAGGTTACCAAGGGGACATATTTGTCGGGGGTGGTGATATAAAGCAAATCTTTGTGCATGAACCTTGGAAATTGCCTGGTGTAGAAGTAATTGGCAATCCAACTCCTATCAAATAAGGTGCAGCTATGACTAACTCAATGCTTGTGAGCATGCTTTTAGAACTTAAGCATATATACCACGGGGAGGGGTGCAGGGATTTTGACAGAGGTATTGACGCGATTGTCAGCATATTGTCGGAGAGCGCTCTGCCAGGAACGCCTGCATGGGATGAGGCTGGTTCTATTTACAGAACTATGGCCGGTTCCAAATCTGGATTTTCAGACATCTACATAGACCGCGACACCGTCGAGCAGCGGATCGCGGCTAACGCGCGACTTGATGCTATCCGGCAAACTCTCTGGGATACCTTTGCCAGGATTTGATGCGGCGCGAGATCGTCGATGACTAGGGACCAACGCTCTTCGCAACACCGGTGTTACAGCTTTGTACTGAACCTGATGCGCTTATGGAAAAACCCGGCTGAGGCCGGTCCCACAAAGGCATCGCGCATACCGATTGGGACTGGCTGAAACCTGATAGTAGGACCGGCTTTAGCCGGGAAGGCGCCAGTCGTCACACCTCAAAAGCAAGATTACGCCTCCCGCCCACGCAACCCGTCGCGCCCATAAAACGCCACCACCACAAAACACCCCAGGGGCAGCAGGTACGCCAGCGCGGTGGAGAAGTGATCCGCCACCAGCCCCATGAAATACGGCATCAGCGCGCCGCCGACGATGGCCATGATCAGGAACGAGCTGCCGCGTTTGGTGTGCGGGCCGAGGTTTTTCACGCCCATGGCGAAGATGGTCGGGAACATGATCGACATGAAGAAGAACACCGCGACCAGCGCCACCACGGACACGCTTTCCACGCCGCTGACCACCACCGCGCACAACGCAACGTTGATCCACGCGTAGACCATCAACAGCCGCTGCGCCGAAATACGCCCCATCAGCCAGGTGCTGAAGAAGCGCCCGCACATGAAGCAGATCATCGCCACCGACAGCAGGTACGCGGCACTCTGGCTGGTCATGCTCGCCCAGTGCTCGGTGACGTAATTGATGAAGAACGCGCCCACGCCCACCTGCGCCGCGACGTAGAAGAACTGCGTGACCACGCCGCCGACAAATTCTCGGTGCTGCCAGAGGGTCTTGCTGTCCTGGCGTTGAATGCTCGATTCCTGCTCGCGCAGATCGGGCATCGGCGTGCGGGCGAACAGCGCCGCCACCAGCAAAACGATCACCGCGATGACCACGTAGGTGGTTTGCAGCGAGCTGTTGTCACTGCCGGCGTTGCTGCCGCCGAAGAACAACGCGCCCCCCAGCAGCGGCCCGACGAATTGGCCGAGGCCATTGAACGACTGCGCCAGATTGAGCCGACGCTCCGCGCCTTTCGGGTCGCCCAGCACGGTGGCGTAGGGATTGGCCGCCGTCTCCAGACAACCCAGCCCCAGCGCGATGACGAACAGCGCAAACAGGAAGAACGGGAAGCTCGCCGCATTGGCTGCCGGCATGAACAGCAACGCGCCGGCGGCATACAGGCACAGCCCCAGCAGGATCCCGGCCTTGTAGCCGAAGCGGTCCATCAACAAGCCGGCGGGCAGGGCGATGATGAAATAAGCGCCGAAGTAGGCGGCCTGCAGCAGCCCGGACTGGGCCTTGCTGACGTGCAGCGTTTCCTGAAAGTGCTTGTTCAGCACATCGAGCAGCCCGTACGACAGCCCCCAGAGGAAAAACAGGCTGGTCACCAGCATCAACGCCACCCGCACCGACGGCGCAGCGTGCCGGTACACCGGTGCCTGGACTTTGCTGTGTTTGGTCAACATAACGCTCTCCTTTTTGTTGTTGTTCAAGCGTGCAGCGTGATGAAACGGATGTTCGGTTAACGCCGGAATCGCATCACTTCACGGACCTGTAGGAGCGCGCTTGCCCGCGATTGCGGTATGTCAGCCGGCAGTGATGTTGAATGTGCCGGCATAATCGCGGGCAAGCGCGCTCCTACCATTGAAGTGCTTAAGGCGGCTGATCCGACAGGCTGAAAATCTGCGCCATCGGCTGCCATTTATTCCCCGGCTCGGTCCACGGCGTCGGCTTCTGAAACCGCCACATCAACGCCTCCCATTCCTGCACCTTGGGATGGGCCGCCGACGCCTTATCCATCGCGTCGGCGCTGAAACCCGGCGCCGTGTCCATGACCATGAACAGTCGCGTGCCCAGTCGCCAGATCTGCATATCCAGCACGCCCTGACCGCGCAAGTGCTCAGCGATTTCCGGCCATATGCGCCGATGCAGTTGCTCATACTCGGCAATCAACGCCTCGTCATCGGCCAAGTCCAGGGCCAGACAAAACCGCTGCGCAACCGTCCCCGTATTCATGTCAGCGCGCTCACGTCAGTGCCCGGTCGAGATGCGTATAGCCGCCGTCCACCACCAGCCACTGTCCGGTGGTGTGGGACGCTCGCGGGGACAGCAGAAACAGCACGCTGTCGGCGATCTCGGTCGGCGTGGTCATGCGCTGGCCGAGGGGGATTTTTTCGACGATCTTCGCCAGCTTCGCCTCAGGGTCGTCGAAGCTGGAAATCCAGCGCTCGTACAGCGGCGTCATGACCTCGGCCGGGATCACCGCGTTCACCCTCACGCCATCGCTCAGCAACGACGCGGCCCATTCCCGGGTCAGCGACAGTTGCGCGCCTTTCGACGCGGTGTAACCGCTGGTGCCGCCCTGGCCGGTGAGGGCGGTCTTCGAGCCGATGTTGACGATGGCGCCCTTGCTGGCCTTTAGCGCATCGACGCACAAATGCGCCATGACGTAGTAGTGAATGAGGTTCTTCTCCAGCGACTCGATGAACGCGCTGCGACCCGCCTCCAGCCCGACGTTGTCATTGACCCCGGCGTTGTTGACCAGTCCGTCGAGGCGCCCGAAACGCTCCAGCACCTGGCTCACCGCCGCCGCGCAAGCCGCCTCGTCACGCAGCTCGACCTGCACGAACAGGGTCTGTGGCTGGCGTCTGTCCAGCTCGGCGGCCAATTCGGGTGGCAGCGGCTGGTTGGCGAAGATCACCGGGATCGCGCCTTCTTCGGCCAGCCCCAGCGAGATGGCCGCGCCAATCCCCGAGCCGCCGCCGGTGACGATGATCACTTTGTCTTGCAGGTGCAGGTTCATGGGCAGTTTCCTTGCAGGCCATAAAGGCGAATGGCGGTGCCGCCGCGCAGCGCGTTTTGCTCATCGACGGAGAGGGTGCTGATGGCGGTTTCGAATAACTGGTGGACGTCGCTGTAACGGCCGGCGAGCTGACAGACTGGCCAGTCGGAACCGAACATCAGTCGCTGCGGACCGAACAACTCCAGCGCCAGGTAGAAATACGGCAGCAGTTCCACCGGTCGCCAGCGCTGCCAGTCGGCTTCGGTAATCAGCCCGGAGAGTTTGCAGGCGACATGGGGCAGGGCGGCCAGCGGGGCGAGCCGATCGGCCCAGGCGATGGGGTCTTCCCGGGACAGGTCCGGTTTGCCGAGGTGATCGAGGATCAGGTGATGCTGATCGTGGCGTTGGCAGAAGTCAGTGGCAGCGTGCAGGTCGGCGTCTTTTACCAGCACGTCGTAAGTCAGCCCCTTGCGTTGCAACAGCTGTAGGCCACGGGCGAACGCGGCGTCCTGAAGGAACAGCGCCGGCGCCGGCTCGTCCTGGACCAGGTGACGGAGGCCGACCAGTTTTTGCGCGCCTTTATGAGAGTCGCCCCAGCGTGCGAGTTGCGCGTCCAGGTCATCCGCGCGCAGGTCCGCCCAGCCGACCACGCCGAAGATCCACGGGTGATTGGCGGCGTGGGTCAGCAGTGCGTCCGTCTCGCCGACACTGTGCCGTGCCTGCACCGCAATGCAGCCGTCGATGCCGTGCTGATCGAGCAGAGGTTTCAAATCCTGCGGCAGAAAGTCCCGTTGCAACGCAGCATGGCGCTGGTCAATCCAGGGGTAATCTCTGGCGTCGTAGGTCCAGAAATGTTGATGGGCATCCACCCGCAAGGGCGGTGCCGGTACGCTTGAGTGTCGGGACGACATTGTTGTTGTACTCCGTCCGTTTCATAGCCTCGCGCAATCTCTGCGGCGCGCGCATTTGTAGGAGCCGGCTTGCTGGCGAACCCGATGTTTCAGGCGACTCAGCAGCGTCTGAACACACGCATTCGCGGGCAAGCGCGCTCCTACAAGGGTCCGGCAGTGTGCTCAGCCCTTGTATGCGTACCGCGCCCGCGAAGCGGCTTTCATCTGAATCGAGAACCCCGGCGCGGCCGGCGGCAAATACGCCGCATCGCGAATCACACAAGGGTCCTCGAAGTGCTCATGCAGGTGATCGACATACTCCACCACCCGACCTTCATGGGTGCCGGCGATGCACAGATAGTCGATCATCGACAGGTGCTGCACGTACTCGCACAGCCCTACGCCGCCGGCATGGGGGCAGACCGGCAGGTGATATTTGGCGGCCATCAGCATCACCGCCAGCACCTCGTTGACCCCGCCAAGGCGGCAGGCGTCGATCTGCACCACGTCGATGGCCCCGCGCATGATCAGTTGCTTGAAGACGATGCGGTTCTGGCACATTTCGCCGGTCGCCACCTTCACCGGGTGGACGCCGAGACGAATCGTGCGATGGCCCTCGACGTCGTCGGGGCTGGTCGGTTCTTCGATGAACCAGGGTTTGGCGAAGGCCAGCTCGCGGACCCAGTCGATGGCCTCTTTGACCTCCCAGACCTGATTGGCGTCGATCATCAGATGGCGATCCGGACCCAGCACTTCCCGGGCGATGCGCACCCGGCGGATGTCGTCCCGCAGGTCGCGGCCGACTTTCAGTTTGATGTGGGAAAAGCCGCCGTCGACCGCCTCCTGACACAGCCGGCGCAGCTTGTCGTCCGGGTATCCCAGCCAGCCCGCCGAGGTGGTGTAGCAGGGGTAACCGTCGGCCAGCAGCGTTTGCAGCCGTTGCGCCTTGCCCTCGGCGCGCTCGGTCAACAGCGTCAGGGCTTCGTCCGGGGTGAGGCAGTCGGTGATGTAGCGAAAATCGATGCAGCGCACCAGCTGCTCCGGGGTCATTTCCGCCACCAGTTGCCACACTGGCTTGCCTTCGGACTTGGCCCACAGGTCCCACGTGGCATTGACC
The DNA here is from genome assembly GCF_026153515.1 of Pseudomonas sp. KU26590. Lineage (NCBI taxonomy): Bacteria > Pseudomonadati > Pseudomonadota > Gammaproteobacteria > Pseudomonadales > Pseudomonadaceae > Pseudomonas > Pseudomonas sp. KU26590. The sequence goes on from NZ_CP110644.1 coordinate 2,644,959, forward strand.
ACGGCGCCGGTCGCCAGATGAATGGCGCCCTTGTCCGGGCCGATCCAGCGCAACTGGCTGTCGCTGGTGACGTGGCGCCAGAAGCGGCCCATGTCTTCGGCGATCCACTCCAGCTTCAAGCCGACCATCACGCCCGCCAGCGCCTTGATCGCGGCACAACAGATCTCGTTGCCGCGCCCGATGGTGAACGTCAGGCCGTGGCCTTGCAGGGTGGGGTGATCGGTTTCGAGAATGACGTAGGCCGCCGAGTAATCGGGGTCCGGGTTCATCGCGTCGGAGCCGTCGAGGAATTGCGAGGTGGGGAAACGAATGTCTTCAACGCGCAAGGCGGTGATGGTGGTCATGGCGGGTCCCTTTGGCATTTTTATGGGCGTAAGCCAGGGCCCGCAACGAGCGTTACGGGCCTTTCAATCGGTCAGCGCGTCATGCGTCGACAGTCAGCTGCTGCTGTTCACCCAACCCTTCAATGCCCAGACGCATGGTCTGGCCGGCGCGCAGGAACACCGGTTCCGGCTTGATGCCCAGGCCCACGCCCGGCGGTGTGCCGGTGGAAATCACGTCGCCCGGCTGCAGGCTCATGAACTGGCTCAGGTAGCTCACCAGCTTGGGGATCTGGAAAATCATCGTGCGGGTGTTGCCGTTCTGGTAGCGCTTGCCGTCGACTTCCAGCCACAGGTTGAGCTGGTGCGGGTCGGCGATTTCATCGCGGGTCACCAGCCACGGACCGATCGGGCCGAAGGTGTCGCAGCCCTTGCCCTTGTCCCAGGTGCCGCCGCGCTCGATCTGGAATTCACGCTCGGACACGTCGTTGATCACGCAATAACCCGCCACGTGTTCCAGCGCATCGGCCTCGTCGATGTAACGACCGCCCTTGCCGATCACCACGCCCAGCTCGACTTCCCAGTCGGTCTTCTTCGAGTTGCGCGGGATCTCCACGTTGTCGTTGGGGCCGACGATGGCGCTGGTCCACTTGTTGAAAATAATCGGCTCTTTCGGAATGTCGGCGCCGGTTTCAGCGGCGTGGTCGGCGTAGTTCAGGCCGATGCAGATGAACTTGCCGATCTTGCCCACGCACGGGCCGAGGCGCGGATTGCCCTCAACCAGCGGCAGGCTGTTGATGTCCTGGGACTGCAAGTGCGCGATGCTTTCCGGGCTCAGCGCGGTGCCCGACAGGTCACCGATGAGATCGGTCAGATCGCGAATGCGGCCGTCGCTGTCCAGCAGGCCAGGGCGTTCTTGACCGGGTTCGCCGTAACGCAGCAATTTCATGGGGTGTCCTCTAAACGTGAGTGATCAGATTCGTTGATGCTGTAGGAGTGAGCTTGCTCGCGATCCGATGGTACGGGTGCTCATCGGTCGACTGACACCTCGTTATCGTCCGGATGCAAAACGGACCCAGCTCACTCCTGCCGTTAAGTGTGATCAGCAGCCAGGCTCAGTTACTCCAGCCGCCGTCGATGATTTGCGCGGTGCCCGTGGTAAAGCCGCTGGCCGACGAGCCGAGGTACAGCGCCAGTTGGGCGATTTCCTCGGGCGTGCCCAGGCGTCCCATGGGCTGGCGCGCTTCGAACGCCGCGTACACCTCGGCCTCCTCACGGCCCTCGCGCGCCGCTTGATCGGCCACGCGCTGACGCAGGGAAGGGGATTCCACGGTACCGGGGCAAATGCAGTTGCAGCGGATGTTCTGCCCGACGAAATCGGCAGCGACCGACCGGGTGATGCCGATCACGGCGGCCTTGCTTGCGCAGTAGGCGAAGCGGTTGGGCACGCCCTTGATGGCCGAGGCGACCGACGACATGTTGATGATCGAGCCGCCGCCGTTGGCCAGCATCGCCGGCAAAAACGCGCGGATCATCTTGTACATCGCGGTGACGTTGAGGTCGAAGGCGAAGCGCCAGTCGTCCTCGGAGCATTCGAGGATGTTGCCGCTGTGCACCACACCCGCGCAGTTGAACAACACGTCCAGCGCGCCCACTTCGGCGGCCAGCTGTTGAATCGCGGCGTGATCGGTGACGTCGAGCACACGCTTGTGGACGCCCTGGAAGTGATCCAGCGCTGCGCCGTTGATGTCGATTGCGAAGACTTCTGCGCCAGCCTTCAGGTAGGCCTCGACGCTGGCTTGCCCGATGCCCTGGGCGGCGGCCGTGATGAGCACTCGCTTACCGGTGAGGTCCATGTTGATCCCTTGTTTTTATTGTTGAGACGACCTGTCTGGCTATCGAGCGCTTCAGGTCTGCTGACCGGGCCACTGAGGCCGCATTCAGGCAAAGACGACGCACGCGAACCTCGTTGGGGTTTGCTATGCTCGGCTCACTGCAGCGCTCCAATGGTCAGGCCATTGGTCCTGTTTTTAGCACTTGTCATGGGCCGCAACAAGGCCATTTTTCGATCCAGTGCGCTGTAAATTTTCGAGCCGATTCCCGATGCCAATCCAAGTAATTGATAACCAGAGACTTTATCGCCAGATCGCCGATCAGCTACGCGCGCTGATCGACAGCGGTGAATTTCCACCGGGCAGCCGCCTGCCGGCGGAACGTGAATTGGCCAAGATGCTGGGGGTGAGCAGGGCGTCGGTGCGCGAGGCGATGATTGCCCTTGAGGTGATCGGGCTGGTGGATGTGCGGGTGGGCAATGGCGTGCTGGTCTGTGAGCCGCCGGGGCAGAAGCTGTCCGATGAACCGGTAATGACCCAGGTCACCCGCGATCAGTGGAAGGACGTCGACCCGGAGCTGGGCATCGAGGTGGATTTCAGCGCCGAGATCCCGCCGTTTGCCCTGCTTCAGGCGCGTCGGCTGATCGAACCGGAAGCAGCGGCGCTGGCGGCGCAGAACGCCAGCGATGAAGAGCTGGAAGCGATTCGCGAGGCCTTCGAACGTAACGCCCGCGACAACCGCGAGCATTCCCACACCCACCCCGGCGATCGCCTGTTCCACATCCGCATCGCCCAGGCCTCTGGCAATCCGGCCTATGCACTGATGATCAAGCACCTGCTCGGCCATCAGTACGGCAGCATGTTCCAGCGCTTACAGGCCCACTACACCTCCGACGACATGCCGTTCCGCTCCGAACACGAACACCGCCTGATCCTCGACGCCCTGCAACACCGCGATGCAGGCGCCGCGAGGCAGGCGATGGCCGGGCATCTGGATGAAGTGATCCGCATCTTCAGCCGCGGCGGGGTGTAGCGTTCAGAAGGGGGCACCGCAGACTTCCCCGCTATCGCAGCACCTGTAGGAGCGCGCTTGCCCGCGAAGAGGCCGGTGCGTCCGACGCATCTCTGTCGTCCATGCCGACGCCTTCGCGGGCAAGCGCGCTCCTACACGTGTTGCGGTGGCAGCTGAATATCAGCGTGTCAGCGCAGACGGCTGAATGGGTCCTCACTCACCCATCCGTCGAGCGCGACACCTCTTCCCATTCCGCAAACTCGGCTTCCAGCTGCGCCAGCTTTTCCCGCACCAGCTTCAACGCGTCGCTGCCCAGCAACAGATGCGCCGGCGGGCTGGGACTATCAATCAGCTTGAGCATCGCATCTGCCGCCTTCACCGGATCACCCGGCTGTTTGCCGCTGCGTTCTTCGCGGGCCTTGCGGATCGGGTCGAAGCTGGCGTCGTAGTCGGCAATCTGCCGCGCGGTACGCTGCATCGAGCGCCCGGCCCAATCGGTACGGAACGAACCCGGCGCCACGGCGGTGACAAACACATTGAACGGCTTTAACTCCTTGCTCAAAGATTCGGAAATGCCTTCCAGGGCGAACTTGCTGCCGTGGTAGTAGGAAATCCCCGGCATCGTGATGAAGCCGCCCATGGAGGTGACGTTGAGGATGTGCCCGCGGCGACGCTGACGGAACAGCGGCACGAAGGCCTTGATGATCGCCACTGCGCCGAACACGTTGACATCGAACTGCCGACGCAAGTCATCCAGCGGCGACTCTTCCAGAATACCTTCGTGACCATAACCGGCGTTGTTGACCAACACGTCGATGGGCCCGAACGCGGTGTCGGCCTCGGCGACCACGCGGTCGATGGCGTCGAAGTCGGTGACGTCCAGCAGCACGCCGTGGGCGCGACCGGGTGCCTGGGCTTCGAATGCCTGAACGGCGTCTTCATTGCGCAGGGTGCCGATCACGGTATGACCCGCCGCCAGCGCCTGTTGCGCCAAGGCCTGACCGAAGCCGCTGCTGACACCGGTGATGAACAGGGTTTTTGATGTGCTCATTGTGCGTTTCCTCTCCGGCCCTAAGCCGTTGATCGTAGGCCCCCATGGTAGGAACCCTGCGCCTCAAACCGATGACCCAGTCCTACGCGATGATTGCCTGATCCTGCCCTGGCTTGGCGCTGCCACGGGAAGACTGCTGGTCATCCTGTAGGAGTGAGCTTGCAAGGTGCAGATGACCTGCATCTCACACCCGCGGATTGGCCGTGTTCTTGGTCACCAGCCGCAACCCGCTTGCCAGACTGCCCACCGCCGCAAAGCCTGCGCCGATGCTTAAGGCCAACACCGGGCCGTGAGTATTGGAAATCCCGAAACTCAAGGCCACCAACGCCGCGCCCGTGGCCTGACCGATCAGGCGTGCCGTCGCAATCGTGCCGCTGGCGCCGCTGGAGCGTTCCTTCGGCGCGCTGGTCATCAGCGCTTTCTGATTCGGCGCCTGGAAGAACCCGAAGCCGATCCCGCATAGCATCATCCGCCCGATGATGGAGATCACGCTGGCGTCCGCCGGCATGCTCGCCAGGGAAATCATGCCGACACAGAGGATGGCCAGGCCGATCCCGCCCAGCAGCCCCGGCGGATAACGGTCCGACATGCGCCCGGCAAATGGCGCAATCATCGCCACCACCACCGACCACGGCGTCATCAGAAACCCGGTCTGCACCGGGTCGCGGCCCAGGGTGCTCTCAAAAAAGAACGGCAACGAGACAAATGCCAGGCCCTGGGTGGCGAACGAACAGAACGCCGTCAGCGCCGACAGCGCAAACATCGGCCGCTTGAGCAGATCCAGCGGGAACATTGGCGCAGGGTGCCCGGCCTCCCGCTTGAGCATCAGCGCGCCGCCCACCAGAAAAACCGCCAGGGCGATCAGCACGCTGGTCATGGAACCCAGCTGTGCCGCCTGACTCAGGGCAAAGATCAGCGCGCCGAAGGTGATGACGTTGAGCACGGCGGTCATGCGGTCGAAGGTTAAGGTGCCGAGACGGGTCGCGGGCAGTGAATTCCAGGCAAACACCAAGGCGAACAGGCCGATGGGCAGGTTGATCGCGAACAGCCACGGCCAGCTCGCCACCGACAGCACCAGCGAGGCCACGGTCGGGCCGATGGAAAACGACGTGCCGACCACCAGCGCGTTCATGCCCAGTCCGCGGCCGAGCCGTTCGTGGGGGAAGATCGAACCGATCAGCGCGGCGTTGACGCTCATGATCGCGCTGGCACCGATGCCCTGGAGGACCCGGGCGATGGTCAGCGTGGGCAATGACCAGGACAGCGCACACAAGGCCGACGACACCACGAACAGAATCAGCCCGCCCAGATAGACCTTGCGGTGCCCGAGCACACCGCCCAGTGCCGCGAACGGCAACAGCGTGGCGACGGCGGCGAGCTGGTAGGCGTTGATGATCCATACCGACGCTGCCGGCGAGGCGTGTAAATCAGCCGCGATGGCGGGGAGGGCAGTGTTGGCGATGGCGGTGTCGAGGGTGGCGAGGGCGATGGACATCAGAATCGCCGCCATGCCGCGAAACTCGCGGGGTGTGAGTTTGTTACCGACGCGCGGGGCATCCTGAGTGACGGGCTGGACCATTATCGACAACGCTCCGGGGATGAACTTCAGGCAGGTCTGCAAGCGCAGACGAAAGCGTGATGGTGCCGTTTTGTTAGGGTGCTACGCAATTAAAGATGCGCGAAGCAGGACGGATCGCGACGGCATACGGCCGCGCAGCTGCAGGTATGGCAGCGCCGGCATCCAACTGTAGGAGCCGGCTTGCTGGCGAATGCTGTGTGTCAGACGCCCGTTTCACAACTGCCCCGACCCGTTCGCCAGCAAGCCGGCTGCTACGGAGGGGGCAAGGCAAGCATTCAGCGACCGACCTCAACCCCCAGCGGTATCAATGTCCTTGTCCAGCTCACCCGTCTGCAGTTCTTCTTTGGTGGTGTCCGGCGACTCATGCTCTTCAGGCTCGAAGTCCGGAGTAAAGCTGTTATCCCCCGTATCGACCCCGGCCTTCGCCTGACCCTGAGCGCCGTCTTTCGACTCGCCCAGTGGTTTGACCGTGTCCTCCTGCGCCACGCTGCTTTCCGGGGCTTCCGGTTGCGTGGCCGGGCTGATCGCCGGGTCGTTGCGGTTGACGGTTTGATCGTTGTTCTGGGTAGCCATACGCACCTCTTCTGTCATGTCCCGTTCACAGGACTTACAGATATCGAGGGCAACCGCGCGCAAGGGTTCGATCAATGTGCTGACCGGCATTGATCAGCTGTCCCGATAGGCGCCTGTCACCGGCATGCGACTGCCCAGGCGATAACGCGACGACGGGTGCACCAACCGCACGTAGGTCACCACGTTGCCGCTGTTCCAGGTGCGGCGCATCAGCACCAGACACGGCTCGCCCGGTTCGATCTGCAAATGCTTGAGCTCCTCGGCGCTCGGGTGGCTGGCCTCGACGATGTGCTCCATTTCATCGGGCTGGATGATCCGCAGCAGATACCGCGCCGACTGCAACGCGTCGCCGAAGGGCTGCTGCAGAAAGTCCGGGGCGGCGTGGGGGTTGACGTAACGGTCTTCCAGCTGCACGGCCACATCGTCCTCGTAATGCACGCACAACAGGTGAAACACCGACGCGCCGGTGGCCAGCGAGAGGGCCGAGGCGATGGGCATCGACGCCGATTCCCGTGCCAGGTGCAGCACCTGGCAGCGGTAGCGATGACCGCGGGCGAGGATTTCGTCGGCGATGTTGGTGATGCGCAGCAGGTTGGATTGCGGCTTGCTGGCGGCAACGAAGGTGCCGACCCCGGACACCCGCAGCAGGCGGCCTTCTTCGGTCAGCTCGCGCAACGCCCGGTTGACGGTCATCCGCGACATGCCCAGCTCGACCACCAGACGGTTCTCCGACGGAATCAGGTCGCCGGGCTGCCATTCCCCCGACGACAGCTTGCCGTGAACGAAGGATTTCGCCCGCCGATACAGGGCCTGGGGTGCCGGTTTGTCCATCGTCTCTCTCCCTTTCAGAACAGGCGTGCGTTGACGGCCCTAAAAAAAGCGCATCACGGCTTGGCGTCCTGCCAGAACGCGTTGCGGTCCAGGTAGTTCTGCAAGAACTGCTGCAGCCGGGGTTGCTCGGCGTTGTGAAAGATCTGCCGGGGCGTACCGCGTGCGACGATTTCGCCCTGATCGAGAAAAATCACCGAATCGGCGACCTGGGCGGCAAAGCCCATCTCGTGGGTGACCACCACCATGGTCATGCCTTCCTTCGCCAGGGTCTTCATCACCTGCAGCACTTCGCCCACCAGTTCCGGGTCGAGGGCCGAGGTCGGCTCGTCGAACAGCATGATGTGCGGCTCCATCGCCAGCGCCCGGGCAATCGCCACCCGCTGCTGCTGGCCACCGGACAATTGCGCGGGATACGCCTCGGCCTTGTGCGCCAGACCGACCTTGTCGAGCATCGCCATACCGCGCTTCTTCGCTTCGTCGGCCGAGAGCTTGCGCACCCGCCGCAAGGCTTCGCAGACATTGCCGAGGGCGGTCATGTGCGGCCACAGGTTGAACTGCTGAAAGACCATGCCGACGTTGCGCCGCACCTGGTTGATCTGCGATTGCGGCGCGCGGCGACGGCCCTTGTCGGTGTCCTGCCAGCCAAGCAACTGGCCTTCGATGCGGATCTCGCCTTCGTCGTACTCCTCCAGAAACGCCATGCTGCGCAGCAATGTGCTCTTGCCCGAGCCGGACGGGCCGATCAGGCACACCACTTCCGAGCGCTGCACCTGCACGTCGATGCCCTTGAGCACGCGCAGGTGGCCGAAGCTTTTGCCCACCTGGCTCAGGGTCAGCACGGACGACTGCTCGCCGTTGGTTTTCATAGGTTCATCCAGGGATTCGCGGGTCGTTTCGCCGGTAGGGGCGGGCACGTTGCCGCCGGGGATCAGAAGGCTGTTCATCGGGGTTGCCTGCTCATGAAACGGCCGACGCGGGTTTCCAGGAGCATGCCCAGTCGCGAGCACAGCTCCACCAGAATCAGGTAGCCGATGCACAGCATCAGCAGGGTTTCGACGAAGGCGAAGGTCTCCGAACCGATGCCGGTGAGGACCATCGTCAGCTCGGGAATGGTGATGATCGACAGCACGGCGGTTTCCTTGCACAGCACGGTGACCATGTTCACCAGCGCCGGCAGAATCATCACCAGCATCTGCGGCAACTGGATGCGCCAGATGCTTTGCAGGCGAGTGATGCCCAGGCAATCGGCGGCTTCCAGCTGGCCCCGGGCGACCGACTGGAAGCCGGTGCGAAAGATTTCAGCGAAGTATACGCCGCCGTAGACCCCGAGGCCGAGAATGCCGGCGGGGATCGGGTCAAGGCTGATGCCGAACGACGGCCCGCCGTAATACACCAGAAACAGCTGCACCAGAAACGGCGTGCTGCGGATCAGCTCGAGGAACACCCGCAGCGGCACGCGCACGAGGTTGTTGCCGAACACCTGGGCGACGGCGATCAGCATGCCCAAGGCCAGGCCTAGCACGACGCCGCTGCTCCAGGTGCCGAGGGTGACCAGAAACCCCGAACCGATGTCGTCCAGGTGGTCGGTGAAAATGCTCGGGTCGAAGGTCATGCCGTGCGCTCCTTCAGCCGTCGTTCCAGCAGGCTCGCGGCGTACGCCAGCGGCACGTTGATCAGGCAGTAGAAGCCGGCGAGCATCAGGTAGTCCTGGACGAACATGTAATCGCTGGCGGCGAGGTTCTGCGCCGTGCGGGTGAGGTCGGCCAGCCCCACCACCGAGACCAGCGACGAGGCCTTGATCAGCAGGATCATTTCATTGACCAGCGCCGGCAGCGTCAGGCGCACGGCCTGGGGCACGCGGATGCGCATGAGCATCTGCGCGTCGCTCATGCCCAACAGGCCGGCGGCCTCCAGCTGGCCCCCGGGAATCGCAAGAAAACCGCCGCGCATGATCTCGGCGATGTACGCGCCGGCGGCCAGGGACAGGCCGATGATCGCCGCCACCGTGGGCGAGACATTGGGCAGGCCGACCCGGGGCAGGAAGTAATAGATGAACAGCAGTTGCACCAGCAGCGGAATGCCGCGGAACACGAAAATGTAGGCGCCACCCAGGCGGCGCAGAAAAGGGATCGGCGACAGGCGCAGGCTGCCGACGACGATGCCGATGACAAAGCCGAACACCAGCGCGGCGATCGACACCTGCAACGTCACCCACAGGGCGCCTAGCAGTAACGGCGCGTTTTGCTGCAGCAAGGGCCAATCGACCACGGCGTTTCTCCAGCGTATGCCTGACGCAAATCTTGTAGAAGGACCTATACCTGACGCAAATCCTGTAGGAGCGCGCTTGCCCGCGAATTGCGGTGTGTCAGCCAACTTATCCATTACTGACACACCGCATTCGCGGGCAGGGTGGAGCGCCACCCCGGTCACTCCTACAGGTCGTGCATCGTTTCGGGACGATGCAGTTGACTTAGCTCCTTATCACCACGTCGGCTCGAAATCACCCTTCGGCACGTCCATTTCCGCGCCCAGCCATTTCTTCTGCAGCGCGGCCAGGCGGCCGTCGTCGTGCATCTTGGTCAGGGCAGCATCCAGTGCGGCGATCAGGCTGTCGGCATCGGCGTCCTTGCGGCCCAGGTAGGCGAAATAGGATTTCTTGCCGAACGGCGGCTGCACCACTTTGTACAGATTGCTTTTCTGCGCGGCGACGAAGGAGATGTTCGGCAGCGAATTGGCCACGGCGACGATGCGCTTGGCGGCCAGATCAGCGTAGGCCTGATTGTTGTCGACGTATTCACGAATGGTGACCTTCTGCGGCAGGGTCGCGGCGAAGGCTTTCAACTCTTCCAGCTGCGCCGAGCCCTTGCCGGCACCGACGGTTTTGCCGGCGATGTCTTCAGGCTTGCTGATGCTGTCGTCCTTGGCGCCCGCGAGCAGGGCCACGGTCGCTTCGGCAATCGGCGAGACGAAGTGGTAACGCTCCTTGCGCGCCTTGGTCACGATGATCGGGCCGGCCACCACGTCGAATTTCTTCGCTTCAAGACCCGGCAGCACGCTCGGCCACGGCAGGTCGAGGAACTTGATCTTGACCCCCAGCTCCTGACCCAGCGCCTCGAACAACTCAGCGTTCAAGCCTTTCTGCTTGCCCGCTTCGAGAAAGTCGAACGGCGCGAACTGCATCTCGGTGCCGACCACCAGCTCACCGGCCTTTTTCACATCAGCCAGTTGATCGGCCTGTGCCGACAGTGGCAGCACCGCCAATGGCAACAGCGTCAGCGTGGCAGCGATGCTCAAGCGTTTAAACGTCCTGCGGAACACAGAGTCGAGTGGCATGGGATGGCTCCTGGGTGGATGGGGCGTGTGGCGTCGAAGGCTGCGGGATGGTGGTGAGCTGCAGTTAGCGTGCCATACCGGTATATACAACCGGCAGGTGGTTATCAGCCGAGGATTTTGCCCGGATTGAGAATGCCGTTGGGGTCGAAACTGCGCTTGAGTTCGGCCATCACCTGCAACGCTTGCGCGCTGACCGAGTGATGGAGAAACTCGCGCTTGAGCAGGCCGATGCCATGTTCAGCTGACACCGCGCCGCCCAACTCGCCGACGGCGCTGTAGACCAGCTCTTCGATTTCCAGCACCGGCGCGGGCTGCGGCAGCGAATGGCAGTCCACGGTCAGGTGCAGGTTGCTGTCACCGATGTGGCCGAAATACACGCTTCGGTTACCCGGCCAGCGCGCGTCGATGCGTTCACGGCAGCGCTCGGCGAACTCACCGATGCGGCCGATGGGCAGGCTGATGTCGAAGTTCAGGGGCGCCATGCGCTGGGGAAACTCGCCGGTGGCCTCGCGTATTTTCCACAGCCCGCGGGCCTGGGTCTGGGAGGTGGCGAGAATGGCGTCGACCACTTCACCGGCCTCGATTGCGGCTTCAAGGGTCTGCTCCAGCGCATCGCCGGGGGCGGACGATTCCAGCAGCACGTACAGCGGATGATGATCGGGGATCGGCGCGACGGGCTTCTCCAGCCACGACACGCCAAGGCGCAAGAAATCCTGCCACATCAATTCATAGGCCTGGGGCGTGCCGACGCTCGACTGAATGCGCCGCAGCAGCGCGACGGCGCTCTGGTAATCGGGCAGGGCGCAGAGCAGCGTGGTGGTGGGGCCGGGCAGCGGCGCCATTTTCAGAACCGCACGGGTAATCACCCCAAGGGTGCCTTCGCTGCCGATGAAGCACTGTTTTAGGTCATAACCGCAGTTGTTCTTGATCATCTTGTTCATCAGGTCGAGCACACGCCCGTCCGCCAACACCACCTCCAGACCGAGCACCAGGTCGCGGGTCATCCCGTAACGAATCACCGCATTGCCACCCGCGTTGGTAGCAATGTTGCCCCCGATCTGACACGAGCCCCGGGCGCCCAGGTCCAGCGGAAACAAAAAACCGGCGTCGGCCACGGCGTGCTGGATCTCCTCCAGCGTCGTCCCCGCACCCACGCTGACGGTGGCGGCGGCTGTGTCGATCTCCTCGATGCCGCGCAGGCGATCCAGCGACAACGCGATATCGGTGGTGCGCGGAACGGCGCCGCCCGCCAGCCCGGTCATGCCGCCCTGGGGCACCACGCTTTGCCCCGCCGCGTTGCAGATGCGCAGGGCGAGGGAAACCTGTTCGGTGCTGGTCGGCAAGAGCAATGCGGCCGGGCAGGCGGGGGCATGGCGGGTCCAGTCGCTGTAATGACGCGGGCTAATGGCCTCGCCGGTCAGCACCTGAGGGTCGCCCAAGGCCTCGCGCAAATGTCTGATGGTCTGTTGCAGGTCGCTCATGGAATCCACTCGATCAATCCGCGTCAGGGGTGGGGCGTGCCTGACAGCGGGGGAGGCTGTATAGACAGCTGACGCAAGATGCAGGCCAGTTGATCGACGCCATTAGGCTGAGGGCGCTAACGGCTTCGCTGTAGGACTGGCTTTAGCCGGGAAAGCGTCGTCTGTCACACCACAGAATCCAGGTTGCACGCGCTGGCGCATTCCCGGCTAAAGCCGGTCCCACATAGTGATCGCCCGGTGTCCTACGAATAACGTGGTGGGCGGCGCGGCACAGTAAATGCTTGATCCGGTCTATACCGCCCAGTCCATTTCCTGCACCCGGAGCCTGCCATGACCGTCACCGCCAACCTCCCGATCATCGACATGGCCGGGGTCCGCGAAGGCGACGATGCCGCGATCCGCCGCGCCGGCGAAGCCATCCGTAGCGCCTGCAGCGAGAGCGGCTTCTTCTACATCATCAACCACGGCGTGCCCCGCCAGGTGATCGACAGCGCCATGTCGGCAGCGAAAGCCTTCTTCGCTTTAGCGCCGGAGGTGAAGCGCCAGGTCGCGGTGAACAAACGTCATCGCGGCTGGCATGCGTTGGGCGGGGCGCTGATGTATGAGGCGACCAAGCCGGATTTTAAGGAGTTTTTCAGCATCGGCCTCGAGCTGCCGGAGGATGACCCGAGCGTACTGGCGGGGGAGGCTTTGCGCGGTCCGAATCAGTGGCCGGATTTCATGCCGGCGTTGCGGCTGGCGCTGGACGCGTATTACGAGGAGATCGGCAAGGCGGGCGCTGATCTGTTGAAGGCGGTGGCCGTGGGACTGGGTATCGAGCCCGATTTTTTTGCGCCGAAATACGGCAAGCGTTTGCAGCGCACGCAGATGGTCTATTACCCGCCCCATCCACCGCGGGCTGAAACCGATCAGTTCGGCGTGGCGCCGCATACGGATTATGGGTGCATTACGTTGTTGCATCAGGACAACAGCGGCGGTCTGCAGGTGCGTGAGTTGGGCAGCGGGGCGTGGGTCGATGCGACGCCAATCGAGGGCACTTTGGTGGTGAACGTGGGGGATTTGCTGGCGCGTTGGTCGAACGATCGGTTCCGGTCGACGTTGCATCGGGTGATCAATCAGTCAGGGCATGAGCGGTATTCGATCGCGACGTTTTATGACCCGACCTATGGGGCGGTTGTTGATCCCTGCGATTTGGGGATTGATGCTGCTGCGAGCCTTTATCCGGCGGTGGCGGCGGGGGATTACATACTTAAGCGGATTGATGATTCGATGGCGTATCGGAAGAAGGCGTAGTCGCAGGCTCCGAAAAGCGGATAAACGCGCAGAGATTTACGCGTATCCATTATCTCGGTGTGCTGTTGTTATGGTTCCGCCCTTACGGCGGGTCACTTTTTCCAACAGCCGAAAAAGTAACCAAAAAGGCCGTGCTCCTGGTTGGGTTCCTCCTTCGTCGGAATACCCTCACTCCGACGACGCTCCGTGGGCCCGCGCCGAACGGACATCCATGTCCTGACGGCGCTCTCGCGGCATCCATGCCGCTCGGCCCACTGCGCGTCGTCTGCGTTCGGCCTGCACCCAAGTCGCGTTCTGCGGTGTTTGAACCTGTTGCGTATGAAGATCAAAAGCAAAGGCGAGCAAAAGCAAAAGCTTCCCGGCTGAAGCCGGTCCCACTCAAAGCAGCGCATGCATTGCGTTCACCGATCGTTCCCACGCTCCGCGTGGTAATGCCGCTTCGGACGCTCTGCGTCCTGCAAGATGTGCATCAATCCAGATATGTGACGCGGAGCGTCACAGGATGCATTCCCACGCGGAGCGTGGGAACGATCAAAGGATCAGATACCGAGCGCACCTGTAGGACCGGCTTCAGCCGGGAAGCCTTCGATCTGCTTAAACGCGCTTTTGATCTTCAATCACAAAAAGTCCAGACGACACCAAACGCGACTTTGGTGCAGGCCGAACGCAGACGACGCGGAGTGGGCCGAGCCGCATGGATGCGGCGAGAGCGCCGCTAGGACATGGATGTCCGTTCGGCGCGGGCCCACGGAGCGTCGTCGGAGTGAGGGAACCCGACGAAGTCGGGCCAAACCAAGAGCAAGCACCCTTGGTTACTTGGGGTGCTTTTCCAAGTAACTCGCCGAAGGCGAAACGGTCTGCCCTTAGGCAGACGCTTGTTATCCAGATCTTGATCCAGATCTTGATCTTCCAAGCGCCAGCGCTGCTTTTTAGATAACGGCGAGAATCGCCTCGGTAACAGCCCCGATATTCCCCTGGTTCAAAGCCGCCACACAAATCCGCCCGGTATCCAACGCATAAATCCCGAACTCATTGCGCAACCGATGAACCTGCGCCGTCGTCAGACCCGAATACGAAAACATCCCCCGCTGCCGCGCGACGAAACTGAAATCCTGCTCCGCCGCATTATTCGCCAGACGCTGCGTCATCTCCTCACGCATCCCACGAATCCGCAGGCGCATCTCACCCAGCTCTTCTTCCCACTTGGCACGCAACTCAGGGCTGTTCAACACCGCCGCCACAATCGACGCGCCGTGGGTCGGCGGGTTCGAATAGTTCGTGCGGATCACACGCTTCACCTGCGACAACACCCGCGCCGTCTCCTCCTTCGAATCCGTCACGATCGACAAAGCGCCGACCCGCTCGCCGTACAGCGAAAACGACTTCGAAAACGAGCTGGAAGCAAAGAACGTCAGACCGCTGTCGGCAAAAAGACGCACCGCCGCCGCGTCCTCGTCGATGCCATCACCGAAGCCTTGATACGCCATGTCCAGGAATGGCACGTGCCCCTTGGCCTTCAGCACCTCAAGCACCTTCTTCCAGTCTTCCAGGGTCAGGTCAACGCCGGTCGGGTTGTGGCAGCAGGCGTGCAGCACAACGATCGAGCCGGACGGCAGGTTCTGCAAATCTTCCAGCATCCCCGTGCGGTTCACGTCATGGGTGGCGGCGTCGTAATAGCGATAATTCTGCACCGGGAAACCGGCGGTTTCGAACAGCGCGCGGTGGTTTTCCCAGCTCGGGTCGCTGATCGCCACAACAGCGTCAGGGGAAAGCTGCTTGAGGAAGTCAGCGCCGATTTTCAGCGCGCCCGTGCCGCCGACCGCCTGGACCGTCATCACCCGGCCCGAGGCCAACAGCGGTGACTCGGCGCCGAACAGCAGGGTTTGCACGGCCTTGTCATAGGCGGCGATGCCGTCGATGGGCAGGTAGCCGCGAGGCAGGTGTTGGGCCACCCGGTTTTCTTCCGCTTCGACAACGGCGCGCAGCAGCGGAATTTTCCCTTCTTCGTTGCTGTAGACGCCCACACCCAGATTGACCTTGGTCGTGCGGGTATCGGCGTTGAATGCTTCGTTGAGGCCCAGGATAGGATCGCGTGGTGCCATTTCGACAGCGGAGAACAGGCTCATTGTGCGGGGGCTCTGAGTGGGGAGTGAATGGATCGCGTCGCTCCAGCCGATTGCACTAGAGCGGTGCACAAACGGGGAGCAAGTATAAAGGCCCGCGCCAGTGTGGGCGACAGGCCGGGACCGGTTTTTCCGGGTTTTTCGCGAAATTTTTCGACCGTTAGTCCCGTGCCGCGGACTAATCTGCGGAGGGTGGCTTGAAAGGTGGCGCGGTCGACTCCACTTGTAGTCCCATCACTTTCTTCTATGTACGTCTTTTCCCTGGCGGGATCAGTCGTCCGTGCTCATTGCGTTGCTGCAGAATCTGGCAGTAGCCCGTCCAGAGGTACGTTATGTCCGAGTTTCAGCTCGTTACCCGTTTTGAGCCGGCCGGCGATCAACCAGAAGCGATTCGTCAGCTGGTTGAAGGCATCGACGCCGGGCTGTCGCACCAGACCCTGCTCGGTGTCACCGGTTCGGGCAAGACGTTCAGCATCGCCAACGTCATTCAGCAGGTGCAGCGCCCGACCCTGGTGCTGGCGCCGAACAAAACCCTGGCCGCCCAACTGTACGGCGAGTTCAAGGCGTTCTTCCCGAACAACTCGGTCGAGTACTTCGTTTCCTACTACGACTACTATCAGCCCGAAGCCTATGTGCCGTCGTCGGACACCTTCATCGAGAAGGACGCGTCGATCAACGACCACATCGAGCAGATGCGCCTGTCCGCGACCAAAGCGTTGCTGGAGCGCAAGGACTCGATCATCGTCACCACGGTGTCCTGCATCTACGGTCTGGGCAGTCCGGAGACCTACCTGCGCATGGTGTTGCACGTGGATCGCGGCGACAAGCTCGATCAGCGCGCCTTGCTGCGCCGTCTGGCCGACCTGCAATACACCCGCAACGACATGGATTTCGCCCGGGCGACCTTCCGGGTGCGCGGCGACGTGATTGACGTCTACCCGGCGGAGTCGGACCTGGAAGCCATCCGCATCGAGTTGTTCGACGACGAAGTCGAGAGCCTCTCTGCCTTCGATCCGCTGACCGGCGAAGTCATCCGCAAGCTGCCGCGCTTCACCTTCTACCCGAAGAGCCACTACGTGACCCCGCGCGAAACGCTGCTGGACGCGATGGAAGGCATCAAGGTCGAGCTGCAGGAGCGCCTGGAATACTTGCGCGGCGCCAACAAGCTTGTGGAAGCGCAACGTCTGGAGCAACGCACCCGTTTCGACCTGGAGATGATCCTCGAGCTGGGTTACTGCAACGGCATCGAAAACTACTCGCGCTATCTGTCCGGGCGTCCGTCCGGCGCGCCGCCGCCGACGCTCTACGACTACCTGCCCGCTGACGCTTTGCTGGTGATCGATGAATCCCACGTCAGCGTGCCCCAGGTCGGCGCCATGTATAAGGGCGACCGTTCGCGTAAAGAAACACTGGTGGAGTACGGTTTCCGGCTGCCATCGGCGCTGGACAACCGGCCGATGCGTTTCGATGAGTGGGAAAACGTCAGCCCGCAGACCATTTTCGTGTCAGCGACGCCGGGTAACTACGAGGCCGAACACGCGGGTCGCATCGTCGAGCAGGTGGTACGGCCGACCGGTCTGGTCGATCCGCAGATCGAGATCCGTCCGGCGCTGACCCAGGTCGACGACTTGCTCTCCGAGATCCACAAGCGCGTGGCGATCGAGGAACGGGTGCTGGTGACAACGCTGACCAAGCGCATGTCCGAAGACCTCACCGATTACCTGGCCGACCACGGCGTGCGCGTGCGTTATCTGCACTCGGACATCGATACCGTCGAGCGCGTCGAGATCATCCGCGACCTGCGTCTGGGCACCTTCGACGTGCTGGTGGGGATCAACCTGCTGCGCGAAGGCCTGGACATGCCGGAAGTGTCGCTTGTGGCGATTCTCGATGCCGACAAGGAAGGCTTCCTGCGTTCCGAGCGTTCGCTGATCCAGACCATCGGCCGCGCCGCACGTAACCTCAACGGCCGGGCGATCCTGTACGCCGACCGCATCACCGGCTCCATGGAGCGCGCGATTGGCGAAACCGATCGCCGTCGCGAGAAGCAGATTGCCTTCAACCTGGCCAACGGCATCACGCCGAGAAGCGTGATCAAGGACGTCGCCGACATCATGGAAGGCGCCACCGTGCCCGGTTCGCGCAGCAAGAAGCGCAAGGGCATGGCCAAAGCCGCCGAGGAGAACGCCAAGTACGAAGCCGAGCTGCGCTCGCCGAGCGAAATCACCAAACGCATCCGTCAGCTGGAAGAGAAGATGTACCAACTGGCCCGCGACCTGGAGTTCGAAGCCGCGGCACAGATGCGCGACGAGATCGGCAAGCTGCGCGAGCGGTTGCTGGCGGTTTGATGCCGCGAGAACGCGCGGACTGTCGTGATGGCGCAGACTGTCGTCACGGCGCCATTCAATCCGTAGGAGCCGGCTTGCTGGCGAACGCGTTCTAGCCGTCACCCACCCGGCGACTGACACACAGCATTCGCCAGCAAGCCGGCTCCTTGGAGATTGCATTGATTCAAATCACCAAGGAGGTGGGCGGCCTGACGCTTTCGCGGGCAAGCGCGCTCCTACAGACCGGTGCCAGACCGCTGATTAATCAATGTGCCGCGCCACTCTTGACCCCCGACGGCAACTTCTTCGTCAGCAACACCGCCAGCATGCTGACCCCCAGCGCAATGCCGACAAAATGAAACGCGTCGTTGTAGGCCATGATCGCCGCCTGTTGATGGGCGATCTCGCTGAGCTTGCCCAACGCCGCCGTTTCACTGCCCAGCCGGTCGGTGAGCATTGCCATGCGTTCGGCCACTTGCGGGTTGGCGGGGGAGATCGATTCGCGCAAATAGTCGAAGTAGGTCTTGGTCCGCGCATCCAGCAACGTCGCCAGCAGCGCAATGCCGATGGCGCCGCCCAGGTTGCGCAGAATGTTGAACAGGCTCGACGCCGACCCTGCATCCTGGGGCTGAATGAATGCCGTCGCGATCAGGGAAATGGTCACCATGATCAGTGGCTGACCCAGCGCCCGCACGATCTGAATCTGATTGAACTGCGGCCCGGCGAAGTCCGGATTGAGCACGCCGGAAGAAAAGCTCGCCAGCCCGAACAAACCAAACCCCAGCGTACACAGCAGCTTTGGCGAAATAATCTTCATCAGCTGCGGCACCAGCGGAATCAGAAACAGCTGAGGCACGCCCATCCACATGATCACCTCGCCGATCTGCTGCGCGTTGTAGCCCTGAATCTGCGCCAGGTACAGCGGCAGCAAGTAGATCGAGCCATACAAGCCGACCCCCATGCCGACGCTGGAAATACTCGACAGCCCGAAATTGCGGTTGCCGAGGATGCCCAGATTGATCAGCGGTTTCGCCTTGGACAGCTGAATGATCACAAAGCTGATCAGGCTCACCAGCGCAATACTACCCAGGCCGACGATCAGGTTCGATTCCAGCCAGTCCTTGCGATGCCCCTCTTCAAGAAACACCTGCAAGCAGCCCAGCCCGACACCCAGGGTGACGATGCCGGCGTAGTCGGTGCTCTTGAGCAATTCCCAGTGCGGCGCCTTTTTCTCCAGGCCGTACAGCAGGCCGCCGATCATCACCAACCCCGGCGGGATGTTGATGTAAAAGATGTATTCCCAGCCAAAATTCTCAGTCAGCCAGCCGCCCAGGGTCGGGCCGATGGAAGGGGCGAAGGTGGCGGTCATGGCAAACAGCGCCATGCCCTTGGCCCGGTGATGCTCCGGCAGTTTGATCAAGGTCAGGGTGAACGCCAGCGGGATCAGCGCGCCGCCGGTGAAGCCCTGCAGGGCGCGGAAGACGATCATGCTTTCCAGGCTCCAGGCCATGGAGCAGAGCAGGGACGACAGCAGAAACCCCACCGACACCCAAACCGCCAGACGCCGCGCCGAGAGCAACTGCACCAGCCAGGCCGTCAGCGGAATCATGATGATTTCCGCCACCAGATACGAGGTGGAAATCCACGAGCCTTCTTCCAGCGTCGCCGACAGCGCGCCCTGAATGTCCTTGAGCGACGAGTTGGTGATCTGAATGTCGAGCACGGCCATGAACGCGCCGAGCATGACGCTCATCACGGCAATCCAGTCGCGCCGGGTCGGTTCGCCGACCGGGCGGATCAGCTCGTCACCGGCCACGTTGCGGGTCGTTCGCTGGCCGGATATCGACCGAAACGGTCACCGACATGCCCGGGCGAATCTTGCCGTGCAGCGGGTTGTCCGGTGCGAAGGTGAGCTTGACCGGGATGCGCTGCACGACCTTGGTGAAGTTGCCGGTGGCGTTGTCCGGCGGCAGCAGGCTGAACTGCGCACCGGAGGCGGCAAACAGGCTGTCGACGCGGCCGTCGATGGGCGTGCCGGGAAAGCTGTCGAACGTCAACTGGGCAACCTGACCGATCTCCATGTGCTCGATCTGGGTTTCCTTGAAATTGGCCTGCACCCAAATGTCTTCATCGGGGACGATGGACAGCAGATAAGCGCCGGCCTGAACGAACTGACCATTGCGCGCCGCCCGCTGGCCGACCAGCCCGCTGAGGGGCGAATGGATTTCGGTTCGCTGCACATTGATCTGCGCCTGGGCCAGGTCGGCGCGTGCGGTGGCGATCTGCGCGTCGAGGCGCTTGATCTCGGCGTTCAGCGCGTTGACCTGCTGGCGCTGACTCTGGGCGTCGGCCTGGGCCTTGGTGACCTGGGAGCGGGCGACGTTGCTGTCGGCGGTCATGGTGGTGACCTGGGCTTCCGAAACGAAACCCGGGGTGCGCAGCTTTTGCAGTCGTGCCAGGTCCAGTTGCGTGCGCCCAAGGGTCGCCTGATTCGCTTGCACCTGCGCATCGCTGGCGGCGATCAGGCTCGACTGCTGGGTCAGACGGCTCTGGGCTTGCAGGCGCTCCGCCTCGCGGGTGGCCAGGGTCGCCTGGGCACGGTCGATGGCCAGGCGGAAATCATCCGGCTCAAGCCGCACCAGCAACTGGCCTTTTTCCACGTGCTGGTTGTCCTGCACCAACACCTCGTTGATCCGCGCGCCAAGCTGGCTGGACACCCGGGTGATTTCACCCTGCACGTAGGCGTTGTCGGTGGACTCGTGAAAGCGTCCTTTCAGGTACCACTGGGCGAAGAAGGCGAGGGCGATCAGCAGGACCACCACGAAGAAAATGAACAGGCGGCGCTTGAGTTGGGCGGGCATGGGCGTTCTGAATTATTGGAATGTAAGCAAACTTATCAGGGTTGGCGGTCTGGCACCTAGCCATCGTCGCGATCATGACCGCCACTGATGGCGAGCTATTCGTTTTAACACGCGTCGGTACGTGTGCCGGGCGGCGAGGGCGGGGCCGCCTGTCCTGCCATCACCACGATTCTGCGGTCCATCAAGCGCCGGCGCTGGAGCCGCGCAGGCCGCGCCTGTTAACATTCGCGGCTTGTTCGACCTATCCGGGATTTTCCATGACCACCGTTCGCACCCGCATCGCGCCATCGCCCACCGGCGACCCCCACGTTGGCACGGCCTACATCGCGCTGTTCAACTATTGCTTCGCCAAGCAGCATGGCGGCGAATTCATCCTGCGCATTGAAGACACCGATCAACTGCGCTCGACCCGCGAGTCCGAACAACAGATTTTCGACGCCCTGCGCTGGCTCGGCATCGAGTGGAGCGAAGGCCCCGACGTCGGCGGTCCCCATGGCCCGTATCGCCAGAGCGAGCGCGGCGACATCTACAAGAAGTACGTGCAGGAACTGGTCGACGCCGGTCATGCCTTCCCGTGTTTCTGCACCGCTGAAGAGCTCGACCAGATGCGCGCCGAGCAGACCGCCCGGGGCGAAACCCCTCGCTACGACGGCCGCGCGCTGCTGCTCGCCAAAGAAGAAGTCGAGCGTCGCCTGGCCGCGGGCGAACCCCATGTGATCCGCATGAAGGTGCCGAGCGAAGGCGTCTGCGTAGTGCCGGACCTCCTGCGTGGCGAAGTCGAAATCCCGTGGGACCGCATGGACATGCAGGTCCTGATGAAGACCGACGGCCTGCCGACCTACTTCCTGGCCAACGTCGTCGACGACCACCTGATGGGCATCACCCACGTGCTGCGCGGCGAAGAATGGCTGCCGTCGGCACCCAAGCTGATCCTGCTCTACGAATATTTCGGCTGGGAAAAACCGGCGCTGTGCTACATGCCGCTGCTGCGTAACCCGGACAAGAGCAAGCTGTCCAAGCGCAAGAACCCGACCTCGGTGACGTTCTACGAGCGCATGGGCTTCATGCCGGAAGCGATGCTCAATTACCTGGGACGCATGGGCTGGTCGATGCCCGACGAGCGCGAGAAGTTCTCGCTGGACGAAATGGTCGAGCACTTCGACCTGACCCGCGTGTCCCTCGGCGGCCCGATTTTCGACATCGAGAAACTCTCGTGGCTAAACGGCCAATGGCTGCGTGAACTGCCGGTGGAAGAATTCGCCACCCGCGTGCAGAAGTGGGCGTTCAACAGCGACTACATGATGAAGATCGCGCCCCACGTGCAGGGCCGCGTCGAGACCTTCAGCCAGATCGCACCGCTGGGCGGTTTCTTCTTCGCCGGTGGCGTGACGCCGGACGCCAAGCTGTTCGAGCACAAGAAGCTGTCGCCGGAGCAGGTGCGTCAGGTCATTCAGCTGATTCTGTGGAAGCTGGAATCCCTGCGTCAGTGGGAGAAGGACAAGATCACCGGTTGCATTCAGGCGGTGGTCGAGTACCTGGAGCTTAAGCTGCGTGACGCCATGCCGCTGATGTTCGCCGCCATTACCGGTCAGGCGAACTCGGTATCGGTCACCGACGCGATGGAGATCCTGGGCCCCGACCTGACCCGTTTCCGTCTGCGCCAGGCGCTGGACATGCTGGGCGGCGTGTCGAAGAAAGAGAACAAAGAGTGGGAAAAGCTGCTCGGCGCAATTGGCTGATTGGCTACCTGAGTCAGCCCGGGCCATTGAGCGATGGCCCAATGGCCCGGCGTGAACCGGTTTTCCGGGAGGCGGTAAGTGATTGTTATCCCGGAAAATTCTTTTGGAATTGTTTGAAAAAGAGTTTGACAGCTTTGTGGGTCGCACTTAATATGCGCCCCGTCCACACGGCAACGCAGAAACACGCGGTAACGCGGCGTTCTACGTAAGTGTATTGTGGGGCTTTAGCTCAGCTGGGAGAGCGCCTGCATGGCATGCAGGAGGTCAGCGGTTCGATCCCGCTAAGCTCCACCAAATTAGAAGCTTCAAGGTTTGCTTTACTGCCTTGAAGTTCGTCCCGCATCGGAACCAGCACCGATGCGGTACGCAAGGGTTACGTCCCCTTCGTCTAGTGGCCTAGGACACCGCCCTTTCACGGCGGTAACAGGGGTTCGAGTCCCCTAGGGGACGCCAGTTTTACCGAGTGAGGCCGTTGTTAGAGCTGATCTCCGCCGAGAGGCGTAAAGTCGGGGCTTTAGCTCAGCTGGGAGAGCGCCTGCATGGCATGCAGGAGGTCAGCGGTTCGATCCCGCTAAGCTCCACCAATTTCGCCAGGGTTCGTCATTGCGGGACGACGAACCTGACTGAAGGTTTTGCGTCCCCTTCGTCTAGTGGCCTAGGACACCGCCCTTTCACGGCGGTAACAGGGGTTCGAGTCCCCTAGGGGACGCCACGATTTCTCGCTCTGCGAGACCAAGGGTCATTCGATTATTGAATGGCCCTTTTGTTTTTCCGGGGTTTGGTTCCTGACCCTTTCTCTGTTTATCTCCCTCGTTCATCCCGCTTATCGTTTATCCCAAGGCACCGATACGCCCTTGCCAACGCACATGATGAGGATAATATTATCGCCATCATCCCGGAGGCGGTCATGAACGACAAAAAAGCACAGACCCGCGAACGTATTCTCACTGCTGCCAGTTCCGCACTGATCGCACGCGGCCCGATCGAGCCCAGCGTCAACGAAATCATGGGCGCAGCCGGGCTCACGGTGGGTGGCTTTTACGCGCATTTCGACAGCAAGGAAGCGTTGATGCTTGAGGCGTTCAGCCACCTGCTGGCCGAGCGACGTGAGATGGTCGCCGGCATCGACGATCAATTGCCGGGTGAGGAACGCCGTGCGCTGTTGGCGGCGTTCTACCTGTCGCGCAGGCACCGAGACGCCCAAGAGCACGCGTGCCCGCTGCCGACGGCGATAGGGGAGATGGCGCGTCTGTCCGATGATTTTCGCAACGCCTTGGCAGAACACGTCGAACTGATGGTGGCGCAGCTCGCCGCCAGCCCTGAAGAGACCGACAAGACCCTGGCCGATATCGCCTTGATGGTCGGTGGTCTGGCACTCGCCCGAGCCCTGGGGCCCAGCGAACTGTCGGATCGGGTGCTGAGGGCGGCGAAGTCGGCGGTGCTCTGAGTCGCTCTGGACCCCGTGGGAACGGCTTCAGCCGGGAAGAGGCCAGCGCAGGCACCATCCATTCTGCGGTGTGACATCCGACGTCTTCCCGGCTAAAGCCAGTCCTACGAGATACACGCGGTCCGTCAGTGGGACCGGCACCATCCATTCTGCGGCGTGACATCCGACGCCTTCCCGGCTAAAGCCGGTCCTACAGAATGCGCAGCGCTTTCCTGGCTCTAATGGTTCCCGCCGGATCACCGCGCATTTGTAGGACCGGCTTCAGCCGGGAAGAGGCCCGCGTGGACACCCGCAGCCTCTGGTCAAGCGAGACCCTCATCCGTTTTTGTCCGATGCTTTTGGTTACACTGTCCGCGTAATGAATTTGATAGGGCGGGAAGACATGGTCTGGGATCTGGCAACGCCGTTCGTCATCGATCTGCAGGTGGGCGAGGAGGACATTGACGGCCTGGGCCACGCCAACAATGCCGTGTACGTCACTTGGCTTGAACGCTGCGCGTGGCGGCATTCCCAGCAGTTGGGACTGGACCTGACCGAGTACCGCCGACTTGACCGGGCTATGGCCGTGGTGCGTCACGAAATCGACTACCTGGCCAGCGCCTATCAGGATGACGAACTGCAACTGGCGACCTGGATCGTCGACTGGGACCAGCGCCTGAAGATGACCCGGCGCTTCCAGCTCAAACGGCCCAGCGACGGCGTGACGTTGCTGCGCGCGCAAACCACCTTCGTCTGCATCGAGTTGTCGTCGGGCAAGCCCAAGCGCATGCCGAGCGAATTCATCGACGGATATGCAGCCGGCCTTCACCGCGTTGTGTCCTGACGTCCGGCGCGCTTAATCCGTATCCAATCCGCCGGCCTCTGCGTAAACTGCCTGACTTTTTTTTGAGTGTGACCCATGCAAATTGCCCTGGCGCCCATGGAAGGCCTGGTCGACGACATCCTGCGCGACGTGCTGACGCAAGTCGGCGGCATCGACTGGTGCGTGACCGAATTCATCCGGGTGACCGAGCGCGTGCTGCCGGAGCACTACTTCCACAAGCTTGCGTCCGAGCTATTGCAGGGCTCGAAAACCCGCGCCGGCGTGCCCTTGCGTGTGCAACTGCTGGGTTCAGACCCAGTGTGCCTGGCCGAGAACGCCGCCTTCGCGGCCGAGTTGGGCGCACCGGTCATTGACCTGAACTTTGGCTGCCCGGCCAAGACCGTCAACAAATCCCGGGGCGGGGCGGTGCTGCTCAAGGAGCCAGAGCTGCTGCACACCATCCTCAGCCACGTTCGCCGCGCTGTGCCGGCGCACATTCCGGTCACCGCCAAAATGCGCCTGGGTTACGACAGCACCGAGCCAGCCCTGGATTGCGCGCGGGCGCTGGAAGCAGGCGGCGCGGAACTCATCGTCGTCCACGCTCGCACCAAGGTCGACGGCTACAAGCCGCCGGCGCACTGGGAGTGGATTGGCAAGATTCAGGACGTGGTGAAGATTCCGATCATCGCCAACGGCGAGATCTGGACCGTCGACGACTGGCGCCGCTGCCGGGAGATCTGCGGAGCCCGCGACATCATGATCGGCCGCGGTCTGGTGGCGCGTCCGGACCTGGGCCGGCAGATCGCCGCTGCGCAAGCCGGGCGCGACGTCATCCCCATGACCTGGGCGGAGCTGCAGCCGCTGCTGCGGGATTTCTGGCTGCAGGCCATGGCCAAGATGACCCGCGTGCAGGCACCCGGCCGCCTCAAGCAATGGGTGGTCCTGCTGACCAAAAGCTACCCCGAAGCGACTCTGCTGTTTGATGCCCTGCGCCGCGAAACCGACTGCGAGCGGATCAGTCAGATGCTCGGTGTGAGCGTGCCGGAAGCCGCCTGAAATTTTTTTTTGATGAGGCTTGAAACGCAAATGGCCGTCCCTATTTTGGGGTTACGCGATGCCGAAGACGGGTCGCGGTTATAACCACTTGCTGATCTATCAGGAGATTTTCAGATGACTACTGCATTTTCCCTGGCTCCACTGTTCCGTCACTCGGTTGGCTTCGACCGCTTCAACGACTTGTTCGAATCGGCGGCGCGCAACGAGTCGGCCAGCAGCTACCCTCCCTACAACGTCGAGAAACACGCTGATGACCAATACCGCATCGTCATCGCGGCGGCGGGGTTCAAGGAGGAAGATCTGGAGTTGCAAGTCGAGAAGGGCGTACTGACCGTCACCGGCAACAAGCGCGAGAACACCGCGGAAGGCGTGACCTTCCTGCACCAGGGCATCGCCCAGCGTGCCTTCAAGCTGTCGTTCCGCCTGGCTGACCACATCGAGGTCAAGAACGCCGCTTTGGCCAATGGCCTGCTGAGCATTGATCTGCTGCGTCTGGTGCCTGAAGAGGCCAAGCCAAAACGCATCGAAATCAATGCCCGCAAAACCCTGACTCACTGATCCCGAGTCAGGCCAGAAAGGCGCCCTGCGGGGCGCCTTTTTTGTTTCTGTCTCGTGCCCATCGTGAGTGTGGCGCCGATCGGCATTCACGACTGCTGTGCAGCCGATCGCGGGCAAGCGCGCTCCTACGCCCTGCGGGCAGAATCAAAAGCTCAACCTGACACCCAACCAATCCCGGATCCCCGCAAAACCTGTAGGAGCGCGCTTGCCCGCGAAGGCAGGGTGTCAGGCGAGTGATTCGTCACAGGTAGAATGCGTTCGCGGGCAAGCGCGCTCTTACGATGAATCTGGCCATGGCACACAAGCTTTGGCGTGCATGAGGTCCGTGGGAGCCGGCTTGCTGGCGAATGCTGTCTGTCATTCACCGAAGTGGGATCGCCGAACCGCGTTCGCCAGCAAGCCGGGTTCTACCGTTGCTGAAACTCCGCAGCCTGCGCGTCCAGCAGCGCCATGAACGCCCGTGCCGCGTTGGAGAGCGTGCGTTCGGTGTGGACGATGTACCCCAGCTGTCGCCGCAACTGAATGCCCGGTAACGGGATGGCCGTGACTTGCTCATCAAGCATGGTCCTGGGCAGCACGCTCCAGGCCAGGCCGATGGACACCATCATCTTGATCGTCTCCATGTAGTTGGTGCTCATGGCGATGTTCGGCTTCAAACCCTGGGCCTCGCACAGACCGCTGACGATGTGGTGGGTGAAGGTATTCTCGCCCGGGAACACCGCGGGGTAGCCGGCGATGTCCGCCAGGCTGACGTTTGCCTGGGTCGCCAGCGGATGCTCGGGGGCCGCGACGAAATCCAGCGGGTCGTCCCATATCTGCACGGCTTTGACCAGCGCGTGAGGCTCGGGCGCCAGGGTAATCACCGCCAGCTCCGCACGACCGTGGAGGATTTCTTCGTAGGCCACTTCCGAATCAAGAAACTGAATGTCCAGCGCGACGTCCGGATAGGTCTTGGTGAACGCCCTTAATAGCGTAGGCAACCGGTGCAGTCCGATGTGGTGACTGGTCGCCAGGGTCAGACGCCCGGTGACTTCCCCGGTCAGGTTGGTCAGCGCACGACGGGTGTCGTCCAGCACATTGAGGATCTGATAAGCGCGGGGCAGCAGGGCGCGTCCGGCTTCGGTCAGGCTGACCTCGCGACCCAGCCGATCAAACAGCCGCACGTCCAGCTGCTGCTCCAGACCGGCAATGCGCTTGCTGACCGCCGGCTGCGTCAGGTGCAGACGCTCACCGGCTGCCGAGAAACTGCCCATCTCGGCGATGGCGATAAAGGCATTGAGATTAGCCAGATCCATCTCGGATTCCTGTTGGTTATGCAAAGCATGAAAAATATGAATTTGAGTTATTTAAGCATATTCCATAGCATCACCCCCACAAGCCAAAGGTCTTTACGGTGTCATCTCGACATCGGCGGCCGGGGCATAGAAATACGCTGATGAGGAACCGTCTGATGGCCGGCAAAACGCTCTACGACAAGCTCTGGGATTCGCATTTGGTCAAGCAGCGCGACGATGGCTCCGCGCTGCTGTACATCGACCGTCACATCATCCACGAAGTGACCTCGCCTCAGGCTTTTGAGGGATTGCGCCTGGCCCGTCGCAAACCGTGGCGCATCGACGCCAACGTCGCCACCGTCGACCACAACGTGCCGACCACCCCGGACCGCAAGGACGGCGTCGACGCCATCGTCGATCAGGTGTCGCGCTTGCAGGTCAAAACCCTCGATGACAACTGCGACGAGTACGGCATCACCGAATTCAAGATGAACGACATCCGTCAGGGCATCGTTCATGTCATCGGCCCGGAGCAGGGCGCGACCCTGCCCGGCATGACCGTGGTCTGCGGCGACTCGCACACCTCCACCCACGGCGCTTTCGGCGCGCTGGCCCACGGCATCGGCACTTCCGAGGTCGAGCACGTCCTCGCGACCCAGTGCCTGGTCGCCAAGAAAATGAAGAACATGCAAGTGAAGGTCGACGGCAAGCTGCCGTTCGGCGTCACGGCCAAGGATATTGTCCTGGCCATCATCGGCAAGATCGGCACCGCCGGCGGTAACGGCCATGCCATCGAATTCGCCGGCAGCGCCATTCGCGACCTGTCCGTCGAAGGCCGCATGACCATCTGCAACATGTCCATCGAAGCCGGCGCTCGCGTCGGGCTGGTGGCGACCGATAAAAAGACCATTGCCTACGTCAAGGGTCGTCCTTTCGCACCGAGTGCCGGGCAATGGGACGCAGCCGTCGAGGCCTGGAAAGACCTGGTGTCCGACGACGACGCGGTGTTCGACACCGTGGTCGAGCTCGACGCGACCCAGATCAAACCGCAAGTCAGCTGGGGCACGTCGCCGGAAATGGTCGTCGCCGTGGATCAGCATGTGCCCGATCCGGCGCAGGAAACCGATCTGGTCAAACGTGGCTCCATCGAGCGGGCCTTGAAGTACATGGGCCTGAAAGCCAATCAGGCGATCACCGATATTCAACTGGATCGCGTGTTCATCGGCTCGTGCACCAACTCGCGGATCGAAGACCTGCGCGCCGCGGCGGAAATCGCCAAGGGCCGCAAAGTGGCGGCGACCATCAAGCAGGCGATCGTCGTGCCGGGCTCGGGTTTGGTGAAGGAACAGGCCGAGCGGGAAGGGCTGGACAAGGTGTTCATCGAAGCCGGTTTCGAATGGCGCGAGCCGGGCTGCTCGATGTGCCTGGCGATGAACCCGGACCGCCTCGAGAGCGGCGAGCACTGCGCGTCGACCTCCAACCGCAACTTCGAAGGCCGTCAGGGCGCCGGTGGGCGTACTCACCTGGTCAGCCCGGCGATGGCGGCAGCGGCGGCGGTCAACGGCCGTTTCGTCGACGTTCGCACCATGAGCCAGGCATAAGGAGCCCCGTATGAAGCCTTTTACCCAACACACTGGTCTGGTCGCTCCGCTGGATCGCGCCAACGTCGACACCGATCAGATCATTCCCAAGCAGTTCCTGAAGTCGATCCGCAGAACCGGCTTTGGCCCGAACCTGTTTGACGAGTGGCGCTACCTCGACGTGGGCCAGCCGTATCAGGACAACAGCAAGCGTCCGCTGAACCCGGATTTCGTGCTCAACGCCGAGCGCTACCAGGGCGCCAGTGTCTTGCTGGCCCGGGAAAACTTCGGTTGCGGTTCGAGTCGTGAACACGCTCCGTGGGCGCTGGAAGAGTATGGTTTTCGCAGCATCATCGCGCCGAGCTACGCGGACATCTTCTTCAACAACAGCTTCAAGAACGGCCTGCTGCCGATCATCCTGAGCGAAAGCGAAGTCGATGAGCTGTTTAAAGTGGTCGAGGCAACCCCGGGCTACCAGTTGAACGTGGACCTGGCAGCGCAGACCGTGACCCGTGAAGATGGCAAGGTGTACCACTTTGAAATCGACGCCTTCCGCAAGCACTGCCTGCTCAATGGCCTGGACGACATCGGCCTGACCCTGATGGACGGCGAGGCAATTGCAGCGTTCGAGAGCAAGCACCGCGCGTCGCAGCCGTGGCTTTTCAGGGATGCCTGATTGATACCCGGTCTGTAGGAGCCGGCTTGCTGGCGAACTCAGTGTGCGAGGCGACGCGACGGTGACTGAAAAGGCGCATTCGCCAGCAAGCCGGCTCCTACAGACGGCATAGCACCTGCTTACATAATCGGCGCTTTCGAAGCGCCGATGCACTTATTGAAACGAGGACGTTATGAGCAAGCAGATTCTGATTCTCCCAGGTGATGGCATCGGTCCGGAAATCATGGCCGAGGCGGTCAAGGTGCTGGAACTGGCCAGCGAGAAATATCAGCTGGGTTTCGAACTGAGCCACGACGTCATCGGCGGCGCGGCCATCGACAAGCATGGCGTGCCGCTGGCAGATGAGACCCTTGAGCGCGCCCGTTCGGTTGACGCGGTATTGCTCGGCGCCGTGGGTGGTCCGAAATGGGACGCCATCGACCGCGACATCCGTCCTGAGCGCGGCCTGCTGAAGATCCGCTCGCAACTGGGTTTGTTCGCCAACCTGCGTCCGGCGATCCTTTATCCGCAACTGGCAGATGCCTCCAGCCTGAAGCCCGAAATCGTCGCCGGCCTGGACATCCTCATCGTTCGCGAGCTGACCGGAGGTATCTACTTCGGCGCACCACGTGGCACCCGCGAACTGGAAAACGGCGAGCGTCAGTCCTACGATACGTTGCCGTACAGCGAGAGCGAGATCCGCCGCATCGCCCGTGTCGGCTTTGACATGGCTCGCGTGCGCGGCAAGAAGCTCTGCTCGGTGGACAAGGCCAACGTGCTGGCGTCCAGTCAGTTGTGGCGCGAAATCGTCGAGCAGGTGGCCAAGGATTACACGGACGTCGAACTCAGCCACATGTACGTCGACAACGCCGCCATGCAGCTGGTCCGCGCACCGAAGCAGTTCGACGTGATCGTCACCGACAACATGTTCGGCGACATCCTCTCCGACGAAGCGTCGATGCTCACCGGCTCCATCGGCATGCTGCCGTCGGCGTCGCTGGATTCGAACAACAAGGGCATGTACGAGCCTTGCCACGGTTCGGCGCCGGACATCGCTGGCAAAGGCGTGGCCAACCCGCTGGCGACGATTCTGTCGGTTTCGATGATGCTGCGTTACAGCTTCAACGAACACACCGCCGCCGACGCCATCGAGAAAGCCGTGAGCCTGGTGCTGGACCAGGGCTTGCGCACCGGCGACATCTGGTCCGAAGGCAATGCCCGGGTCGGGACGCAGGAAATGGGCGATGCCGTAGTCGCCGCGCTGCGCAATCTGTAATATCTCGGGCCCACGACTGTCAGGTTGAGCCCTGTGGCTCTCTGCGGTCGGGGCCCCACTTTTAATTAAGGTGTAGTTGCGATGAAACGTGTAGGTCTGGTCGGTTGGCGCGGGATGGTCGGTTCCGTGCTCATGCAGCGCATGCTGGAAGAGCAGGATTTCGATCTCATTGAGCCGGTTTTTTTCACCACCTCCAACGTCGGCGGCCAAGGCCCGTCGGTGGGCAAGGACGTCGCGCCGCTCAAAGATGCCTACAGCATCGACGAGCTCAAGACCCTGGACGTGGTGCTGACCTGCCAGGGCGGCGACTACACCAACGAAGTATTCCCCAAGCTGCGCGAAGCGGGCTGGCAGGGTTACTGGATCGACGCGGCGTCGTCCCTGCGCATGCAGGATGATGCGGTGATCATCCTCGATCCGGTCAACCGCAAGGTCATCGACCAGCAGCTGGATGCCGGCACCAAAAATTACATCGGCGGCAATTGCACCGTCAGCCTGATGCTGATGGGCTTGGGCGGGCTGTTCGAGGCAGGTCTCGTGGAGTGGATGAACGTCATGACGTATCAGGCCGCTTCCGGTGCCGGTGCGCAGAACATGCGTGAGTTGATCAAGCAGATGGGTGCGATCAATGCGTCGGTGGCGGACGAACTGGCGAACCCTGCCAGCGCGATTCTGGACATCGATCGCAAAGTGGCTGACGCGATGCGTGGCGAGGGCTTCCCGACCGAGAACTTCGGGGTGCCGCTGGCGGGCAGTCTGATCCCGTGGATCGACAAGGAGCTGCCGAACGGTCAGAGCCGCGAGGAGTGGAAAGGGCAGGCGGAGACGAACAAGATTCTGGGTCGTTTCAAGAGCCCGATCCCGGTCGACGGTATTTGCGTGCGCATCGGCGCGATGCGGTGCCACAGTCAGGCGCTGACGATCAAGCTGAACAAGGATGTGCCGATCGCCGACATCGAGGGGATGATCAGTCAGCACAACCCGTGGGTGAAGCTGGTGCCGAATAATCGCGAAGCGAGCATTCAGGAGCTGAGCCCGACGTCGGTGACCGGGACGTTGAATATTCCGGTGGGGCGTTTGCGCAAGTTGAACATGGGTTCGCAGTATCTGGGCGCGTTTACCGTGGGCGACCAGTTGTTGTGGGGCGCGGCCGAGCCGTTGCGTCGGATGCTTCGTATTCTGCTGGAACGGTAATCCGGCGTTCGCGCTAGCCCTGCGGCGTGGGTTAGTACTTCAAAATCAAGAGCGTCTGCCTGAGGGCAGACGTTTCGCCTTCGGCGAGTTACTTTTGAAAAGCACCAAAAGTAACCAAAAGTGCCTGCTCTCGGTTGGGCCCCTCGTTCCTCGGGGTTCCTTCACTCCGGTCCCGCTCCGTGGGTCCGCGCCGAACGGACATCCATGTCCGCAACGGCGCTCTCGCCGCATCCATGCGGCTCGACCCACTCCGCGAAACCTCCGTTCAGCCTGCACCCAAGTCGCGACTTGTGTTGTCTGGACTTTTTGCGTACGAAGATCAAAAGCAGATCAAGGGCTGACGCAATCCAGTGTAGGAGCGCGCTTGCCCGCGATGGCGTTCTGTCAGTCACACAGATAAAGCTGACCCACCATAATTCGCGGGCAAGCGCGCTCCTACAATTGATCTTCATCCGCCGCACGGTTTGGCGTCGAATCCGATCGTTCCCACGCTCTGCGTGGTAATGCCGCCTCGGACGCTCTGCGTCCTGCAGAAGATGTGCATCAAGCCACCGATCTGACGCGGAGCGTCACAGGACGCATTCCCACGCGGAGCGTGGGAACGATCAACAATCAATAAGGGGACCGGTTCATTCGCCATCAATTTCGCGGCGTGCCCACTGACGCTTTCCCGGCTAAAGCCGGTCCCACTGAATGCACGCCGTTTCCTGTAGGACCGGCTTCAGCCGGGAAGCTGTTGATCTGCTTGATGGCGCTTTTGATCTTCATGTGCAAAAAGCCCAAACACCGCAAAACGCGACTTTGGTGCAGGCCGAACGCAGACGACGCGCAGTGGGCCGAGCGGCATGGATGCCGCGAGAGCGCCGTCAGGACATGGATGTCCGTTCGGCGCGGGCCCACGGAGCGTCGTCGGAGTGAGGGAACCCGACGTAGTCGGGCCAAACCGAGAGCAGGCACTTTTGGTTACTTTTAGTGCTTTTTAAAAGTAACTCGCCGAAGGCGAAACAATCTGCCCCTAGGCAGATGCTTCTGATCTTGAATTTGACCTTGATCTTAAAACTGCAGCAAACCGCACGCCCGGCACCTCGATATACCGATGCGCCAACATCGAAACCACCAAAACCGCCACCACCACCAACAGCAACAACAGATTGTCGTTCAGGGCACTGCCCGTACTCAGATAACGCACCAACGACCCCGGAATCTCCCCTGGCTTATCCACCAACAGCGGATAACCGCCAAACTTCGCCGCCACTGTCAGCCCCGTCGCGACCACGAAAATCACCGCGGCATGGGTCAGGTAAATCGACAGCCACAATTTGCCCAGCGCCGGAAACACCCGCACCTGCAACAGCCGCGACACCACCCCGGCCTCCCAGGCGAACACCAGAATCGCCAGGCAAAACAGCAGCGCCAGCTCAATCGTCAGCGGGGCTTCGCCGTCCACCATCAGCCAGCCGATCGACGCCAATATCCCCACCTCAAGCACACTGCCCAGCACCAGCCCCGGCGCGAAATTGCGCAGGCGCGCGTACAACCGATACGTCACCGTGCCCGCAAAAAAACAGGCCCCGCCCGACAACACATAGCGCTTCAGCAGATCGGAATCCGCAAACAGCCCGACAAACGCCAACCCCCCCAGCAGCGTGAAAATCATCCGCGCCATGCCCGGCAGCGCATAGCAGACCAGCCCGAAGATCAGCCACAGATAAAACGCGACGCTGACCCACCACGACGGATAGTTGAACGACAGCGCATTGAAGCCCGGCCACCACGCCTGAATCAGCAACAGATTGGGCAGGATCTCCCCAGGCGCCCGGTCACCGCTGAACGCCGGGAAATTCAACAGCAGCCCATAGCGTTCCAGCACCAGCTTCAAACACTCGAAACCGATGAAGAACAACAACACCGCGATGTGCAGGGGCATGACCCGGCAGGCCCGGCCAATCATGAAGTCGCCCAGCTGTCGCGAGGTGTTCAGCGTGCCGACGTATCGCCGGTAAATCAGAAACCCGCTCAGGGCGAAGAACAGACCTGCGAACTGGCTGGCGTTACGGAAAAACGAAAGCTCCGTGATGCTTCGCTCGATGTGCGAGTGATGAACAATCAGGGTGAGGGCGCAGAGACCGCGCAGGCTGTCGAGCACGAGGAATCGCTTCATCTTGAGTATCCTTTTTTCAGATGAGTCAGGCGTGCGGGCGCGCGAACAGGCGCCAGCAGGCGTGCAGGGCAGAGAGCGAAAGGATGGGGCATACAGGAAAGTTACCACCTTCGGCACTGAGGCTGATGAGTGGTGGGAGCTGCTTGAAAAACAGGGGTTGACGCACCGTAGGCTGCAAGCCAAAAACTAACACGGGATTCGTGAAAGTTTTGCCAACGGCGGGCAGGAGTATGCCCTAACCGCAAACTTGTTCGGAACAGGCATTCATCGATCTCACTGCCCTGACACAGTAAATCCCACTATATGGGATCGTCAGTTATATATTGAGATCGCCCGCGCAACAGGTTTATAGTCCGCTCCGCATTCACTCATTAATAACAATCAGGTGAAGCCATGCAGGCGCAATTGATCGCGCTCGACTGGGGTACGACATCCCTTCGCGCGTATCGACTCGGCGAACACGGCCGGGTACTGGAACAACGTTCGCTCAGCGCGGGCATCATGCAGCTGCCATCGACACCCCGTTCGATCGGCGGGCAGCAGGTTTCCAACGGATTCGAGCTGGCGTTTGACGAAGCCTGCGGCGACTGGCTCGACGCCGAACCAACGCTGCCGGTGATCGCCTGCGGCATGGTCGGCAGCGCCCAGGGCTGGCGCGAGGCGGTCTATCAGCAGACGCCCGCCAGCGTTGCAGCCCTCAGCTCTGCGCTGGTCACGGTGCGCAGCGTGCGCGGCGTCGACATTCACATCATTCCCGGCATCCTGCAGCGTTCCGAGCTGCCCAACGTGATGCGCGGCGAAGAAACCCAAGTCCTCGGCATTCTCGACTCGCTGACCGCCAGCGAAGCCGCCAAACCCCTGTTGATCGGCCTGCCCGGCAGCCACTCGAAGTGGGTGAGGGCGGTGGACGGCCGGATCGAGCATTTCGATACCTTCATGACCGGTGAGGTCTACGCCGCGCTGTCCAGTCATACCATTCTCGGCCGTACGATGCAGCGCAGCGACACCTTCGACGCTGAAGCGTTTGACCGAGGCGTGGGGGTGTCGCGGTCGGCCAACGGCGCGGCGGGTCCGCTGTCGACCATCTTCAGCTGCCGCACGCTCGGTTTGACCGGCGTACTGTCCGGCACCGCTCAATCCGATTACCTGTCCGGCCTGTTGATCGGCCACGAGATCGTCGCGCTGGCGCAACTGCTGCGCCAGACCGACGCGCAGCTGCCTGCCGTGATCCTTGTCGGCAGCGACGCCCTGATCGCACGCTATCAGCGCGCCCTCGATGCCAACGGTTTTGCCCAGGTGACCCCGGCGGAGCAGGCCACCGAGCGTGGCCTCTGGCAGGTCGCGGTGCAGGCCGGTCTGATTCAATCATCCTCTTCGGCCGCTGCCCGGCCCCTTCACGTAGAGAACTGACATGCTCAAGCAAGCCCTCGTGCAAAACGGTCTGGTCGCGATTCTGCGCGGCCTGCGCCCCGAAGAAGCGCCGGCCATTGGTGATGTCCTGTACACCGCCGGTTTCCGCGTCATCGAAGTACCGCTCAATTCCCCGCAGCCGTACGACAGCATCCGCCTGCTGCGTCAGAGCCTGCCCGCCGATTGCCTGATCGGAGCGGGCACGGTGCTGACGCCGGAGCAAGTGCGCCAGGTCAAGGAAGCCGGCGGCCAGGTCATCGTCATGCCCCACAGTGATCCGAAGGTGCTGCGGGCGGCCAAGGCCGAAGGCCTGTTCCTGTCCCCGGGCGTGGCGACGCCGACCGAAGCCTTTGCCGCGCTGGCCGAAGGCGCCGACGTGCTGAAGATGTTCCCGGCCGAGCAAATGGGCCCGGCGGTGGTCAAGGCCTGGCTGGCGGTATTGCCGGCCGGCACGGCGCTGATTCCGGTCGGGGGCATTACCCCGGACAACATGAAAGTCTTCCTCGACGCCGGCGTCTCCGGTTTCGGCCTGGGTTCGGGCCTGTTCAAGCCGGGCATGAGCGCCGATGACGTCGCCAAGAGCGCCAAGGCCTACGTGGACGCCTGGAACCAGCACAAGCCTGCAAACAATCAGTGATCCACCCGCTCGTTGCGCCATCGAGGCTGTGTTTTTGAGCAGTGCGCGAACAGCATGTGTTTTTGAATAAGAGAGACAAGACATGAAAATCACGAAACTCACGACGTACATCGTTCCGCCGCGCTGGTGCTTCCTGAAAGTCGAGACCGACCAGGGCGTCACCGGTTGGGGCGAACCTGTGGTCGAAGGCCGCGCCCACACCGTGGCTGCCGCGGTTGAGGAACTGTCCGACTATTTGATCGGCAAAGACCCGCGCAACATCGAAGACATCTGGACCGTGCTGTATCGCGGCGGCTTCTACCGAGGCGGCGCCATTCACATGAGCGCGCTGGCGGGTATCGACCAAGCGCTGTGGGACATCAAGGGCAAGGCGCTGGGCGTGTCGGTCAGCGACCTGCTCGGCGGCCAGGTGCGCGACAAGATTCGGGTGTATTCGTGGATCGGTGGCGACCGTCCGGCTGACACCGCGCGTGCGGCGAAAGAAGCGGTGGAGCGTGGCTTCACTGCGGTGAAAATGAACGGCACCGAAGAGCTGCAGTTCCTCGACACCTTCGACAAGGTCGATCTGGCCCTCGCCAACGTCGCCGCGGTACGCGATGCCGTGGGCCCGAACGTGGGGATCGGCGTCGACTTCCACGGTCGCGTGCACAAGCCGATGGCCAAAGTCCTGATGAAAGAGCTGGACCCGTACAAGCTGATGTTCATCGAAGAGCCAGTGCTCAGCGAGAACTACGAAGCGCTGAAGGAACTGGCGCCGTTGACCAGCACGCCGATTGCCCTGGGCGAGCGTTTGTTCTCCCGCTGGGATTTCAAGCGCGTGTTGAGCGAAGGCTACGTCGACATCATCCAGCCGGATGCTTCCCACGCCGGCGGTATCACCGAAACCCGCAAGATCGCCAACATGGCCGAAGCCTATGACGTGGCGCTGGCCCTGCATTGCCCGCTGGGCCCGATCGCGCTGGCCGCGTGCCTGCAACTGGACGCCGTTTGCTACAACGCGTTCATTCAGGAGCAGAGCCTGGGCATTCACTACAACGAAAGCAACGACCTGCTCGACTACATCAAAAACCCGGAAGTCTTCGACTACGACAAGGGCATGGTGAAGATCCCGAACGGCCCCGGCCTGGGCATCGAGATCAACGAAGAGTACGTCAAGGAACGCGCCGCCATCGGCCACCGCTGGCGCAACCCGATCTGGCGCCACGCCGACGGCAGCTTTGCCGAGTGGTGATTGAGGTGATTGCAGCGTGCTGACTGACAGGCGCTGAACCCATAGGAGTCGGCTCGTCGGCGAACGCGGTGGGTCAGGCGCTGCGTTGGTGAATGATGAATTGCGTTCGCCAGCAAGCCGGCTCCTACAGGGCGGTGTTCATGCCCCTGCATGTTGATCGTTCCCGCGCTCTGCGTGGGAATGCATCTCCCGACGCTCCGCGTCGACCGGCAGACACGGAGCGTCGGGGCGTTGTTACCACGCAGAGCGTGGGACCAATCACATCACCAATCAATTAACACACGAAACACAAAACTCCAGACCTCAGATAACCATAAAAAGAGGCACTTCCCATGCGCACACAGACTGTTCCGCAAGCGCGGGCGACCACGGCCACGCCGACCCGCAAACGCTTTTTCATCATGGTGCTGCTGTTCATCACCGTGGTGATCAACTACCTCGACCGCAGCAACCTGTCCATCGCCGCGCCCGCACTGACCAGCGAGCTGGGCATCGACCCGGTGCACGTCGGCCTGATCTTCTCCGCGTTCGGCTGGACCTACGCCGCCATGCAGCTGCCCGGCGGCTGGCTGGTGGATCGCGTACCGCCGCGCATCCTCTACACCGTAGCGCTGGCGTTGTGGTCCATCGCGACCATCTTCCTCGGCTTCGTCGGCAGCTTCATCGGACTGTTTATTTTGCGCATGGCCGTCGGCGCGCTGGAGGCCCCGGCCTATCCCATCAACAGCCGGGTCGTCACCGCCTGGTTCCCGGAAAAGGAACGCGCCACCGCCGTCGGCTTTTACACCTCCGGCCAATTCGTCGGCCTGGCGTTCCTGACGCCGGTGCTCGCGTGGCTGCAGAGCCGCTACGGCTGGCACATGGTGTTCGTGGCCACCGGTGGCGTCGGCGTGCTCTGGGCAGCAATCTGGTACATGGTGTATCGCGAACCGCGTGACTTCAAAGGCATCAACCAGGGCGAGATCGACCTGATCAAGGACGGCGGCGGCCTGGTCGACATGCAGACCGATGCCTCGAAACGCAAGAGCGGTTTCAGCTGGCAGGATCTGGGCATCGTGCTGACCAAGCGCAAGCTGTGGGGCATCTACCTGGGCCAGTTCTGCCTGAACTCGACGCTGTGGTTCTTCCTTACCTGGTTCCCGACCTATCTGGTCAAATACCGCGGCATGGACTTCATCAAGTCCGGCCTGCTGGCCTCGCTGCCGTTTCTCGCAGCGTTCGTCGGTGTGCTCTGTTCGGGGTTCTTCTCCGACTGGCTGATCCGTCGCGGCCACACCGTGGGTTTCGCGCGCAAGACGCCGATCATCGCCGGGCTGTTGATCTCCACCTCGATCATCGGCGCCAACTACGTCGACTCGACCCCGCTGGTGATCGCCTTCCTCGCGCTGGCCTTCTTCGGCAACGGCCTGGCGTCGATCACCTGGTCACTGGTGTCGACCCTCGCCCCGGCGCGGCTGTTAGGGCTGACCGGCGGCACGTTCAACCTGATCGGCAACCTGGCGGCGATCGCCACGCCGATCGTCATCGGCTTCCTGGCGTCGGGTGATTCCTTTGCGCCTGCGATCACCTACATTGCCGTTCTCGCGCTGCTCGGGGCGTTGTCCTACATCCTCTTGGTGGGCAAGGTCGAACGCATCGAGGTGTAATGGCTCTGTCGATACGTAATGAGGCACGTCAATCACTTACCGTGTGACGAACCTTTACCTGAGTGCATTTCCTTGAGAGCTGCGCTCAGGGCGCATATTCACTATTTCCTGGAGTCGCAGATCGTTCGTGGGGTGTTGCTGCTGAAAGGGTCACCGAGAATCACCTGGCCCGAGCGCTCTGGTAGGACCGTGGTTGAGAGTTTGTCTACATCAAAGAGAGCAACCTTTCGAGCTCGCGGTGTTCCCACGTGCTTAGCAGCTCCACCGGATCGGTACCGAACCGTTTGGAGGAGTCAAAGGTATAGGCACTGCCTTCCGGGTTGTAGCAGCTGTCGCAATAATCGAGTGTGTCGCAATCGTTGTAAAACGTGATCACCCACCCATCGGTTTCGACTGTCATCAGGCCGCAGTAAATTTCTACCCACGAGTGTTCGCCTATGCGGCGCATCGATCGCACCCCCAGGGCGATGTCCCGCAGGATTTGATAGGTTTCGCGCGCGGTGAGTGGGTTTGGAGACAAACGGATATACCTTCGTGGCTCTGGCTTTCGAGGACTAGGTGCAGGAAGTATTTTTGCTGGGGCATGCGGCGCAGGCATCGATTTGATAGCCTCCGTTCACCTTTTTGGAGAGTGTTCGTGGCTACCAACAACCAATCAAAGATGGCGGCTCGCTATGGTGAGCCAGATGCATCAGCGCTCCTCGCCTGGAACGATATCATCGATCAACTCCTCGACCATCGCAGCGTCCGCGCATTTACTGCCGAGGGCGCAAGCGTAGCGATGAGGTCGATTTGCCATGTGTCGGGTCTCGGCCTGATCGGCACCACGAAGGCATGGCGGAGTTAGGTGAGGGCGTGAGAGAGCGACGCTTGAAACGCGTTCGGACGTTCGAGTCGCCAAACTTCCCACCCTCGTTCACCTCAAGCACACACGCTATATCTTCAGCCATCGCCTTTAGTAATCGAGCACTAGCGCTAGTGAACGGTTGTGCTTTCAAACGTGCTTGCACCGTGAAGCCACCGAGTACTGAACAACGTTGCGAACTCGACCGCGCCTTTGAAGTTGAGCTGAGACGAGGCATAGGATTTCATGAGCAGCGAGCGGGGCAACGCCCAGTCCCATTTTTCCTTGATGAGATTCTCGACACCTTCCAGCAGTGATTCGATATCGTCCGGATCCAGCTCAGCGATCTTGGCGAGCGCTTCAGCGACATTCTTTTGTGAGCCGCCAACCGACAACGCAAGGCCTGAGCTCTCGCACGCCATTCCTACGTGGTTGAACATGAGTACCAGAGCGTCGTTGGTTTGATCGCCACGCCAGGTGACTAAATGAGTTTTCGAGTCAGAGCCATAGGTGAATTCATCTACCAGCCCGAGTGATCTGAACGATTTACGGGCTTCGCTCAGCAACTCCTGTGCTTTGCTATCGATGAAGGGGCAGGGCGTCGTTTCGGTCAGTACAGCGCGCATTTCCTCGCGGACATGATCGTGCACCATGGCACCTAGTCCATCGAATTGGGGTGGTTGACCGCCTCGGGCGGCAGTGACGACAATCACCTTTTTTTCGATATCGACATCGAGTACCCGCCATCGCCGGCCACCAAAGATAATGCGCTGGCCCTTCATCAGAGGCCGACTGACCGGTATTGAGCCAAGCGGTTTGCCTTCTCGAACAAGCCTGAACTCTTCATCGCTGGTGAAGGCGCTGTAGAACTCGTAGTGGTTGATGAGTCGTTCGCCGATCTCTCCTGGAAGCAACAGGCCTGAGCTGTCTTGCACGATCAGTTTCTTCTCGCCGAGACCTTTCAGCAGAGAGAAGAAGTCAGTCTTGGAAATGCTCTTGAATGTCCCGCTTCCGACAAGACCACCCCACAGTTGTGCAGCGCTGGCGCCTCCTTGCTGTGCGATCACTGACAGAATCTGTTGCACCAGAGTCGAGGCGTGCAAACCCTCAGCCCTGGGCGGCTCGAACCAGTTGCCTATCAGCAGCCTGATCATCGCGATAGTTTGGACGAGGTTCTGGCGTAGCAGGTCTGACAATAATGATTGGTCAGTCAGCTCCCGTTCCTGACAGTAGGCCCGGAGAGTGGCGGGTTCGTCGTTGCGGCGGCCTGACCTGCCCAGGCGTTGGCGCAGGCTCGCAACTGATGGAGGCGAACCTATCTGGACAACAGTCTTGATGTTGCCGATGTCTATGCCAAGCTCCAGGGTAGTGGTGCAGACCGCGGTCGCCGGCGGTGTGCCTGCTTTGAGCGCACGCTCCGTGTCTTCTCGAAGGTCTTTCGAAAGGCTGCCGTGATGAGGCAGGAATTCGTTGGGCATACCGGTGATTTCACACAGCCGACGCAGGCGGTCTGCGTACCACTCCACCTCCTGCCGACTGTTTGGGAAAACCAAGTTGTTACTGCCCCGCAGCACCTTGTACATGTGTGCGGCGATGGCATGCCTGGAGCCGGACTCGTCTTCTTCCTCCTCTTCTTCAGGGTTCTGATCAGGGTCGGCATTTGGTACGTCGACAGCACGCAACTTTTGCATCGGCGGCATCATGTAGCCGCGCACTTGCACCTGAAGATTCTGGCCAGATGATTTCGATTCAATCACCTGCACCCGCTCTGGATGCCCGGGCCTGAGAAACTCGCTCGCCAGCGACATGTCTCCCAGCGTGGCGGACAAGCCGACTCTCGGCAGGGTTTTTCCGGCTACAAGCTCGACTCGCTGCATCAATGACTGGAGCTGCTTGCCACGCTCGCTGCCAATGAAGGCATGCAGCTCGTCGACCACGATGTAACGCAGGTTCTGGAACAGGGCTATCAGGCTGGAGCCTCTGTTGACGAACAGCGCCTCAAGCGACTCTGGGGTGATCAGCAAGACGCCATTAGGAGACTTGAGAAACGTATGTTTTTTGCTGGCAGACACATCGCCGTGCCATGCGACGACGGGAAGATCCAACTGCTCACAGAGTCGACTCAGCCTGTCCCATTGATCGTTGATGAGTGCCTTTAACGGGCTGATATAGAGGACGGCCCCGGCAGGGTCTTGGTGCTCCATCAGGTTAGTGAGGATGGGCAGGAATGCGGCCTCAGTCTTACCGGCAGCTGTTGAGGCGGCAATAATCACATCCCGATCAGCATCGACCAGCGCGGAAATTGCCCATTCCTGTGCGTCCCTTAACGCTGTCCATCCCTGAGCCCAGACCCACTGTTGAACGTCGGGGTGCAGGCGCTCGAAAGACGAGGATTCAGAGTTTGAAGGTTGTGAGCTCATCGTCCGCCTCGATGCTTAAATCCTGCTTGCCGCCATCATCCTGGGCAATCTGAACGGCCCCCACCAAGGCACGCCAGTCCGCTCCAGGGTTCTGCTCCAGCACCGCGAGCAGGTTGATGAAGGCTGTGATGGTTGTGCGTGGAGTGCGGAAGTAGGCCTCACCCAACCGTTGGTTACAGTGCGCCATGAACGAAGGGATTGCCTCGTCAGGCATCAGGTATTTTCCCGGGTCACCATAGGCATAGACGTTACGCAGCTTTTGAAGCAGTACGTAGAAGTCTTCCGGGGTGAGGCTGCTCAGGCGGATGACCGGCCCGGACAGGTCGATCAAGCCAGATTTGGCAAACGTGTTTTCGGCAAGCCGGGATTGCAAAGCGGGGTAGCTGTAAAGTCCGCGCCGGGTGTCCATCAGAAACTCAGGCGTACCGCCGAGGACGAAGCCAAGGCCCTCGGTCGAGCCTTGTAGGGAGTCGTTCAGAATCCGCAAGATCTGCTCGTAGTTGGCGTTGCGTGCCTGAGTGTTCGCGAGCTTGTATAGATTGACGAGCTCGTCCAGGCAAATCATGAGGCCGCCGAACCCCGCCAGGCGTACGAACCGCGACAGCAACTTCAGCTGATCGTAGACCGATGCGTCATCAATGATGGTTCGG
The DNA here is from genome assembly GCF_026153515.1 of Pseudomonas sp. KU26590. Lineage (NCBI taxonomy): Bacteria > Pseudomonadati > Pseudomonadota > Gammaproteobacteria > Pseudomonadales > Pseudomonadaceae > Pseudomonas > Pseudomonas sp. KU26590. The sequence continues at coordinate 2,688,155 of NZ_CP110644.1, forward strand.
ACACCGAGCGCCGCACGTGCATCTGTCCTGGTAGTGAATTCGCCTCGAAGCCACCGGATGGCATCCGCCTTGAGTTGCTCGTTGCCTTGTTCAAACCCTTGGCAATACTTGGCAATGACGTCAGCGAAGTCGTAGCCGTTTACCATCTCAGTGAGATCGGCGAGGAATTCTCTAATAACGACTTCGCTCTCGACGCCCCGAGTTTTCGCTTCCGATTTAGCCTGAGAAATGAATTTTTCTACGATACCCTGCAGCGCACCACCGTCCGGTTTCGTCCGGGTGGACATGTTTTTAGCAAGCTCTGCATACAGTGAGCGTGCCTGTCCGCCTGAGGCATGCAGACGGCGATCCGGGTTCAAATCGGCGTGCATTGTGACCAGCTTTCGCTCCATCGCAATGCCCCGGACGAGGTTGAGGAAGAAGGTTTTCCCGGCCCCATATTCGCCTACCACAATCCTGAAGGCGGAGCCGCCGTCAGCGAGTCGATCTATGTCTTTCAGAAGGGCGTCCAGTTCACCCGCTCGACCCACCTGAATAAGATGCTGGCCCGCACGAGGGACTACACCGGCTCGCAATGACTGGATGACCGCATCGCGATCCTTTGGGCGTATCGTGCTCATAGGGCTAATTCTTCCAGGATATCCGGGTTGATCTCGATGGGGTCATCCCCCTCAGAGACTGGCATGTCGAACCGCTCAAACGCCATGTCGTTGATTTGCTCAAGAGCGCCATCCAGCATGAGCTCCATATCGGTGGCCACATCTTCCAGCTCCTGGCGGCTCCATTCGCGGCGTGACACGATCATTCGCAGAAACGCTGAGTGCTCTGTGTCGAGCCCATGTACGGTTGCTGCATGGTCATTGGGCTGATCTTTGATGCTGTCCACGATGGCAGGCGGTTCTGGGAATTCATCACTGAATACCTCGGCCAGCAACGCTGACACCACTGCTGTCTCGCGCTGGAGCTGCGCAATTTTATCCATGTCCAGATTGAAGCTTTGGGTGGCGGCAGAATTGCCTGGCATCTCACCGGCCTGGTGGGAACTGGGCAAGGCACCAAATCTGGGCGCCGTGGAGACATTTTCACGAGGGGTGATGGCTGCGCCGTGTAAGTCCCCGTAAAGCAACTGGGGATCCAGCTCCAGAGTTTTATAGACGCGTTCCAGCAGCCTGACTTCCTGCGGCGAAACGTTTCCGTCAGCTTGAGCGAGATGAGCGACAAACCTGGCCATGGCGCGTTTGGCATCGGCGTTCAGAGGGCTCAACTTTTTCTTCAGGCTCGCCAGGGTAGGTGGCTGCAGAATCTGGATCTGCAAGTGGGCTTGGAGCCGTTTGCGATGGGTTATACCAAGATGAGTCCAGGAGTCGATATGCCGCCCGAGCAGGGCCATCTCATTGCTGGAGGTTTCCCCATCTGCTGCTGCCACCGCACTTGCCAAATCCAGCGTCACCACTGCGGCGTGGTAGTCCGAGGTTGTCCGTACGTTCGCATCATCGTCACCTGCCGCGAACAATACGATCGTGTCCAGATTCTTGGGAGTACGGCTGCCGGACAGGACGTCCGGCTCAAAGCCGATATTCAAGGACTCGAATGCTCTCGCCAGGGCGACGATTGTTCCGCGCGGGAGAGCGCCTGCAGACCCAAAGCGCCCTGCAAGATCCTCGAAGGTCATGACCAGATGCTCCTCGCCGACTTGCCGTTGCAGATCAGTAATCACATCCTTTGCTGCAGTCGGCCAGAGCGTCACTGGCAGTTGCAAAATACCCTCCAGATCTGAGGCCCCTTCAGGATTGCGACCCAGGTATCTACTGTATGGGTCGAGGATAAAGGTGCATTCATCGACTATGGCCTGTAGCTTTTTGCGCGTTGCCGACGTAACGGAAACATCCGGTATGTCGCCCAGCGCCATGTCGGGAACACCCAGGCGAGAAGAGGCTGAGCGGTAGCTCGTTTTAAGCATGGTCTTGTTTTGGTTGAGCACAAGACCGTTTGGATAACGGGTGGAATACTGCGCCACGAACAGCTGTTCAAACTGATCCGCACATCTGCTTACTGAGGTGCGTCGGCTGATGTTTGGGTCTGACTTTGCCCATGCCAACGCCCACGCAGCATTTAAAGGATGCTTGTCCTGGGCCATTTGCCCCAATGCCAGCCGCAGCGACATCGGCATTTCAACGTCAGTCGACTCGAAACGAGGCGGTGCTTCTATGTACATCTGCGGCTTCACATCCATGAGCTGGATGTGATTGAGCAAATTCGACGCGTAGTTTCGAAACGACGCGTTCTCACGGTAAAGCATCCTTAGACGCTTGACCTCTCTGACGAGGGTGGGGAGCTCAGCGCGCGCTACATCGTCCGTGAGCGAATCAACGACCGCCCGACGTTCAAGCCCGTAAAAGAAGATGAAGACGTAGCCAATATCCACATCGGGTGTACTTCGCCCTCCGGACAGCCATTGCAGGTAGCCACGCCGGGCTGCAGGTGAGATGCCGCTGTAACTGGGCCAGTAGCCGGTAATTCTTTCGGTTAGATCGACATGCGCAGCTTGTACAGGCAGCTGGCCGTTAATCAGCGAGGGCTCTTGTTTGAACGTGCGATCTGCTTTTTCAGCAAAATAGACCATGCCACCCTGAAGAACGTGGCCGCTGACAGTGATGGTTTCATCCGTGCCAATCCATCGAGCTTGCGGAAAAACATCATTGGGCTTGGGGATCGTGAACTGCTGCTCAGGCGAGTTCACCCTGACCACATGGAAATCCGAGTGAGCACCGTTCGCGTTGCTCACTTCAAGACTGATTTCTGATTTGGGCTCGTTATTCGACAAGGGTGTAGTCTGACCTTTTGAGTCGGAGAGGATCGTACTCTTCGGGCGAGGAGGGCCGGTTGATGACGCTCTAATAGACTTTTTTACGAGCCAGATGAAGCCAGCGATCCCCGCCAAAAGCGCGACCAAGAGCCGCATTCGGGGTGGCACGGCTACGATGAGCACGACCAGTATGAATATCAAGGTCGCCATGGCCGCCATATCTGGGCTGCTTTGATGCTTCCTTGCCATTACGTGCTTCCATCATGATGGGCTGGCTTGGTGGCAGTATCTGCATTTTCTCACCGGACGCCAATCACCGCGCTTGCTGTCCAGCTGACGTCCCGACCAACGCGACATGACTCTCCATCGATTGTGCTGTGGCCGGGGGTTTCAAAGCTTTGAGCTCTGCCTTGAGGCCGTCGTTCATGGCTATCAAGGTATGTGCATCAGCTTTCAACCTTCGGATGTCAGACCAGGCCTCCTGCAGCTCGTCCAACAGCATCAGACACTGGTGCTGGTAGCTTTCGAGTTCGGTGGGCATACCACGGTCTAGAGCAGTGTGAGCTAGCGATTGAGTGGGGTGGGTCATAAAATTGCCGCCAGGAGTACGTATGTTCTCCGGCTAGAGTAGCGCCAGATACTGTATGGATCAACAGTTCAGTAGCGCATTCGCTGGCGCCTAGAATGACCCACTGTATCGCCCGAGAGTCCTGCCTATGCCTGCGTCGTTCACTCGTCCCACCCCCGCACCCTATCTGGCGCCTGATGAAACCGTCGTCTTGTTCGACGGGGTCTGTAAGCTTTGCAATGGCTGGGCGAAGTTTTTGATCCGGTATGATCACGGCCACCGCGTTCGGCTTGCCACCGTTCAGTCCAGGGAAGGTCAGGCGTTGCTGGCTTGGGCGGGGTTACCCGTCGATACCTTCGATACAATGGTGGTGATCCGCGATCATCGTTACTGGGTGAGGTCTGATGCGTTTTTTGAGGTCATCAGTCGGCTGCCGGGCGCGTGGCCCCTGCTTCAAGTGCTGAAGGTATTTCCACGTTGGCTGCGGGACTGGGTTTATGACCGTATCGCGCTCAACCGGTATCGGTTGTTCGGCCAATACGATGCCTGCCTGATGCCGACTCAAGATCATGAACGTCGCTTTCTAAAGGGGCAGCCATGACCCCCATGAAGGTCAGCAGTCCCTTCAAACAAAATGCCTGCGGGTGAACTAACACCACCTAACTGCCGGCTCAGGATGTCAAAAACTCCAATACTTGCACCACGAGATTTGCGAAATCTACCCAAGCGCCATCATTCCACATTCGGTTAAAGGTCTCCCGACTGGGATACGCGGCGATTCCCAAGGCAGTCAACCCGACAGCCCCCAACGCCCCACCAACGAGCCACGAGTGCACGATCAGGCCGCCGATGCCAAGTAAAGTGAGGGCGATGCCGCAGAATAGGTAGCTCAGACGCAGATAGGGGAGCTTGACGTTGACTGGGGCCAAGATGGCAGCACTCGCAGTGGTAATTTGCGGAAGCTAGCAATCGGCCACCACTACGTCCACCGAGAGTTTGTAAGCAGATTTATAGCCATTTCGTAGTTTCTCTGCACCCCTCCCACGAAACACCACCATTCCTGTCGCCGCCGTAGTGCGGTTGAGCCCGCCGCACCGCTCCCCCTGCGCGACATTTGGGGCATCAGGATCAGACCACATTTGACCCGCGACCCCTTGGTCTGGTTAAGTCAGTTCACGCCCGTATTTAAGTAGATTTTCGAGGGCAAAGTGATCATAGAAAGCAGGCAGTTTCATTTGGTTGTTTCCATGCCGGATCTATTCGAGTGGTCGGATGACGACGTCCCTCATCTTCTGGATGACTGGGTGCAAATCATTGATCTGCTGGGATTCGATGTGGAAAAAATAACGGCATTGTGTGACCTCTATTTCGATAGGACACCGATTGGCGAGGGTAACGTCCACGCCTTCATCAGTGATGACCAACCGGAGAATACAATGGCCTTTGACTTGTACCGTGGTCAGACAGATCAATTAGACATTATCGGAATAGTCATTCGAGTTTCAGGAGATCGGGTGTCTCAGGCAAAGTCGTTATTACGGCATGCGTTTGATCTAGCTTCCTGCCAGATTCAATATGAAGAAGGGGCTTTTTTGCATGCCTTCAAAGAAATGACCCATGTCGAAGGCTATCCAAAATTGATCAAGGAAAGCGGATTTCGTCAACGAATACTAAATACACGCAACTGATGCCAACTGTTACATCGCTGCTTTAGCGTCGATCAGCAAACGCGTCCACACTGCCACTTGCCTACATCGCCGTTCTCGCGCTGCTCGGGGCGTTGTCCTACACCCTTTTGGTGGGCAAGGTCGAACGCATCGAGGTGTAATGACGCAGTGCAGATGCAGGCCAGATTCCGCACAGCGCTGGCAGGCTTCAAGGCTGGCGACGATAATGTCGCCGGTTTTCTGATTCGATAAGGCGCGCCATGCAAGATGCATCCGACACCGCCGTCACTGGCAAAGACCCTGCACCCACCGGCACGCAAACGCTGATTCGCGGCCTGGGTGTGATTCATGCGGTCGCCAACGGCGCTCGCGACCTCAAGGAAATCGCCCGGCTGATCGGCACCACCCGCAGCACCACCCACCGGCTCGCCAGTTGTCTGGTGGATGAGCGTTACCTGCGAGTGTTGCCGCTAACGGGTTATGTGCTGGGGCCCAGGTTGATCGAGCTGGGGTATCAGGCCCAGGAAGAAGTGCCGCTGCTGGTGCTGGCCAGACCCTTTCTCGACGAACTGTCGGCGCTCACCGGTGACACCGTTCACCTGGCGATGCGCGATGGCGACGAGGTCTTGTACCTGCATAAGAATCCCGGGCGCAATGGCCCGGAAATGCGTTCACGGGTGGGCCATCGTATGCCGCTGGCGCGCACCGGCATCGGCAAGGCGTTGTTGCTGGACAGCCCGGAAAGCGAATGGCAACGGCTGTACGAAATCAGCGTGCCGACCACCGGCAAAAACCCGTTGTGGCCGGCCCATGAGGAGCAGACCTGGGAGCAGGTGCAGGCGCGCATGCACGAGTATGTGCAGGGCGGTTATGCGTTCGATCTGGAAGACAACGAACCGTCGATTCGCTGCGTGGCCGCGCCCGTGCGTGACGCCAGCAAGCAGATTGTCGCCGGCATCAGCATTGCCAGCACCGTGCCGTACATGCCGCTGGAAAAGATGGCCGACCTGGTGCCGGTGATCAAGGACGCAGCGGCACGGTTGTCGGCGGAGTTGGGCGGGTAGTGCGTCGGGCGGAACCCAAACTGTAGGAGCGCGCTTGCCCGCGATGGCGTCATCTCATTCAACACAGGGGTTGCAGACATATTCCGATCGCGGGCAAGCGCAGCTCCTGCTGGGGCGACTGTTTTATCAGGCCTTCAGCGTCGCCATATCGATCACAAAACGGTATTTCACATCGCCCGCAATCATGCGGGTGTACGCTTCGTTGATGTGCTTGATATCGAGCATCTCGATGTCGCAGGTGATGCCGTGCTCGGCACAGAAATCCAGCACTTCCTGAGTCTCGGCGATGCCGCCGATCAGCGAGCCTGCCAGTACGCGACGCTTCATCACCAGGTTGGCCGCATGCAGCGCCGGTTCCACGGGTTCGATCAGGCCGACGAGGATGTGCACGCCGTCGAAACGCAGGGTTTCCAGGTAGGGGTTCAAGTCGTGCTGCACCGGAATGGTGTCCAGCAGGAAGTCGAAATGACCGGCAGCGGCTTTCATCTGCTCGGCGTCAGTCGAAACGATGACGTGATCGGCGCCCTGACGACGACCTTCTTCTGCCTTGCTCGCCGAGCGGGTGAACAGCGTCACTTCCGCGCCCATGGCCTTGGCGAACTTGATGCCCATGTGGCCCAGACCGCCCATGCCCAGGATACCGACCTTGTCGCCGGCCTTGACGCCGTAATGCTTGAGCGGCGAGTAGGTGGTGATGCCGGCACACAGGATCGGCGCGGCAGCGGCCAGGTCGAGTTTTTCCGGGATACGTACGACGAAGTGCTCGCTGACCACGATGCTGTTGGAATAGCCGCCCATGGTGTTGCTGCCGTCGACACGGTCCGGGGTGGCGTACGTCATGGTCGCGCCTTCGAGGCAATACTGCTCGAGGTCGCGGGCGCAGGCTTCGCACTGACGGCAGGAATCGACCATGCAGCCGACACCGACCAGATCACCGACTTTGTGCTTGCTGACGTTGGCGCCGACTTCGGTGACTTTGCCGACGATCTCGTGGCCCGGCATCAGCGGGTACACGGCGATGCCCCACTCGTTGCGCGCCTGGTGGATGTCGGAGTGACAAACGCCGCAGTAGAGGATCTCGATGGCCACGTCGTCGGGCCGCGGGCTGCGGCGGCTGAACGTCATGGGGGCGAGGGGAGCGGTGGCGGACTGGGCGGCGTAACCGATGGCTGTGTACATGAAGAACCTCGCAAAAACGATGACGGTTGAGGCGGTGCATTGTCCGCAGCCAGGGCATCGCCGGCCATGGTCATTCCTCCGTCTGTCATGCCTGATCCTCCGGATTTATCATTTGGAGTAGGGCGGCGGGCGGCTGATCTGCGATGATGGCGGTGTCAAATCCTCCGTATGGCTGCCCATGTCTCCTCTTTCCCATTCCGACGCCAACGCCGAGTTGGTCGCCCTCATCAAGCCCCTGGCGCCGCGCCCGGGTTTCGTCGACACCCGCGTGCCGGGCGTGCAGGCGATGTCGTGGGATTACTACGTTGCCAGCAGCCCGCAGATCTATGAACCGAGCCTGGTGATCATTGCCCAGGGCAGTAAACTCGCGCGCCTGGGCCCGCGAACGCTGGAGTACGGCGCCGGCCATTACTTGGTGCAGGCGTTGTCGGTGCCGTTTATGTGCGAGACCTTCGCCACCGCCCAGGCGCCCATGTATGGCGTCGCGGTGTCGATCGATCGCGCGCTGCTGGGCGAGCTGGTGCAAGCCATGGGCGAGGCGCCCAACGTGAAGGTCAAGGCGCAGACGCCGGAATCCATGACGTCGGCCGAGCTGGATACGCCGATGCGTGAGAGCGTCGAGCGGTTGCTGCGCTGCCTGCACGATCCGCTGGACGCGCAAGTGATGGGTCAGGCTCGGGTCAGGGAAGTGGTGTATGCCGCGTTGCGCGGTCCCCAGGCCGGGGTGCTGCGGGCACTGGTCGAGCAGACCGGCCACTTCGCGCGCATTGCCGCGTCGCTGCAGCACCTGCGCGACCATTACGATCAGGCCTTGAGTGTCGAGGATCTGGCCCGCTGCGCCAACATGAGCGCCTCGACCTTCCACGAGCATTTCAAGCGCAGCACCTTGCTGTCGCCGGTTCAGTACCTCAAACGCGTGCGGCTGCTCAAGGCACAGCAGATGCTGATTGGCGAGGGCATGGGGGTGGCGCAGGTCGCGCACAAGGTCGGGTATCAGAGCACGTCGCAATTCAGTCGCGAGTACAAACGCTACTTCGAGCGCAATCCGGGGGAAGAGGGCGAGCGGCTGAAGGTATCAGCGTGAGGGTGATTGCTGAACCTCAAAAGCTTCCCGGCTAAAGCCGGTCCTACGAAGGTTATGCGGTGTCTTTGTGGGACCGGCTTCAGCCGGGAAGAGGCCGGTGTGTACAACATCAATTTTGCGGTATGACCGCTGGCGCCTTCCCGGCTAAAGCCGGTCCCACTGAACACGCACAGTGTCAGTAGGACCGGCTTCAGCCGGAAAGCTTGCAGCTCAAAGCTTGAAGCTTGCCGCTTCCCTTACATATTGGGGTAGGTCGGGCCGCCTGCGCCTTCCGGTGCTACCCACGTAATGTTCTGCGACGGGTCTTTGATGTCGCAGGTTTTGCAGTGGACGCAATTCTGCGCGTTGATCTGGAAGCGCTTGGCGCCGTCTTCCTGGGTCACCACCTCGTAAACCCCCGCCGGGCAGTAACGCTGCGCAGGCTCATCCCATTTGGGCAGGTTGACGCTGATCGGGATGCTCGGATCCTTCAGCTTCAAGTGGCACGGCTGCTCTTCTTCGTGGTTGGTGCCGGAGATGAACACCGAGCTCAACTTGTCGAAGCTCAGCTTGCCGTCGGGTTTCGGGTAATCAATCTTCTTCGAGTCAGCCGCCAGCTTCATGCACGCATAGTCCGGCGTGGTGTCGTGCAGGGTGAAGGGGATCTTGCCGCCAAACAGGTTCTGGTCGATGAAATTGAACGCGCCACCGAAGATCGCGCCGAACTTGTGCACCGCCGGCCCGAAGTTGCGGCTGGCGAACAGTTCTTCGTGCAGCCAGCTGGCCTTGAAACCCTCGACGTAGCCGTTCAGCGCGTCGCCACCCTCGTTGCCGGCGAACAGCGCATCCGCCACCGCTTCAGCGGCGAGCATGCCGGACTTCATGGCGGTGTGGCTTCCCTTGATCTTGGCAAAATTCAGCGTGCCCAGGTCGCAACCGATCAGCGCGCCGCCGGGGAAGACCATCTTCGGCAACGAATTCAGGCCGCCCTTGCAGATCGCCCGCGCGCCGTAGCTGATGCGCTTGCCGCCTTCCAGGTACTGCTTCAGGACCGGGTGGTGCTTGAGGCGCTGGAATTCATCGAACGGCGACAGGTAAGGGTTGGCGTAGGACAGGTCGACGATCAGCCCGACCACGACCTGATTGTTTTCCAGGTGATAAAGGAACGAGCCGCCGGTGTTTTCGGTGCCCATGACTTCCAGCGGCCAGCCCGCGGTGTGTACCACCAGGCCTGGCTGATGTTTGGCCGGATCGACTTCCCAGATTTCCTTCAGGCCGATGCCGTAATGCTGGGCGTCGGCTTCGCTGTCGAGGTTGAAACGGTTGATGAGTTGCTTGCCGATGTGGCCACGGCAGCCTTCGGCGAACAGCGTGTACTTGCCGCGCAGTTCCATGCCGGGGGTGTACAGACCTGCTTTGGGGTTGCCTTCACGGTCAACGCCCAAGTCCCCGGTGAGAATCCCGCGCACGACGCCGTTTTCATCGATCAGTGCTTCCTGAGCCGCAAAGCCGGGGTAGATTTCTACGCCCAGGTTCTCGGCCTGCTGCGCCAGCCAGCGGCACAGGTTGCCCAGGGAGATGATGTAGTTGCCTTCGTTGTGCATGGTCTTGGGCACGAACGCGCCCGGCACTTTCTGGCTGGCGTCGGCGCCGGTCAGGACGTAGATGTCGTCACGTGTGACCAGTGTGTTCAGCGGGGCGCCAAGGGCTTTCCAGTCGGGAAAGAGCTCATTGAGGGCGCGCGGTTCGAACACGGCGCCGGAGAGGATGTGAGCACCGACTTCGGAGCCTTTTTCCACCACGCAGACGCTGATTTCCTGACCGGCGTCAGCGGCTCTCTGTTTCAGGCGGCAAGCGGCAGACAGCCCGGCGGGCCCGGCTCCGACGATGACGACGTCGAATTCCATAAATTCGCGTTCCACAGGCTATCTCCTACTCAAGGCTAAACGGCGTATTTTTTAGGCGTATTTTTATAGATGGCTAAAACCGACACCGGGAAGGTCGTTGGCCCGGCTGTCATCTTGAAGGCGCGCATTATATCTACACCACCTCGCAGGTCCAATACAAACGTTTGTTTGAATCGGCCGAAACCCTGATAAATCACGGTGAGACGGCTTGTGACTGGCGTTTATGTCGTATTGACCCGACCCGGCGTTGCGGTCAAGATACGGGCGGTTTTGCGCTCGCTCCGGGTCGTTCGTCAGCCCCGGATTTTTTATAGCAGCGTACAGACCGTCGGTATCAGAACACCGGTAAAAGCAACGTGAGCATAGCCCCCCGCGCAACCGTCAGCAGCAGCAGCAGCACCACCAGCGCCGGCGGCGCGCAGCAGTTTACACGGGCGATCAACGTCTGGCTTGGATTGCCGCCGGAGCGTGGCCGCTTTTGCTGACATCCGCATTCAGCAACCGCGAATACGTTGTTTTCACAGGTGTTCTTTACACTGACGAGTACCCATCGCCGGGCAAGGCCTGGCGATTTCTTTTCACCGGAGAGAAACGAGGAATCCATGAAGGTTCTTGTAGCTGTCAAACGAGTGGTCGACTACAACGTAAAGGTTCGCGTCAAAGCGGATAACTCCGGCGTCGATCTCGCCAACGTTAAAATGTCGATGAACCCCTTCTGCGAAATCGCTGTAGAAGAAGCCGTCCGCCTGAAAGAGAAAGGCGTTGCGACCGAGATCGTCGTCGTTTCCATTGGTCCGACCACGGCTCAGGAGCAACTGCGTACCGCCTTGGCACTGGGTGCCGATCGCGCCATCCTCGTAGAATCCGCTGACGAACTGACCTCCCTGGCTGTGGCCAAGTTGCTGAAGGCGGTTGTCGACAAAGAGCAGCCGCAGCTGGTCATTCTCGGCAAGCAGGCGATCGACAGCGACAACAACCAGACCGGCCAGATGCTGGCTGCGCTGAGCGGCTACCCGCAGGGCACTTTCGCCTCCAAAGTCGAAGTCTCCGGCGACAGCATCAACGTCACCCGTGAAATCGACGCCGGCGCGCAGACCGTTTCCCTCAAGCTGCCGGCCATCGTCACCACCGACCTGCGTTTGAACGAGCCGCGCTACGCGTCGCTGCCAAACATCATGAAAGCCAAGAAAAAGCCGCTCGAAGTGCTGACGCCTGATGCGTTGGGTGTTTCGACTGCGTCGACCAACAAGACCCTGAAAGTTGAAGCCCCGGCTGCCCGCAGCGCAGGCATCAAGGTCAAGTCGGTGGCTGAACTGGTTGATAAACTGAAAAACGAAGCGAAGGTGATCTGATGACGACCCTGGTTATCGCTGAGCACGAAAACGGCGCAATCGCTCCCGCCACCCTGAATACCGTTGCCGCTGCCACCCAAATCGGTGGTGATATCCACGTTCTGGTCGCGGGTTTGAACGTCGCTGCCGTCGGCGAAGCAGCTGCAAAAATCGCAGGCGTGTCCAAGGTCCTCGTGGCCGACAACGCTGCCTATGAGCACCAACTGCCGGAAAACGTCGCCCCTCTGGTTGTCGAGCTGGCCTCGGCCTACAGCCACGTGCTGGCCGCTGCAACCTCCAACGGCAAGAACATCCTGCCGCGCGTCGCGGCGCACCTGGACGTCGACCAGATTTCCGAAATCGTCTCGGTCGAAAGCGCTGACACCTTCAAGCGCCCGATCTATGCCGGTAACGCTATTTCGACCGTTCAGTCGTCGGCAGCGGTGAAAGTCATCACTGTTCGCGCCACCGGTTTCGACGCAGTGGCAGCGCAAGGCGGTTCTGCTTCGATTGAAGCCGTCAGCGCGGCCCATGATGCGGGCAAATCGTCTTTCGTCAGTGAAGAGCTGGCCAAGTCCGATCGTCCGGAACTGACGGCTGCCAAGATCGTCGTCTCCGGCGGCCGTGGCATGCAGAACGGCGACAACTTCAAACACCTGTATACCCTGGCTGACAAGCTGGGTGCGGCGGTCGGCGCTTCCCGCGCGGCCGTCGACGCAGGCTTCGTGCCCAACGACATGCAGGTCGGCCAGACCGGCAAGATCGTCGCGCCGCAGCTGTACATCGCGGTCGGCATCTCCGGCGCGATCCAGCATCTGGCCGGCATGAAAGACTCCAAGGTGATCGTCGCGATCAACAAGGACGAAGAAGCGCCGATCTTCCAGGTGGCCGATTACGGCCTCGTGGCGGATCTGTTCGAAGCGATCCCTGAGTTGGAGAAGCTGGTTTAATCCACTTCCCTGACTTATAAAGAGAACCCGTTCGTTCGGGCTGCCGCACGCGTGAATCATCGTTCAGTCGATGAGCCAGCGCCCAGGCAGTCGGAGCTGGCGGGTTTTTTTATGGGCTCAAAAAAGGACGTTGTCATGTTGTCGCCAAAGCAGACGCTGGCTTCATTGCTGGGCGGGTTGCTGTTGCTGCCGTCGCTGGCCTGGTCTGCGGGCAAGTGCGACCGGCTGATCGTCACCGGCAGCCCGGACGCGCCGCCGTACCTGTGGCGCGACCCCCAGGACCCCAAACACCTGATGGGCGCCAATGCCGACCTGCTCAAGGAGGTCGCGCAACAGATCGGCGTCAAGGTCGAGCTGCTGTATGGCGGCAAGCGCAGCCAGGCCCTTGAAGAAGTGCGCACCGGGCGCATGGACATGCTGGCGGACACGCCGCTCAACAGCGCCGAGCTGGAATCCCTGGATTTCATCCACCCGTCCATCGCCCAGAACGAAATCATGGTGTGGACGCGCAACGGCCATGAGCAGCCGTTCAATGCGCTGGCCGACTTGCAGGCTCATCCCGGCGCCATGTCTGAAAAGACCCGGGTGACCGTTGGGTTCGATGAGGCGATCAAGGCGCACTTGACGCTGGAGAAGCAGGCCAGTCTTCCCTTGGCCTTTCAGAAACTGGCGGCGGGGCAGGTCGAGTACGTCCTTGCCGGCCGCTATGCGGGGATGGCCGTGACTCAGGCGCTGAACATCGCCAAAGACCTGCAAACCCAGCCCATGCCCCTCGATCGCCCGGGCTTTTATCTGGCGCTGTCGTTCAACTCCGCCTGCAATGATCCATGGCTGCGCGGACAGCTGGCGAAAAAAATGACAGAATTGGCGGCTTCCGGTCGCTCCAGTGAAGCCGTCACGCGCAATCTGGACCTGTGGAAAATCCAGTTGCAGCAGTCCGCCAGCGCCCTCCATCAGTAGGAATGTGTTTTGAGCTTTCTTTTGAAAATCCAGCCTGTCTTCGCCGCTGTCGTGCTCGCCGCCCTCGTCGGCTGTGCCAACGACCCGGCGCCCACCGAACAACTCAAACTCACCGAACAGGCTGTCGCCCAGGCCACAGCGGTCGGCGCTACCGATGAAGAGCCGGACCTGGTGACGGCGCAGACAAAGCTGACCCAGGCCCGCGCCGACATGGCGGACAAGTCCTATAAGGACGCACGCATGCAGGCTGAACAGGCCGAGCTGGACGCGCGTCTGGCCGAGGCCCGTGTGCTGACCCAGAAGAGCGAAGCGCAGGTGGCTCAGGTCAACACCCGGCTCGAGCGTCTGCGCAAGCAGTTGGGGGCTAATCAATGAATGCCGTCGGGCGAAGCCTCAGCCTCGGCCTGTTGCTGGCCAGTGTCGGCCTTGCTGGCTGTGCCGGTCATCAGAGCAGTGAGCAGGCGCTGCAGGGCGCCATTGCCGATTACCAGAAGGTCAGGGAAGACACCAACGTCCTGCGCAGCGCGCCGAAGGACGTCATCCGTGCCGGCGAGTTGCTGGGCCGGGCCGAGCGCCTGTCGAGCTATATCGGCAGCGCTGACGACGTCAGTCATTACGCGTACCTGAGCAGTCGTTACAGCGCGATCGCCCGTGAGCACAGCAAGCTGCTGCTGAATCAGGAAAAGCTCGCGCGGCTGGAGCTGGAACGTCAGCGTCTGCAACTGGCCTTGCGTGAAGCCAAGCTCGCCGGTGCGCAGCAACAGGGCAAGTGGGCGGAAGATCAAGTGATCAGCCTGTCGACGCAGCAGAACGAGCGCGGGCTGGTGATGACCCTCGGCGACATGCTCTTCGATACCGGCCGCGCCGAACTGAAAAGCTCCGCCAACCGCACCGTGCTGAAGGTCGTGCAGTTCCTGCAATTCAATCCCAAGCGTGTGGTGCGGATCGAGGGCTATACCGACAGTACCGGCGACGCTCAGGAAAACCTCGCGCTGTCGAAAGACCGGGCACAGTCCGTGGCTGACGTGCTGTCTGATCTGGGCATCGAGGAAGACCGCATTCAGGTCGAAGGCTACGGCGACCAATACCCGGTGGACGCAAACACCTCCGAAAGCGGTCGTGCACAGAATCGCCGTGTTGAAATTGTCTTCTCGGACGACAAGGGTCACCTCAGCGCCCCTCGTTGAGAGGAATGACAGCGCCGGCCTGGCTGTTCAAAGTGTCGTGTTTTTGTCGGGCTTGCAGAGTTTTGCGGCCGCGCAGTCTGTAGGAGCCGGCTTGCTGGCGAACGCATTTGATCAGACGCCATAGAGGGCGCGTGATCTACCGGATTGGCCAGAGAGCCGGCTCCTACAGAACCCATCCAGGCAGTCAATCTCTATTCAAACACTGCGCCCTCTAGCCGGAACAGGAACTGTCACCGTACACTTCCGAACTGTTCCGGTGATCTTCCCTGTTGATCGCCGCACGCATGATCAGAGCATGGGATCGAGGGACGCGAAATGACCAGTCTGTTGCTGTACCAACGCATCGCCCAACAACTGGCCGAAGACATTCGCCGGGGCGTGTATCAGCCCGGCGAGCGCGTCCCCTCGGTGCGCAAGATGAGCTCCCAGCTCAACGTCAGTCATGCCACCGTCCTGCAGGCCTACGCTAATCTCGAAGACCAGGGCTTGATCCGCGCGCGGCCGCAG
This sequence comes from Pseudomonas sp. KU26590, assembly GCF_026153515.1. Classification (NCBI taxonomy): domain Bacteria; kingdom Pseudomonadati; phylum Pseudomonadota; class Gammaproteobacteria; order Pseudomonadales; family Pseudomonadaceae; genus Pseudomonas; species Pseudomonas sp. KU26590. The sequence continues at coordinate 2,703,344 of NZ_CP110644.1, forward strand.
TCCGGCTACTACGTGCATCAAACCCCGGCCCTCACCGCGGCGACCCCGGATATCGCGCGGGTGGAGCGCCCCGGCTTGGTGACTCGCGCCAGTATCATTCAACAGGTGCTGGTCGAAGCGCGGCGTGAAGGGGTGTTCGCCTTCGGCGCTGCTGTCCCTCACATCGATTACTTGCCGCTGCGCGCGCTGCATCAGCAACTGGCCAAGGTGACCCGTTTTCAGAGCCCTCGGGCGTTCAATTACATGTTCAGCCCCGGCTTCGAGCCGCTGCGCCGTCAGGTGGCCATTCGCATGCGCGACGCCGGCGTGGTGATCGACCCGTCTGAAGTGGTGATCACCCACGGCTGCGTCGATGCGCTGCAAATGTCGCTGCGGGTGCTGACCAGTCCGGGCGACCTGATCGCTGCAGAATCCCCGACCTATTACGGCCTGCTGCAACTGGCCGATCTGCTCGGCCTGAAAGTCATTGAGATTCCCAGCGACCCTAACACCGGGATCAGCCTGGAAGCCTTGCAACTGGCCGCCAACCAGTGGTCAATCAAGGCGCTGGTGATGACTTCGCGACTGAGCAATCCGCTGGGCAGCACCATGCCGGAAGAACGGCAGAAACACTTGCTGCGGCTGGCCTCAGACTTTGATATTCAAATCGTCGAAGACGACATCTACGGCGAGTTGATGTACGACCAGAACAAGACCAAGGCGTTGAAGGCCTTCGACCGGCTGGGCCATGTCATCTACTGCTCCAGCTTCTCCAAGACCCTGTCGCCGGGGGTGCGGATCGGCTGGATGATCGCCGGCAAGTACCAGGCGGAAATCCAGCGCCTGCAGACCTTCACTACGCATTCGGCGTGCAGCGTGACGCAGATGGCGGTGGCGTCCTACCTTGAAAACGGCGGCTATGACCGGCACTTACGCTTTATCCGCCAGGAACACCGCAAGAACCTCAGTGCGTTTCAGCTGGCGGTGCAGCAGATGTTCCCCGAAGGCACGCAGATCAGTCGGCCTGCGGGGGGGTTCATTCTGTGGATCAGTCTGCCGGGGCGGGTAAATACCCAGGAGTTACACGTGCGCGCGCTGGAGCAGGGCATCAGCATCGCGCCGGGCCTGATTTTCAGTAACACGGAGCAGTTCAACCACTGCATCCGCCTGAACTGCGGGCTGCCGTGGAACCGTGAAGCGGAGAGGGCGCTGATGACGGTGGGCATGCTGGCCAAGCAGTTATGCCAGGATGCCGGGCAATCCTGGTGAACTCGTAGGGTTACCCGCTTTCCATACAAACGGGGGAGGCAGACAGAGCAACTTGTCAGCCGCCGTGCAAAGGGCCAGCATATGGTCCCTGTCTTACTTACTGCCGTTCAGACTATGAAATCACTGCGTTGTCTAAGTGTGATGTTGTTGGTGTTGCTGAGCGCCTGTGATGCCGAGAAAGCGCCCACGCCACCGGCGAAAGCCACCGCTTCGGCGCCAGCCGCGCGTGCTGATGCGCAGGCCGAGGCTGCCAAGGCAGCCAAGCCCGTCACTGGGGCTGATTCGGCACCTGAGTCTGCGCCTGCATTGGCGGAAAAACCTGTGGCGGACGCGCCAGCGGTCCACTCCCTTGCGCCGAATATCACGACCGTGCCTGTTGTCGCGTCGGGCAAGGCATCGGCTGGAGCGCCGCGAGCAGTCACCGATGCCAAAACCGCTGACGATAAGCCCGCAGGCGCCAACGCCAAATCCGCCAAGGTTAAAGCGGATAACGCCGAAGTCGCGCGGCGTGCCCCGGTGGCCAGCAAGAGCAAATCGGCCTCCCAGGTGGTGAAGGACACCAAGCTGAACAAGGTGCCCCTCGACCTGAGTCTGCCACCGGAGATGGTCAAGCAACTGACCCCTCCGGCGAACGTGATCACCTCCGCGTCGAAGGCCAAAGCCCAGTCCTCCGGCGCCAAGCCGCTGCTGCCAAAAATGTTTCCCGATGCGAACGCCGACCCTGACTTCCAGATGCAAGGCCGTCTGCTGAGCAACGAAATGGACCTGCAGCTGCGCAATGAGGCGCGCAAGGATGTAGAAGGCGCTGCACTGGATTTCAAATTTAAACAGTGATGTTGGCCGGGCAGTGCAACAACGTCCGATTTTCAAACGGGTGTTTTAGCGCGTAAGATCCGGCCATTGTGCTCACTGCCACACAGGTTCTCTTCATGAAATGCCGTCCAGGCTGCGGCGCTTGCTGCGTCGCGCCGTCCATCACCTCACCGATTCCCGGCATGCCTGACGGCAAACCTGCTGGTGTGCGCTGCCTGCACCTGTCGCTGGACATGCTCTGCGGGATTTTCGGTCAGCCGGGAAGGCCTGCCGTGTGCGGTCAGTTTGCGGCTGATCCTGAGGTATGTGGCAGTGATCCTGAAGAGGCGATCCGTTTGATCGGCTGGTGGGAAAAGATGACCTCGGTGGCGTAAGGCGGCCGGGGAGCGACTGAACTTCAACAATAAGGAACAACCTATGAGTTCGCTGTACCGCATTGCTTTCGGATTGGGACTGACTGTATGGGTGGCAGCTTCAGCGCAGGCTGAGGAGTGGAAAGTCGCGAAGAACGAGGACGGTATCAAAGTCTCCCTCAGCGAAGTGCCCGGTTCGCAGTACAAGGCCTATCAAGGCGTGACGACCATCAAAGCGGGCATCGGCAAGCTCAGAGCGTTGCAGGAAGACGTGGCTGCAGCGTGCTCCTGGATTCACGAGTGCAAGCTGCAGAAGATCCTCAAGCACGAGGGTGACAAGACCTGGACCTACTCCCAGTTCAACACGCCGTGGCCGGTGACTCCTCGTGACTCTGTGCTCAAGGTGACGACGGTGGAGGGCGCCGATGGCAGCGTGACCCGCGAGCTGGAAGGCGATCCCAAGTACATCCCGGACGAGAAGGGCTTTGTGCGAGTCGCGCAGGTTGAAGGGTTCTGGAAATTCGTGCCCAAGGGCGACAACCTGACCGAGGTCACCTATCAGGTGCACACCGAGCCTGGCGGCAGCGTGCCATCCTGGTTGGCGAACAAGTTCGTGGTGGATGCGCCGTTCAACACCCTCAAAGCCTTGAAGGACCGAGCCGAGAAGAACTGATCGGTTCGCTTGCAACGCTAAAGCGACAAACGAAAAAGGCTGCCCGAGGGCAGCCTTTTTTGCGTCTTCGCCGGTGCTTCCGAGTTACTTGCGCTCGGCCAGCGGAACGATGTCGCGTGACACTTCGCCGGTGTACAGCTGGCGTGGACGGCCGATCTTGTAAGGGCTTGACAGCATTTCTTTCCAGTGGGAAATCCAGCCGACGGTTCGCGCCAGGGCGAAAATCACGGTGAACATACTGGTCGGGATACCGATCGCCTTGAGGATGATGCCCGAGTAGAAGTCGACGTTCGGGTACAGCGAGCGTTCGATGAAGTACGGGTCGGTCAGGGCGATCTCTTCGAGACGCATGGCCAGTTCGAGTTGCGGGTCGTTGGTGATGCCCAGTTCGCGCAGGACTTCGTCGCAGGTCTGTTTCATCACGGTGGCACGCGGGTCGCGGTTCTTGTAAACCCGGTGACCGAAGCCCATCAGCTTGAACGGATCGTTCTTGTCCTTGGCCTTGGCGATGTAGGTGTCGATGTTGGACACATCGCCGATCTCATCGAGCATGGTCAGCACGGCTTCGTTCGCGCCACCGTGGGCGGGGCCCCAGAGTGCGGCGATACCGGCGGCGATACAGGCGAACGGGTTGGCGCCCGACGAGCCTGCCATGCGCACGGTGGAGGTCGAGGCGTTCTGTTCGTGGTCGGCGTGGAGGATGAAGATCCGGTCCATGGCCTTGGCCAGCGTCGGGCTGATCGGTTTGATCTCGCACGGCGTGTTGAACATCATGTGCAGGAAGTTTTCCGCGTAGCTGAGGTCGTTGCGCGGGTACATCATGGGTTGACCCATGGAGTACTTGTAAACCATCGCGGCCAGGGTCGGCATCTTGGCGACCAGACGGATCGCGGAGATTTCCCGGTGCTGCGGATTATTGATGTCCAGGGAGTCGTGGTAGAACGCCGAAAGGGCGCCGACCACACCGCACATGACGGCCATCGGGTGGGCGTCGCGACGGAAACCGTTGAAGAAGGTCTTCAGTTGCTCGTGCACCATGGTGTGATTCTTCACGGTGACGACAAATTCGGCTTTTTGCTCGGCGGTTGGCAGCTCGCCGTTCAGCAGCAGGTAACAGGTTTCCAGGTAGTCCGATTGCTCGGCCAGCTGTTCGATCGGGTAGCCGCGATGCAGGAGAATGCCGTTGTCACCGTCGATGTAGGTGATCTTCGATTCGCATGAGGCGGTGGACATGAAGCCTGGGTCGAATGTGAAGCGTCCGGTGGCAGTCAGGCCGCGTACGTCGATAACATCGGGACCAACGGTGCCGGTCAGAATGGGCAGCTCGACGGGGGCTGCGCCCTCGATGATCAACTGCGCTTTTTTATCAGCCATGTGGCCTCCTAATTATGCTTCAAATCATCAGACAGACCCCCCACGCAGGGCCCGCATCACTATAGTGAGATAAATTCTAAAGTCAATTTGCCAAAAGTCTTGTAGCAGAAGGCTTTAACCCATGGTTTTCGTCGAAATTACGGGCCATTTACGCCAATTACAGGGCTAAAGCAATCCACCCTTCGGGCAGGGTCTGCGCGTTGTCATTAGCGGGCTAACTGTCTATACTCGGCGTCCGACCGCCAGGGGCTTTCAGGCCTGATTAAACGGGGTTGGTCACTTCCTGGGTAGTGGGTACCTGACCAGTACACTTCCCAACAACTTGCCCTGAGTGTTAGGGCTCTTCAGTGTGAAAAAAAGCCGTGAAAAGCCAACGACCTGTAAACCTAGACCTAAGGACCATCAAACTCCCTATCACTGCTTACACGTCCATCCTTCACCGTATTTCCGGTGTCATCCTCTTCGTCGGCATTGCCATCATGCTTTATGCATTGGACCTGTCGCTCGACTCCGAGGAAGGCTTCGCGTCGGTGAAAGCGGGACTGACCAGTCCGCTGGCCAAGTTTGTGATCTGGGCTCTTCTGTCCGCGCTGCTGTATCACCTGGTGGCGGGCGTCCGTCATCTGATCATGGACTCGGGCATCGGCGAGACGCTGGAAGGCGGCAAGCTGGGCTCTAAAATCGTTATCGCCGTGTCTGTGGTGGTGATCGTTCTGGCAGGAGTGTGGATATGGTAACCAACGTCACCAACCTTTCTCGTTCGGGCCTGTATGACTGGATGGCGCAGCGCGTCTCCGCCGTCGTACTCGCGGCTTATTTCATTTTCCTGATCGGGTACCTGATCGCGCACCCTGGCCTCGAATACGCCACGTGGCACGCGTTGTTCTCCCATAACGCAATGCGCATCTTCAGTCTGTTGGCCCTTGTTGCCCTGGCGGCTCACACCTGGGTTGGCATGTGGACCATCGCGACCGACTACCTGACGCCGATGGCGCTGGGCAAGTCCGCGACGGCGGTGCGTTTCCTGTTCCAGGCAGTCTGCGGCATTGCGATGTTCGCTTACTTCGTCTGGGGTGTGCAGATTCTTTGGGGTATCTGATCCATGGCTAATATCAATTCGCTTTCATTCGACGCCATCATCATTGGCGGCGGCGGCGCAGGCATGCGTGCCGCGCTGCAACTGGCTCAGGGCGGCCACAAGACCGCTGTCGTCACCAAGGTCTTTCCAACCCGCTCCCACACCGTTTCTGCTCAGGGTGGCATCACCTGCGCAATCGCCTCGGCCGATCCGAACGATGACTGGCGCTGGCACATGTACGACACCGTCAAGGGCTCCGACTACATCGGTGACCAGGACGCTATCGAATACATGTGTTCCGTTGGCCCGGAAGCGGTGTTCGAGCTCGAGCACATGGGCCTGCCGTTCTCTCGTACCGAGCAGGGCCGCATCTATCAGCGTCCGTTCGGCGGCCAGTCGAAAGACTTCGGCAAGGGCGGTCAGGCTGCACGTACCTGTGCTGCTGCCGACCGTACCGGTCACGCGCTGCTGCACACCCTGTATCAGGCCAACCTGAAAGCCGGCACCGTATTCCTCAACGAGTACTACGCAGTTGACCTGGTGAAGAACCAGGACGGCGCGTTCGTCGGCATCATCGCCATCTGCATCGAAACCGGTGAAACCTCGTACATTCGCGCGGACGCGACTGTACTGGCCACCGGCGGTGCCGGCCGCATCTATTCCTCCACTACCAACGCCCTCATCAACACCGGCGACGGCGTAGGCATGGCGTTGCGTGCCGGTGTACCGGTGCAGGACATCGAAATGTGGCAGTTCCACCCGACCGGCATCGCCGGCGCAGGTGTACTGGTCACCGAAGGCTGCCGTGGTGAAGGCGGTTACCTGATCAACAAGCATGGCGAGCGTTTCATGGAGCGCTACGCGCCAAACGCCAAGGACCTCGCCGGTCGTGACGTTGTGGCTCGCTCGATGGTTAAAGAGATCATTGCCGGCAACGGTTGCGGTCCTGACGGCGACCACGTGATGCTTAAACTCGATCACCTCGGTGAAGAAGTGCTGCACAGCCGTCTGCCAGGGATCATGGAACTGTCCAAGACCTTCGCTCACGTCGATCCAGCCGTTGCGCCAATCCCTGTCGTACCGACCTGCCACTACATGATGGGCGGCGTTGCCACCAACATTCATGGTCAGGCGATCACCCAGGACGCTGCCGGCGTCGACACCATCATCCCGGGCCTGTTTGCGGTCGGTGAAGTGGCGTGCGTATCGGTTCACGGTGCCAACCGTCTGGGTGGCAACTCGCTGCTCGATCTGGTGGTGTTCGGTCGTGCTGCCGGTCTGCACCTGGAGCAGGCGCTCAACGAAGGCGTTGACTACCGTCGCGCTTCCGAAACCGACATCGACGTTGCGCTGGCTCGCCTCAACGGGCTGAACTCGCGTACCGAGGGCGAAGACGTCGCCACCCTGCGCAAAGAGCTGCAAAGCTGCATGCAGAACTACTTCGGTGTGTTCCGTACCGGCGAATACATGCAGAAGGGTATTGCTCAGCTGGCTGACCTGCGCGTGCGCATCGCCAACGTCAAGATCAACGACAAGAGCCAGGCATTCAACACCGCCCGGATCGAAGCGCTGGAGCTGCAAAACCTGCTGGAAGTGGCTGAGGCCACGGCGATCGCCGCCGAGCATCGCAAGGAATCCCGTGGCGCTCACGCCCGTGAAGACTTCGAAGATCGCGACGACATCAACTGGCTGTGCCACACCCTGTACTTCCCGGGTGAGAAACGCGTAGCCAAGCGTGCCGTGAACTTCTCACCGAAGACTGTTCCGACTTTCGAACCCATGATTCGGACTTACTAAGGGTGGCCGATATGTTGCAAGTCAGTGTTTATCGCTACAACCCGGATCAGGACGCTGCACCGTTCATGCAGGATTTTCAGGTCAATACCAACGGTAAAGACCTGATGGTGCTGGACGTGCTGGCGCTGATCAAAGAGCAGGACGAAGGTTTCTCCTATCGTCGCTCTTGCCGCGAGGGTGTTTGCGGCTCCGATGGCATGAATATCAACGGCAAGAACGGCCTGGCCTGCGTCACGCCGCTGTCGGCTGTGGTCAAGGGCAACAAGCTGGTGGTGCGTCCACTGCCTGGCCTGCCGGTCATCCGTGACCTCGCCGTTGACATGAGCATCTTCTACAAGCAGTACGAGAAGGTGAAGCCATTCCTGCAGAACGACACGCCGGCTCCGGCCATCGAGCGCCTGCAGACCCCGGAAGAGCGGGAAAAGCTCGACGGCCTGTACGAGTGCATCCTGTGCGCGTGCTGCTCGACGTCCTGCCCGTCCTTCTGGTGGAACCCCGACAAGTTCCTGGGTCCTGCTGCAATCCTGCAAGCCTATCGTTTCCTGGCGGACAGCCGCGACACCCGTACGCAAGAGCGTCTGGCGTCGATGGATGATCCGTTCAGTGTGTTCCGCTGCCGCGGCATCATGAACTGCGTCAACGTTTGCCCGAAAGGCCTGAACCCAACCAAGGCTATCGGTCACGTGCGCAACATGCTGCTCAAAAGCGGTGTCTGATTTTGCCGCACCTGTAACATCGCAGCACCCGCTACTGCAGCACCCGTAAACGCTACGGCGCAGGCTTCAACCGGCGCCGTAGTTTTAACCTGAGCAGTTGTCGTATGGCTTCAGCTCTTATTTTGAAGAAATGAAACCAGCAGGGGCATCCGGGCTGGTACCCGGACTATCTGCGTGATTCCTAGTGACTTGAAGTCGCTGCACATGGACTTTTCAAGTTTGCGCTGGCATCGACGCCGATGGTGTCCCCTAATCGAGGGTGACCAAGCATGCAAGAAAGCGTGATGCAGCGCATGTGGAACAGCGCCCACCTTTCCGGTGGTAACGCTGCCTATGTGGAAGAGCTCTACGAGCTCTACCTGCACGACCCTAACGCTGTGCCAGAAGAGTGGCGCACCTATTTTCAGACGTTGCCGGCTGACGGCAGCACTGCCACCGATGTATCGCACTCTACGGTTCGCGATCATTTTGTGTTGCTGGGGAAAAACCAGCGCCGCGCCCAACCGGTCTCTGCCGGCAGCGTGAGCAGCGAGCATGAAAAGAAGCAAGTTGAAGTGCTGCGACTTATCCAGGCATTCCGTATGCGCGGCCATCAGGGTGCGCAACTCGATCCTCTGGGTCTGTGGAAGCGTACTGCGCCAGCTGACCTGTCGATCAACCATTACGGTTTGACCAACGCTGACCTCGATACCACATTCCGTGCCGGCGACCTGTTCATCGGCAAGGAAGAAGCGAGCCTACGTGAAACCGTCGAAGCGTTGCAGCAGACATATTGCCGCACCATCGGCGCCGAGTTCACGCACATCGTCGATTCCAACCAGCGCAACTGGTTCATGCAGCGCCTCGAAAGCGTGCGTGGGCGTCCTGCCTATTCCGGCGACATCAAGAGCCATCTGCTCGAACGTGTGACGGCAGGCGAAGGTCTGGAAAAGTACCTGGGTACCAAATACCCGGGCACCAAGCGTTTCGGTCTGGAAGGCGCCGAAAGCCTGATTCCGATGCTCGACGAGCTGATTCAGCGCTCCGGTTCCTACGGCACCAAGGAAGTTGTCATCGGCATGGCCCACCGTGGCCGTCTCAACGTGCTGGTCAACACCTTCGGCAAGAACCCGCGCGACCTGTTCGACGAGTTCGAAGGCAAGAAGAAGGTCGAACTGGGCTCCGGTGACGTCAAGTATCACCAGGGTTTCTCGTCCAACGTGATGACCACCGGCGGCGAAGTCCACCTGGCGATGGCGTTCAACCCGTCCCACCTGGAAATCGTTTCCCCTGTGGTGGAAGGTTCGGTGCGTGCCCGTCAGGACCGTCGTAACGACGAGACTGGCGAAAAGGTTCTGCCGATCTCGATCCACGGTGACGCTGCGTTCGCCGGTCAAGGTGTGGTGCTGGAAACTTTCCAGATGTCGCAGACCCGTGGCTTCAAGACGGGCGGCACGGTCCACATCGTGATCAACAACCAGGTCGGCTTCACCATCAGCAAGCAGGAAGACTCGCGCTCCACCGAGTACGCGACCGACGTTGCCAAGATGATTCAGGCGCCGATCCTCCATGTGAATGGCGATGATCCGGAAGCCGTGTTGTTCGTGACCCAGCTGGCGATCGACTACCGCATGCAGTTCAAGCGTGACGTGGTCATCGATCTGGTCTGCTACCGTCGTCGCGGCCACAACGAAGCCGATGAGCCGAGTGGCACCCAGCCGCTGATGTACCAGCAGATCGCCAAGCAGCGCACCACCCGTGAGCTGTACGCCGATGCTCTGGCCACCGCCGGCATCCTCAACGCCGAAGCCGCTCAGGCCAAGGTCGACGAGTACCGCAACGCGCTGGACAACGGCATGCACGTTGTCAAAAGCCTGGTCAAAGAGCCGAACAAGGAATTGTTCGTCGATTGGCGTCCGTACCTGGGTCACGCGTGGACCGCACGTCATGACACCAGCTTCGACCTCAAGACCCTGCAGGAACTGTCGGCCAAGCTGATGGAAGTGCCGGAAGGTTTTGTGGTTCAGCGTCAGGTCCAGAAAATCTACGAAGACCGCCAGAAGATGCAAGTCGGTGGCCTTCCGATCAACTGGGGCTACGCCGAAACCATGGCCTACGCCACGCTGGCGTTTGAAGGCCATCAGGTGCGCATCACCGGGCAGGACGTCGGTCGCGGGACGTTCTCGCACCGCCACGCCGTGCTGCACAACCAGAAAGACGGCGCCACTTACGTGCCTCTGCAGAACCTGTACGCCGGTCAGCCTCGTTTTGACCTGTACGACTCGTTCCTGTCGGAAGAAGCGGTGCTGGCGTTCGAATACGGTTACTCGACCACTCAGCCTAATGCGCTGGTGATCTGGGAAGCCCAGTTCGGTGACTTCGCCAACGGTGCACAGGTCGTGATCGACCAGTTCATCACCAGCGGCGAGCACAAGTGGGGCCGTCTGTGCGGTCTGACCATGCTGTTGCCCCATGGCTATGAAGGGCAGGGCCCGGAGCACTCATCGGCACGTCTTGAGCGTTACCTGCAATTGTGTGCAGAGCACAACATTCAGGTCTGCGTACCGACCACCCCGGCTCAGATCTACCATCTGCTGCGCCGTCAGGTGATCCGTCCGCTGCGCAAGCCGCTGATTGTGTTGACGCCCAAGTCGTTGCTGCGCCACAAGCTGGCCGTGTCGACCCTGGAAGATCTGGCCCATGGCTCGTTCCAGACGGTCATCCCGGAAATCGACACCCTGGATGCCGCGAAAGTGACGCGTCTGGTGCTGTGCAGCGGCAAGGTCTACTACGACCTGGTGGAAAAACGCCGTGCCGAAGGCCGCGAAGACATCGCCATCGTGCGTCTCGAGCAGCTCTATCCGTTCCCGGAAGACGACCTGATGGACGCGATCGCGTCTTATACCAACCTGACCAACGTGGTCTGGTGTCAGGAAGAACCGATGAACCAGGGCGCCTGGTACAGCAGTCAGCACCACCTGCGCCGCAGCATTGGCAATCACAACCGCAACCTCGTTCTCGAGTATGCCGGCCGTGATGCTTCCGCTGCACCTGCTTGTGGATACGCTTCGATGCACGCCGAACAGCAGGAAAAACTGCTGAAAGACGCGTTCTCCGTTTAACGCCTTCGCGCACTAGAAACCGAATTAAAGGAATTACAGATAATGGCTATTGAGATCAAAGCCCCCTCTTTCCCGGAATCCGTTGCCGACGGCACCGTTGCCACCTGGCACAAGAAACCGGGCGACGCCGTCAAGCGTGACGACCTGATCGTTGATATCGAAACCGACAAAGTCGTTCTGGAAGTGTTGGCCGAAGCTGACGGCGTGCTGGGCGCAATCGTTGCCGAAGAGGGCGCTACTGTCCTGTCGAACCAGTTGCTGGGCTCGATCGAAGCGGGCGGCGCTGCTGCTGCCCCAGCCGCTGCTGCACCGGCCCCGGCTGCCGCAGCACCTGCACCTGCCGCCGCTGCCGGTGACGAAGACGCCATCGGCGCTCCGGCTGCCCGCAAGCTGGCTGAAGAAAACGGCATCAACCTGTCCAGCGTCAAAGGCACTGGCAAAGACGGCCGCGTGACCAAGGAAGACGTGGTTGCTGCCATCGAAGCGAAGAAATCCGCTCCGGCCGCTGCACCTGCCGCCAAGCCTGCCGCTGCTGCTCCTGTGGCTGCCGTTGGCGACCGCACCGAGAAGCGTGTGCCGATGACCCGTCTGCGCGCCAAAGTGGCCGAGCGTCTGGTAGAAGCTCAGTCGAACATGGCGATGCTGACCACTTTCAACGAAGTCGACATGACCGAAGTCATGGCGCTGCGCTCGAAGTACAAGGACCTGTTCGAGAAGTCCCACAACGGCGTACGCCTGGGCTTCATGTCCTTCTTCGTGAAGGCCGCGACCGAAGCGCTGAAACGCTATCCGGCCGTCAACGCCTCGATCGACGGCACTGACATCGTCTACCACGGTTATGCCGACGTCGGCGTTGCCGTGTCGAGCGATCGCGGTCTGGTGGTTCCGGTGCTGCGCAACGCCGAGCACATGAGCCTGGCTGAAATCGAAGGCGGCATCGCCACCTTCGGCAAGAAAGCCCGTGACGGTAAACTGTCCATCGACGAGATGACTGGCGGTACCTTCACTATCACCAACGGTGGTACTTTCGGTTCGATGATGTCGACCCCGATCGTCAACCCGCCGCAAGCGGCCATCCTGGGCATGCACAACATTCTGCAGCGTCCTATGGCGATCAACGGTCAGGTCGTCATCCGTCCGATGATGTATCTGGCGCTGTCCTACGATCACCGCCTGATCGACGGTAAAGAAGCCGTGACGTTCCTGGTGACCATCAAGAACCTGCTGGAAGACCCGGCGCGTCTGTTGCTGGACATCTGATTCAAGGACAGCTGCAAGCCGCAAGCGCCAAGCTGCAAGTTACAGCAGCCTGGCGCCGACGCTTGGGTCGTCGCAACATCCTAATGAGCAGGCTGCAACTCGTCTGTAAAGCATCACGGATCAGCTTGCAGCTTGTGGCTTAAAGCTCGCAGCTAAAGAGGAACTCTTTTCTATGTCCCAGAAATTCGACGTGGTAGTGATTGGCGCTGGCCCTGGCGGCTATGTGGCCGCTATCAAGGCCGCTCAACTCGGTCTCACGACTGCCTGCATCGAGAAGTATCAGGATAAAGAGGGCAAGCTGGCCCTCGGCGGTACCTGCCTGAACGTGGGCTGCATCCCTTCCAAGGCGCTGCTGGACAGCTCCTGGAAATTCTACGAAGCCAAGAACCAGTTCGGCGTTCACGGTATCTCCGTCAGCGACCTGAAAATGGACATTGCTGCGATGATCGGCCGCAAGGCGCAGATCGTCAAAGGCCTGACCGGCGGCGTTGCCAGCCTGTTCAAGGCCAACGGCGTGACCTGCCTGCAAGGCCACGGCAAGCTGCTGGCCGGCAAGAAAGTCGAGCTGACCAAGCCTGACGGCACCACCGAAGTCATCGAAGCCGAAAACATCATTCTGGCGTCCGGTTCGCGTCCGATCGACATTCCGCCGGCTCCGGTCAATCAGGTCACCATCGTCGATTCGACAGGTGCCCTGGAATTCCCGGCCGTGCCTGAGCGCCTGTGCGTCATCGGCGCCGGCGTTATCGGTCTGGAACTGGGTTCGGTCTGGGCTCGCCTGGGTGCCAAGGTCACGGTCCTCGAAGCGCTGGAGAAATTCCTGCCTGCCGCTGACGAAGCCGTCGCCAAGGAAGCGCAGAAGACCTTCATGAAGCAGGGTCTGGACATCAAGCTCGGCGCACGCGTCACCGGTTCCAAGGTCAATGGCGACGAAGTCGTGGTGACCTACACCGACAAGGACGGCGAGCAGAACATCACGTTCGACCGCGTGATCGTGGCCGTTGGCCGTCGCCCGGTGACCACCGAGCTGCTGGCTGCCGACAGCGGCGTCGACATCGACGAGCGCGGTTTCATCTTCGTCAACGAGCAGTGTGAGACCAGCGTTCCTGGCGTGTACGCGATCGGTGACGTGGTTCGTGGTCTGATGCTGGCGCACAAGGCGTCCGAAGAAGGCATCATGGTTGTCGAGCGCATCAAGGGTCACAAGACCCAGATGAACTACGACCTGGTTCCGTCGGTTATCTACACCCACCCGGAAATCGCCTGGGTCGGTAAAACCGAGCAGACGCTGAAGGCTGAAGGCGTTGAAGTCAACGTCGGTCAGTTCCCGTTCGCGGCCAGCGGCCGTGCAATGGCGGCGAATGACACCGGCGGTTTCGTCAAGGTCATCGCTGATGCCAAGACCGACCGTGTACTGGGTGTACACGTCATTGGTCCTGGCGCTGCAGAGCTGGTACAGCAGGGCGCGATCGGTATGGAGTTCGGCACCAGTGCCGAAGACATCGGCATGATGGTCTTCTCCCACCCGACGCTGTCCGAAGCGCTGCACGAAGCGGCACTGGCGGTGAATGGCGGCGCCATCCACATCCAGAACAAGAAAAAACGCTAAAGATAACCACGACGGTCCGCCCGTCGTAGGCCCTGCTCGCAGGGCTTACCGCGGAAGGTCCGTTGGACTCGAACTCCCGGCAGCGCAGGGCAGGCTTGATGCCTGACCGGTGTTTTCCGGGAGAAGCGGTCACAGGTGGTGCGGCACGCTTTGACGAGCAGCACCGAATGCGCAGTACCTAACGAAGACGGTAATAAGCATGAATCTTCACGAGTATCAGGGTAAGCAGCTGTTTGCTGAATACGGCCTGCCAGTATCCAAGGGCTATGCAGTAGACACCCCGGAAGCAGCAGCAGAAGCGTGCGACAAGATCGGCGGAACCGAGTGGGTCGTCAAAGCCCAGGTTCACGCAGGTGGTCGTGGTAAAGCGGGCGGCGTCAAGCTGGTTCGCAGCAAGGAAGACGCCGCTGCGTTCGCTCAACAGTGGTTGGGCAAGCGTCTGGTCACCTACCAGACTGATGCCAACGGTCAGCCAGTCACCAAGATCCTGGTCGAATCGTGCACTGACATCGCCAAAGAGCTGTACCTGGGCGCTGTAGTCGATCGTTCGAGCCGTCGTATCGTGTTCATGGCTTCCACCGAAGGTGGCGTGGACATCGAGAAAATCGCTCACGACACGCCTGAGAAGATTCTCAAAGCCACCATCGATCCACTGGTTGGCGCTCAGCCATTCCAGGGTCGCGATCTGGCATTCCAGCTGGGTCTGGAAGGCAAGCAGGTCACTCAGTTCGCCAAGATCTTCACCGGTCTGGCCAAGCTGTTCCAGGACCACGACCTGGCCCTGCTGGAAGTGAACCCGCTGGTGATCAAGGCTGACGGCGATCTGCACTGCCTCGACGCCAAGATCAACATCGACGCCAACGCCATGTACCGTCAGCCAAAGCTGAAGGCTTTCCACGACCCATCGCAAGATGACCCACGTGAAGCCCACGCTGCCAAGTTCGAACTGAACTACGTGGCACTGGAAGGCAACATTGGCTGCATGGTCAACGGTGCTGGCCTGGCCATGGGCACCATGGACATCGTCAACCTGCATGGCGGCAAGCCAGCCAACTTCCTCGACGTTGGCGGCGGCGCAACTAAAGAACGCGTTACCGAAGCGTTCAAGATCATCCTGTCCGACACCAATGTCGCTGCAGTACTGGTCAACATCTTCGGCGGCATCGTTCGTTGCGACATGATTGCCGAAGGCATCATTGGCGCCGTGAAAGAAGTCGGCGTGAAAATCCCGGTTGTTGTTCGCCTTGAAGGCAACAACGCTGAGCTGGGCGCTAAAGTATTGGCAGAAAGCGGCTTGAACATCATCGCAGCGACCAGCCTGACCGACGCTGCTCAACAAGTCGTCAAAGCTGCGGAGGGCAAATAATGAGCGTCCTGATCAATAAAGACACCAAGGTTATCTGCCAGGGTTTCACCGGCTCCCAGGGTACCTTTCACTCCGAGCAAGCCATTGCCTACGGCACTAAAATGGTTGGCGGCGTGACCCCAGGCAAGGGCGGCACCACGCACCTGAACCTGCCCGTGTTCAACACGGTGTCCGAAGCAGTAGAAAAAACCGGCGCAACCGCTTCGGTCATCTACGTTCCAGCTCCGTTCTGCAAGGATTCCATCCTTGAAGCAGCATTCGCCGGCATCAAGCTGATCGTTTGCATCACTGAAGGCATTCCTACCCTGGACATGCTGGACGCCAAGGTCAAATGCGACGAGCTGGGCGTGGTCCTGATCGGCCCTAACTGCCCTGGCGTCATCACGCCGGGCGAGTGCAAGATCGGCATCATGCCAGGTCACATTCACTTGCCAGGTAAAGTCGGTATCGTGTCGCGCTCAGGCACCCTGACTTACGAAGCTGTGAAGCAGACCACTGACGCCGGTTTCGGTCAGTCGACCTGTGTCGGTATCGGTGGTGACCCGATCCCGGGTTCGAACTTCATCGACATCCTGAAGCTGTTCCAGGAAGACCCGAAGACCGAAGCGATCGTCATGATCGGCGAGATCGGCGGCTCGGCTGAAGAAGAAGCGGCTGCCTACATCAAGGCACACGTGACCAAGCCGGTTGTTTCCTACATCGCTGGTGTGACTGCCCCTGCAGGCAAGCGCATGGGCCATGCGGGCGCAATCATCTCCGGCGGTAAAGGTACTGCAGACGAGAAGTTCGCAGCACTGGAAGACGCAGGCGTGAAAACCGTGCGTTCGCTGGCAGACATCGGCAAAGCCCTGGCTGAGCTGACCGGTTGGGAAGTGAAGAAGGCTTAATCGCCCTCGTCTCACTGCCTGATCAGCAAAAGCCACCTTCGGGTGGCTTTTGTGTTTCTGGCATTTGCAAGTGGGCAGGCGATTTCAATGTTGGCGCTAAGTCCAGCCGCTCTAAAAACCCGTATTAGCCGGCTTGCTGGCGAACGCGGAGGGTCAGCATCACACCCGTTGGATGACCCAGCGCGTTTCGCGGGCAAGCGCGCTCCTACAATGGACCGTGCAGAGGCCTGACCCGATGCTCTGGGCGGCGATCGAAGGCCCTGATCCTGTAAGACATTTCTGATATGCGACACGAACGTGCATGCAGCGGTCGCGCCGCCCTGTATCGGTGCGCCAAATAGGGTAGGCTAGCCGCCGTTTTGTGCAGTCGGCTCCCACAAGGAGCGGCGGTGCGCTCAGGGTCTGTCTTAAAAGGGCGGGCAGCATTTCCCCCACCCTCAGGGAAATCCTCTTCTTAATTCCGATTCAGCAGTGTGGTTTCCTTAATGAAAGTGTTGAAAGGCCAGGACATTCTGGCACTGGGTTTCATGACGTTTGCGCTGTTCGTGGGCGCTGGCAATATCATCTTCCCCCCGATCGTAGGCCTCCAGGCTGGCCCCCACGTGTGGATGGCGGCCTTGGGCTTTCTGGTCACGGCGGTTGGCCTTCCGGTGGTGACCGTGATCGCGCTCGCCAAGGTCGGCGGCGCAATGGACGCGTTGAGCAGCCCAATCGGCAAGGTCGCCGGAACCATCCTCGCCGCCGTTTGCTACCTGTCCGTTGGCCCATTGTTCGCCACGCCGCGCACGGCAACGGTGTCGTTTGAAGTCGGCCTGGCGCCGCTGACCGGTGAAAGCCCGATCGCGCTGTTCCTCTACAGCCTGGTTTATTTCGTGCTGGTGTTCTGGATCTCCCTTTATCCGGGTCGATTGCTCGACACCGTGGGCCGGTTCCTCGCGCCGCTGAAGATCATCGCCCTGGCCATCCTCGGCATCGCCGCGTTTGTCCTGCCAGCGGGGGAGGTCGGCATTGCCGAACCTGCCTATGTCGCGGCGCCGTTTTCCCAAGGGTTCATCAACGGCTACCTGACCATGGACACCCTGGGCGCGCTGGTTTTCGGCATCGTCATCGTCAACGCGATTCGCTCGCGCGGTGTCGAGTCCCCCCGATTGATCACCCGCTACGCCATCATCGCCGGCCTGATCGCGGGCGTCGGTCTGGCGCTGGTCTACATCAGCCTGTTCCGTCTGGGCTCCGACAGCCACGCTGTTGCCGCCGGTGCCACCAATGGCGCCGCCGTCTTGCACGCCTACGTCCAGCACACCTTCGGCACCCTGGGCAGCAGCTTCCTCGCTGTGCTGATCTCGCTGGCCTGCCTGGTGACCGCGGTCGGTCTGACCTGCGCCTGCGCCGAGTACTTCAGCCGCGTGCTACCGCTGTCCTACAAGACGCTGGTGATTCTGCTGGCGGCGTTTTCGCTGCTGGTGTCCAACCTCGGCCTGACCAAGCTGATTCAGTTCTCGATCCCGGTGCTGACCGCCATCTACCCGCCGTGCATTGCGCTGGTGGCGTTGAGCTTCTGCAAGGGTTTCTGGCATGAGCAGGGGCGGATCGTCGCGCCGGTCATGCTGGTGGCGTTCCTGATCGGTGCGGTGGATGCGGTCAAGGGTTCTGCGCTGGGTGTGCACCTGCCGGATGCGCTGGCTCATCTGCCGTTGAGCGAGCAAGGCCTGGCCTGGCTGATCCCGTCGCTGATCACGCTGTTCGTCGCGTTTGTGGTGGATCGCATGCTGGGCAAGCGCAGCGAAGCGCTGGCCTGAGGGGGAGGTCGGCGCGCGGTGGGATCAATGCGCCGATCATTGTGAAGCAGAGCTGATTATTTGATACGCAAAACAAAGCCCGCTAAATGCGGGCTTTGTTTTTTGAAACTCTGGAAACTTACTGCTTAGTTGCAGGTGCTGCCTGGTTCGCTTCTTTAGCGCGCTCTTGAGCGGCTTCAGCGTTCTTTTGAGCGGCTTCCTGACTTTCTTTGGCAGCGTCGTTCACTTTGTCTTGCGCTTTTTGCATCGATTCTTGCGACTGCTCGGCAGCCTTGTTTGCATCTTGCTGTTTATCTTCGGATTTTTTGTCACAGGCGGCGAGGCCCAGAGTGGCAGAAAGCATCAGGGCAATAGCTAAAGATTTACGCATGGGGTGTTTCTCCTTATTGGTCATCAACGTGCCTTCGAGCATTGGGTTATAAGGTTAGTTCCGTGTTCCGGCGGGATTAATACGTCAGCGTCTCAGCGGTGTAACCACTCAGCCGAGCGGAGGCGATGAATCGTTAATCTGCCCTCGTCAGATCAACGATCTGCAATCAGAAGAGTTTCCAAGGGTGAAGATTCTTCACCGACAGCACGCCTGTCCCTTGAAATCGTCTCTCCAGCCCCCACCTTGTTGACAACCCGTTGCTCGGAACCGCCCTCGGCGTTTCGCGCAGCTACCCCTATTTGTGTGGACTGATTGGAGTTTGATGACCATGAGTGTGGAAACTCAAAAAGAGACCCTGGGCTTCCAGACCGAGGTGAAGCAGCTGCTGCACCTCATGATCCATTCGCTGTACTCGAACAAGGAAATTTTCCTTCGCGAGCTGATCTCCAACGCCTCCGACGCGGTGGACAAGCTGCGTTTCGAGGCACTGTCCAAGCCTGAGCTGCTGGAAGGCGGCGCCGAGCTGAAGATCCGTGTCAGCTTCGACAAAGACGCCAAGACCGTTACCCTGGAAGACAACGGCATCGGCATGAGCCGCGAAGATGTCATCACTCACTTGGGCACCATCGCCAAGTCCGGCACCGCCGACTTCATGAAGAACCTGTCCGGTGATCAGAAGAAAGATTCCCACCTGATCGGTCAGTTCGGCGTCGGTTTCTACTCGGCATTCATTGTCGCCGATCAGGTCGAAGTGTTCACCCGTCGCGCCGGTGCGCCCGCCAGCGAAGGTGTGCACTGGTCCTCGAAAGGCGAGGGCGAATTCGAAGTCGCTAACGTCGAGAAAGCCGATCGCGGTACGCGCATCGTGCTGCACCTCAAGAGCGCTGAAGACGAGTTCGCGGACGGCTATCGCCTGCGCAACATCATCAAGAAGTACTCCGACCACATCGCGCTGCCGATCGAGTTGCCGAAAGAACAGGCGCCGGTCGAAGGTGATGCCGAGGCTGTTGAAGAGTGGGAAACCGTCAACCGCGCCAGCGCGCTGTGGACCCGTCCACGTGCCGAGGTCAAGGACGAGGAATACCAGGAATTCTACAAGCACATCGCCCACGATTTCGAAAACCCGCTGAGCTGGAGCCACAACAAGGTCGAAGGCAAGCTGGAATACAGCTCGCTGCTGTACGTACCGGCCCGCGCGCCATTCGATCTGTATCAGCGCGAAGCACCTCGCGGTTTGAAGCTGTACGTGCAGCGTGTGTTCGTCATGGACCAGGCCGAATCGTTCCTCCCGCTGTACCTGCGCTTCACCAAGGGCGTGGTTGACTCCAACGACCTGTCGCTGAACGTGTCCCGTGAAATCCTGCAGAAAGACCCGATCATCGATTCGATGAAGTCGGCGCTCACCAAACGCGTGCTGGACATGCTGGAGAAGCTGGCGAAAAACCAGCCGGAAGAATACAAAGGCTTCTGGAAAAACTTCGGTCAGGTGCTCAAAGAAGGCCCGGCTGAAGACTTCGCCAACAAAGAGAAGATCGCCGGCCTGCTGCGCTTTGCATCGACTTCCGACGACAGCGGCGAGCAGAGCGTTTCCCTGGCCGACTACCTGTCGCGCGCCAAGGAAGGGCAGGACAAGATCTACTTCCTCACCGGCGAAAGCTACGCGCAGGTCAAGAACAGCCCGCACCTGGAAGTCTTCCGCAAGAAAGGCATTGAAGTGCTGCTGCTGACCGACCGTATCGACGAGTGGCTGATGAGCTACCTGAGCGACTTCGACGGCAAGGGTTTCGTCGACGTCGCACGCGGCGACCTGGACTTGGGCAAGCTTGACTCCGAAGAGGACAAGAAAGCCCAGGAAGAAATCGCCAAAGACAAGGAAGGCCTGATCGAGCGCCTGAAAACAGCGCTGGGTGATGCCGTCAGTGAAGTGCGCGTCTCCCACCGTCTGACCGATTCGCCGGCGATTCTGGCGATTGGCGAGCAGGACCTGGGCATGCAAATGCGCCAGATCCTCGAAGCGAGCGGTCAGAAGGTGCCTGAATCCAAGCCGATCTTTGAATTCAACCCGTCGCACCCGCTGATCGACAAACTGGACAACGAGCAGAGTGAAGACCGCTTCGGAGACCTGTCGCACATCCTGTTCGACCAGGCTGCGCTGGCGGCCGGCGACAGCTTGAAAGACCCGGCTGCCTACGTGCGCCGTTTGAACAAGTTGTTGGTCGAGCTCTCGGTTTAACATCCGCGTTACGGCAGAACCCGCTCCGGCGGGTTTTGTCATTTAATCTCCCTCCATCCTTATCAGCAGGAGTTCGCTATGAGCAATGTGACCGTGCAGTCCGTCGTGTATGAAATCGATGGCGTGAGCTACGAGAGTCGTCTGGCCTTCAGTGAAGGCGGTCAGGCCGCACCGGGTCTGGTGATGGCGCCTAACTGGATGGGTGTCAGCGAAGACGCCGAGCAGATTGCCAAGGATGTGGCTGCGAAGGGCTATGTGGTCTTGCTGGCCGATCTCTACGGCCAGCAAGTGCGTCCGACCAATGGTGATGAAGCGGCGGCTGCCATGATGCCGTTGAAGAATGATCGCGTGCTGTTGAACACGCGCATGCAGGCCGCACTGGATCAACTGACTGCGCAGACCATTGCCGCCGTCGACACGTCCCGACTGGCCGTGTTTGGCTTCTGCTTCGGCGGTTGCTGCGCACTGGAATTGGCGCGCACCGGTGCGCGGTTGAAAGCTGCGGTGTCCTTCCATGGCACGCTCGACACGCCGAACCCGGCTGACGCCAACAACATCAAGGGCAAAGTGCTGGTGATGCACGGCGCGTCCGACCCTCTGGTGCCGAAAGAGCAACTGCCGGCGTTTGAAGCCGAGATGAATGCTGCCAACGTCGACTGGCAATTGCTGAGCTACGGCGGGGCGTTCCATTCGTTCACCGACCCGCACGCCAACAACCCGGGCGTGCAGATGTACAACCCGACCGTTTCCAAGCGTGCGTTTACCTCCATGCACAACCTGCTGGACGAAGTGTTCGCGGGATGATCATGTGAAGCAGGTGACTGCTGACTCGCTTGAATTTCCACTGTCAGCAGTTACCTCGCCTGAAAGGTTCGCCAGCAAGCCGGCTCCTGCAGGATGTGCGACCGTGCGGCTATCTTCGCGGCACTGGCAATTCAATCCGCTCCACTTCCCCCGGCACAGTCGGCCATTCCCCGGCCGCCCATTTCGCTCTGGCCTGGTCAATCAGCGCCGGGTCACTGGCCACGAAATTCCAGTTCATCTTTCTCGGGCCATCCAGGGGCGCACCGCCGATCAGCACCGCGTGGCATTCGCTTTGCGCACAAAGCATCGGCTCGATGCCTGCATCCAGCACCACCAGACTGCGCGCCTGCACCGGCTCGCCATCCAGCAGCAGGTCGCCTTCGATGACGTACAGCGCGCGCTGTTCGTGCTCGGCCGGGATTCGCAGCGTCGTGGCGGTCTGCAGGTTCAGTTCAGCGTAGAGCGTGGGTGACAACACCGGCACCGGCGACTTAAGGCAAAAGCCTTCGCCCGCAATCAGGCGGATACGAATGCCCATGCCGTCGCTGACCGGCAGTGTGTCGACGGGGTGATGGCTGTAATGACCTTCGCCTTGCTCATGGGCCTTGGGCGACGCCAGCCAGACTTGCAGGCCATGCAGGCGCGAGCCGCTGACGTGAAGGGCGTCGGGTGTGCGCTCGATGTGGGCGATGGCGCCGCCGGCGGTCATCCAGCTGACCTCGCCGGGTCTGACGTGCTGATCGCTGCCGAGGCTGTCCTTGTGTCGGATTTCGCCTTCGAAGAGGTAGGTCAGCGTCGACAGGCCAATGTGCGGGTGCTGGCGGATGTCCATGCCGGTGCCGGGGGCGTAGGTGGTTTCCAGCATGTGATCGAAAAAAACGAAAGGCCCCACGCTTCGGCATTGCGCAGCGGGGAGGGGGCGCAGGATCGGTTGGCCTTCAACGTCTTCGGCGCGGGGAATGATGGTCAGCATGATGGCGCTCTCTCTCGGTACGTGGGACATAGGATACAGACCACTCGCGCACATGGCTGGGACGGCAGTGCTACATGCTCTGTAATGAATTCTTACGAAGGACACCGGGACTCATCCTACAGAGCATCATCAGTAAGCCTACATCACGAGCAACTGCTCTCTGCTCATCTGGCCGAAGACGTGACCGACGCCGGCGAGCAGGTGCAGGCCATGGCATCAGCAAGGTGCTGGACGTGATCCGCTCGGTTGCCGAGCAGGCCAGCCTGGCGCAGTCCGCCGGAACCAGACCAGCACCGCCAGCCAAGAGCTGTTCCGACTGGCGACAGACCTCAACGGAATGGTCGCAGCGTTTTCGGTGTGATACCGGACGCCGGTTCCATGGAATGCACGCGGTGCTTTCGTAGGACCGGCTTTAGCCGGGAAGCGGCCGGTTTGGCCGCCATCAATCCCAATGAATGCACGCGGTGCTTTTGTGGGACCGGATTCAGCCGGGAAGCGGCCGGTGTGGTCGTCATCAATTTTGCGGCGTGACGCCCGACGCATTCCCGGCTGAAGCCGGTCCTACAAAAATCGGATCCGAGCCGATGCATTTCACCCGCCCACAAAAAAGGCGCCCCGAAGGGCGCCTTTTTTTGTCTGTAACTGACCAGATTACTTGCCAGTCCAGCGCTTCATCACCAGCGTGGCGTTGGTGCCGCCAAAGCCGAAGCTGTTGCTCATCACCAGATTCAGCTCGGTGTTTTCGCGGGTCTTGGTCAGGATCGGCATGTCGGCAACGGCTGGGTCCAGCTCGTCGATGTTCGCCGAACCGGCCATGAAGTTGCCTTCCATCATCAGCATGCAGTAGATCGCTTCGTGAACGCCGGCGGCGCCCAGGGAGTGACCCGACAGGCTCTTGGTGGAGCTGATCGCAGGCGCCTTGTCGCCGAACACTTCGCGCACGCCTTCCATTTCCTTGGCATCGCCGACCGGAGTGGAAGTGCCGTGGGTGTTCAGGTAGTCGATGGTGCCATCAACGGTGGACAGCGCCTGCTGCATGCAGCGGATGGCGCCTTCGCCGCTTGGTGCGACCATGTCATAACCGTCGGAGGTTGCACCGTAGCCAACCAGTTCGGCGTAGATCTTCGCGCCACGGGCCAGAGCGTGCTCCAGCTCCTCGACCACGACCATGCCGCCGCCGCCGGCGATGACGAAACCGTCGCGGTCAGCGTCATAGGCACGGGAAGCCTGTTCAGGCGTGTCGTTGCGTTTGCTCGACAGCGCGCCCATGGCGTCGAACAGGAACGACTGGCTCCAGTGCTCCTCTTCGCCACCGCCGGCAAACACGATGTCCTGCTTGCCCATCTGAATCTGTTCCATGGCGGTACCGATGCAGTGAGCACTGGTGGCGCAGGCAGAAGCGATGGAGTAGTTCAGGCCCTTGATCTTGAATGGCGTCGCCAGACATGCCGACACCGTGCTGCTCATGGTGCGGGTCACGCGGTACGGGCCGACGCGCTTGACGCCCTTCTCGCGCAGGATGTCCAGCGCTTCCATCTGGTTCAGCGTCGATGCGCCGCCGGAGCCTGCGATCAGACCGGTACGCGGGTTGGAAACCTGCTCTTCGGTCAGACCGGAATCGGTGACAGCGTCTTTCATCGCCAGGTAGGCGTACGCCGCGGCGTGGCCCACAAAGCGGAAGATCTTGCGATCGATCAGCTCTTCGAGATTGAGGTCAATGGAGCCGGAAACCTGGCTGCGCAGACCCATTTCGGCATATTCCGGATTGAAACGGATGCCAGGGCGACTTGCACGCAAGTTGGCGGAGACGGTGTCTTTGTCATTGCCCAAGCAGGAAACAATGCCCAGACCAGTGATAACGACGCGGCGCATGCGAATACCCTTAGAAATTTTCAGTGGAGGTGAAGACGCCGACACGCAGGCCTTCAGCGGTATAGATTTCACGGCCGTCCACGCTGACCGAACCGTCGGCAATCGCCAGGTTCAGCTTGCCTTTGAGGACACGCTTGATTTGGATGTTATAGGTGACCTTCTTGGCGGTCGGCAGGACCTGACCGAAGAATTTCACTTCGCCCGAGCCCAGTGCGCGACCGCGGCCCGGCAGACCTTGCCAGCCCAGGAAAAAGCCAACCAGTTGCCACATGGCATCAAGGCCCAGGCAACCTGGCATCACCGGGTCACCTTCGAAGTGACAAGCGAAGAACCACAGGTCCGGGGTGATATCGAGTTCGGCGACCAATTCACCTTTTCCGTACTTGCCGCCTTCTTCACTGATGTGAGTGATCCGATCAACCATCAGCATGTTGGGGGCGGGCAATTGCGCGTTACCTGGGCCGAACAGCTCGCCGCGACTGCAGCGCAGCAGATCTTCCCGGGTAAAGGCGTTTTGTTTGGTCATGCGAACTCCTCGATAATCCTGTGCGGCAGGGTGTGGCGTTACTTACCCAATCTGGCCAGCGGGTCATCCCTCTGCTGGCAGCCTACTCATAGACTATTGCGTTGTAGTGAAAGTCACAGCACGGGTGAAATGAATGTACACCTGTGCACTGAAATTTTTCGTCCGCGCGTTGGCGTGGGTCGAATCGGCACACAAGACTGCCGCAATTTATCATTTACCGCCAGTCGCAGATGCCTTAATGGTCAACCAGCGCTGCAAAACCTGCTGTAAATCAGTACGTTTGAACGGCTTGGCCAGGTAATCGTTCATTCCGGCTTGCAGACAAATCTCCCGGTCGCCGTGCTGGGCGTTGGCGGTCAGGGCAATAATGGGCAATGTCCCCAGCCCCGGCAGCAGTCGGATTCGGCGCGTCGCCTCATAGCCGTCCATGACCGGCAGCCGGCAGTCCATCAGGATCAGCGCGAAGCTTTCCCGGCTGGCCATGTTCACCGCCTCAAGGCCATCCGCCGCCACACTTACCTGCAAACCCAGGCTGCGCAGCATCGCTTCGACCACCGTCCTGTTCACCGGGTTGTCCTCGACCAGCAGCACGCAGGCGTCGCGGCTCTGTGGCAATTCACCCACGGCGCCCGACGCGAGCTCGACCACCGGCTGTTGAACCCGCTGCAGCGGTATTTGCAGTTGGAAGACAGAGCCAAGCCCCTCGCTGCTCTGCGCCTGCAGCGACCCGCCCATGCGCCCGGCCAGATTGCGCGCAATGGGCAGGCCCAGGCCGGTGCCACCATAGCGGCGGGAGATGGAGTTGTCTGCTTGCTGAAACGCGTCGAACATGGATTCCAGCAGGTCCGGAGAAATCCCGATGCCGCTGTCGCGCACCGCGCAGGTAAACAGAACGTGGTGTGGGTCGGCGAGCGTGACGCCCGCCTCGACGCGCACGCTGCCGAACTCGGTGAACTTCAGCGCATTGCCAATCAGGTTGACCAGAATCTGCCGAATGCGCGTCGGGTCGCCCATCACCTGCAATGCCTCCATGGAAGGCGGCAAATCCAGTTCCAGAGAAAGACCGCGCTGCTGTGCGTTGTGGGCAAACGCCTGAACCGAGGTGCTGATCAGGTCGGCGAGGTTGAATGAAATGCTCTCCAGTTCCAGCGCATCGCGTTCGAAGCGGGAGAAATCAAGAATGTCGTTGATGACGCGCAGCAGGTGCTCGGTGGATTCCATGGCCAGCGAGGCGTACTCGGCCTGCTCGTCGGTCATCTTCGTGGTTTCCATCAACTGCAGCATGCCCAGCACGCCATTCATGGGCGTGCGCAACTCGTGGCTCATCATGGCCAGGAATTCGGACTTCGCGTTGTTGGCACGTTCGGCTTCTTCGCGGGTGCGGATGAGCGCGTCCATCGCCTGCTTCTGCTCTCGGCTGGCCTTCTCAAGGCCCAGGGCCAGATTGTTGATGTGCCGCGCCAGATCGCCCAACTCGGCATCATCGGCAACGGGCAGCGGGGCAGAATAGTCGCCTTGCTGGATGGCCTTTACTGCCGCGCTCATGGCGCTGATGGGCTGGGACAGGCTCAGCGACAGCCGCCTCGCCAGCATGTAGGTAAACAGCAGGGCGAACATCGCCAGCACGCCGGCCTTCAGTAATATCTCCTGCTCACGCTGATTAAAGGCGTCACTGGACATGCCCACCAGCACCCGCCCCAGATAACCTTCGACCCGCACGCTGGGGTCTTCATCGGCACCGACTTCGTCGGCATTTCCTGACAGCTGCGCGGACCTGTCTGGCTGCAGGCGGATGGGTGCCTGGAACACTTCCATCTGCCGCGAGTGCCCTTGTTCCTCGGCGGGTTCGACATGAACCAGCACCTTGCCGGCGCTGTTGCGCACTTCGAGAAAACGCACATGGGGCGTGTTCATCGTCGCGTTCATGAGGTTTTCAAGCATGGCGTTATTGCCGACGATGACGCCGTACTCCGCTGCCGGCGCCAACTGGTTGGCGATAAGCTGCCCAGTGTGATTGAGCTCCTGGCGCAGGTCTTGAATGCGCACCACGGTGAAGAAGCTGATCAGCAGCAGGGTCAGCAGTAACGCCGGACCGAGGCTGAGGATCTGCGTGCGGGTGCTGATGTTCCAGCCGCGCTGAGCCGTCACGAGGCGTTTCCGGCTGTCTGGGGCCGGAGGGTTTGCCGATGTTCAGGCATGGCGAAGCCTTACGGGGCACGGCAAGTGGACGCTTGGTGTCATGTGACGGATCTCTTCGGGAGCGACCTGACGATAGCTCATCGGCGACGTTGAGGAATTTTCATCTCGGGGGTGCATCTTAACCGAGCGGTGGGCAATTTCCTCGGCAAGAGTGGGGGATCGGCTATAAGTGCGTGGGGCACCTTTTGCCGCTGGCCGCGAGCCTGGCGCTCCGTATAATGCCCGCATCGCCAGATGTGATGGCCCTGAATGGATTGTTTTATGACCCAGCAGCAACCAATAGCGGTCCTTGGCGGCGGCAGTTTCGGGACCGCAGTGGCCAATCTGTTGGCCGGCAACGGTCATCGGGTGACGCAGTGGATGCGCGATCCGGAGCAGGCCGAGGCGATCCGCGTCAATCGCGAGAACCCGCGCTACCTCAAAGGCATCAAGGTGCTCGAAGGCGTCGAGGCGGTCACCGACCTGCACGCCACCTTGCAGCACAGTCAACTGGTCTTCGTTGCACTGCCGTCCAGTGCGCTGCGTGGCGTACTGACCCCGCACGTCGACCTGCTCGCCGGCAAGATGCTGGTCAGCCTGACCAAGGGCATTGAGGCCGACACCTTCAAACTCATGAGCGAGATCCTTCAGGACATCGCGCCTGCTGCGCGGATCGGCGTGCTGTCCGGCCCCAACCTCGCCCGCGAAATCGCCGAGCACGCCCTGACCGCCACGGTTGTCGCCAGCGAAGATGAGGACCTTTGTCAGCAGGTTCAGGCTGCACTGCATGGCCGCACCTTCCGCGTGTACGCCAGCGCCGACCGTTTTGGCGTGGAGCTGGGCGGCGCGCTGAAAAACGTCTACGCCATCATTGCCGGCATGGCGGTCGCGCTGAACATGGGCGAGAACACCAAGAGCATGCTGATCACTCGCGCGCTGGCGGAGATGACCCGTTTCGCGGTCAGTCAGGGCGCCAATCCCATGACCTTCCTGGGCCTGGCCGGGGTTGGCGATCTGATCGTCACCTGTTCCTCGCCCAAAAGCCGCAATTATCAGGTCGGTTTTGCCTTGGGGCAGGGCCTGAGCCTGGACGAGGCGGTGACCCGACTGGGTGAAGTTGCGGAGGGCGTCAATACGCTCAAGGTGCTCAAGGCCAAGGCGCAGGAATTGCAGGTGTACATGCCGCTGGTGGCCGGGCTTCACGCCATTCTGTTCGAGGGCCGCACGCTGGAGCAGGTCATTGAGTTGCTGATGCGCGCCGAGCCCAAGACCGACGTCGATTTCATTTCAACCAGTGGTTTCAACTGATCCCACACGGAGAAGCTCTTGAACGAATCAAAACTCAAGCAACACGAATCGATCCTGCTGCGCATCCTTTGGATGGCGGTGTTTGTGCTGGTCTGGCAAGTGGCGCAGGTGGTGCTGGGGGTGGCTGTCCTGGTGCAGCTGGTTTACCGCCTGTTCAATGGCGCGCCGAGCCTTGCCGTGATGTCGTTCGGCGACAGTCTGAGCCAGTACCTGGCGCAGATCGGTCGCTTCGGCACCTTCCATACTGATCAAAAGCCATGGCCATTCGCCGATTGGCCAACGCCGCGTGCGCCTGAGGGGGAGGCGCCGCATGTTGTAGCCGTCACTCCGCAAACGGCGCCTTCTGCTCCGCAGCCTGCTCCAGCCACGCCGCCACCGGCGCCTGCTACTCCGCAGCCGGTTCCCGCGGCGACGCAACCGGTTTCCGAAACGCCGCCGGTGGTTTCTGACACGTCGCACGCGGCTGCCGACACATCGCCATCTGCACCGGTCACGCCGCCTGCTGCGCCTGGCGAGGAGCCGAAACTGTGAAAGTGTGGATTCTGCGCCACGGCGAGGCGAAACCTCAGGCCCGCACGGACGCCGACAGAGAGTTGACCGCCAAGGGTCGGGAAGAGGTCTTGCGCAGTGCCGCTCACTTGATGGGTCAACCGCTGCAGCAGATCATCGCCAGTCCGTATGTGCGTGCCCGGCAGACCGCTGAGCTGGTCCGTCAGGTGCTCGGGTTTACCGATCCCATCGTGACCGTGCCGTGGCTGACGCCCGAGAGCAATCCGCACAAGGTCCTCGATCAGTTGGAGGCGTACAGCGACGAGAATGTGTTGCTGGTCAGTCATCAACCTTTGGTGGGCGCGTTGATCGGGCTGGCGGTGCATGGCTCTTTGCAGGAGGCGCAACCGATGCACACCGCCAGTCTGGCTCAGCTTGAGGCGGATTTGCCCCTTGCTGGCGCGATGGAACTGGTGGATGTTCGACATGCTGAATGATGGAGCGGTGGGCGTTTTCTGCGCTCCCCGCCGTTGAATGAGAGAAGTCGTGCAAACCCTCCAATAACAAGGAAGAACCATGAGTGTATGGCGTAGGCCCCCGGACCTCGACGCGCTGAATGCGAAGCAGAAGAACACCATCGGTGAGGTGCTGGATATTCGGTTTGAGGCGGTTGACGATCTGTCTTTGACGGCGAGCATGGCGGTGGATGGGCGTACTCATCAGCCTTACGGTTTGTTGCACGGCGGCGCTTCGGTGGTGCTGGCGGAGACGGTGGGTTCTACGGCCAGTTATCTGGTGATTGATACCGATCGGTTTTTTTGTGTGGGGATTGAGGTCAACGCGAACCATTTGCGGGGCGTGCGCAGTGGGCGTGTGACGGCGGTGGCGCACCCGGTGCATATCGGGCGCACGACGCATGTCTGGGATATTCGTCTGACGACGGAGGATGGTAAGGCCTGTTGTATTTCCCGGTTGACGGTGGCGGTGGTGCCGCATGGGGAGCAGCCGCCGTCTCGCTGATCGTTGAGGCGCTTTAGGCCAGGATCAAGAGCGTCTGCCTGGGGGCAGACTGTTTCGCCTTCGGCGAGTTACTTGGAAAAGTCGAAAGTCGCACCATCCCCAAGTAACCAAGGGTGCTTGCTCCTGGTTGGGCTCCTCCTTCGTAGGAGTACCTTCACTCCGGTCTCGCTCCGTGGGCCCGCTGCCATCCGCCATCCATGGCGGGGGGCAGCTCTCGCCGCATCCATGCGGCTCGGCCCACTCCGCGAGACCTGCGTTCAGCCTGCACCCAAGTCGCGATTGGCGGTGCTTGGGCCTTTTGTGTACGAAGATCAAAATCAGATCAACTGCAGATCAAGGGCTTCCCGGCTGAAGCCGGTCCTACGGTCGGAGTCACCGCTATGCCCACTGACTGCACGCGCTGCTGTTAGTGGGACCGGCTTTAGCCGGGAAGGGGCCAGCTCGGGCACCTGTATTTTCTGAGGTCTAACGCTTGATCGTTCCCACGCTCCGCGTGGTAATGCCGCCTCAGACGCTCCGCGTCTCTGCCGTGGCGCTGCCACCCACCCAGATAAACACCCCCATGACCGGAGTGGCCTCATCGATGGCAGTTCCGGTCATTGCCGCCCCTCTCATGGGGTGCGCACAATCGCGGCTTGTTCTGGTTGCTCTGGGTGCGTCGGCATGTCTCAACTTCTGTTTTTCGCTCACGCCAACGGCTTCCCGTCGGGCACGTACGGCAAGTTATTCGCCGCGCTTGGGCCTGAGTTCGAGATTCGCCATCTGGAGCAGCATGCGCACAATCCACTGTTTCCGGTGACCGATAACTGGCCGCAGTTGGTGGATGAGTTGATCCACCATGTGCGCGAGCAGCCTGAACCGGTGTGGGGTGTGGGCCATTCTCTGGGCGGTGTGCTGCATTATCACGCGGCATTGCGTCATCCGGAGTTGTACCGGGGCGTGGTTATGCTGGATTCGCCAGTGCTGACGCGGTTCGATCAGTGGATGATTCGCGCTGCCAAGCGCTTCGGTTTCATTGATCGCATCACGCCGGCAGGCCGGACGCTCGGGCGCCGGGAGGTGTTCAGCAGCGTCGAGGCGGCCCGGGAGTACTTTGCCGGCAAGTCGCTGTTTCGGCGTTTCGATCCCGAGTGCTTCGAGGCGTATCTGCTTCACGGGCTGCAAGCCGATGGCGACGGGGTGCGCCTGCGCTTCGATCCCGCGACCGAAATCAGCATCTACCGCAGCGTGCCCCACACCAGCCCCGGCCTTGCCCGTCAGTTGCGGGTGCCGCTGGCGATGGTGCGCGGCGAAAGCAGCGATGTGGTGCGGCGCCATCATGCGCTGTCGGTCAAAAGCATGCGCGAGGGCGTGTATCTTTCCGTGCCGGGCGGGCATATGTTCCCCCTCGAACATCCTGAGGACACCGCCCGCATGCTCACAACGCTGTTTTCCCGCTGGACGACCAGAGCCAACGGTGAGCACGCCGATGTTGCCCTGCAACGAGCCCGCGCATGACCTGCTCGGTAGAAGAAGTCCGACTGAGCCTGCCCCATATCGAGCTGGCCGCTCATCTGTTTGGTCCGCAGGACGGCATTCCGGTGATCGCCCTGCATGGCTGGCTGGACAATGCCAACAGCTTCGCGCGGCTGGCGCCCAAGCTTGAAGGGCTGAGGATATTGGCGCTGGACATGGCCGGGCATGGCCACTCCGATCACCGTCCGCCAGGTGCCGCCTACGGCTTGCCGGACTACGCCCACGATGTTTTGCAGGTGGCGGAGCAGATGGGCTGGGAGCGCTTCTCTCTGCTGGGTCATTCGCTCGGGGCGATCATTTCTGTGATCGTCGCGGCGGCCGTTCCCCAGCGGGTGAGTCGTCTGGCCTTGATCGACGGGTTGGTGCCGCCGGTGGGCGAGCCAGAGTCTGTCGTCGAGCGCATGGGCGCGGCGCTGCAGGCGCAATTGACCCAGCAGAGCAAGCGCAAACCGGTCTACCCGGACATGGATCGGGCGGTGGAGGCGCGGATGAAAGGCATGGTGGCGGTCAGTCGCGAGGCCGCCGAACTGTTGGCCCAGCGTGGCTTGATGCCGGTGCCGGGTGGTTACACCTGGCGCAGCGACAGCCGGCTGACCTTGCCCTCGGCGATTCGTCTGACGCGAGCGCAGGCGCTGTCTTTTGTCACGGCGGTGCGCTGTCCGACCCAGTTGATCGTCGCCGAGGAGGGCATGCTCGCTCAGAACAGGGAGCTGCTCGCCAGCGTTCCTTTTACGGTGACGACCTTGCCGGGCGGGCACCATCTGCACCTCAACGACGAGGCAGGGGCGGGCTCTGTTGCAGACTGTTTCAATCGCTTCTTCGCCGTTCCTTGACTTGCGACCTGCAACTGCCGAGGCTGGGGCAGTTGAAACAGGAGACTGCACGATGGACCACTGCCCACGCCCCGACATTTTATTTTCCAGCACGCCGCGCGTTGTCGCGGCTTTGTTTTGCCTGCCGATTGCCTTGCCTGCCGCTTCAATGGCTGCCTCGCCGATTGACCTGCCATGAGTGCATCCATGACGTTTGCCCACACCTTAACCCGCACGCTCGCGCTCACGCTGCTGCTCACCGGGTTCAGCGCCATCGCCCATGCAGCCGACGTACCCGACAGTCAGGATTTGCCCAACCTGCCGCGACTGGCAGACGCGGAAATCGTCGATTATCGCCCTGCCGTTGAGCTGGAACGCATCTACCCGCTGGGCTCGATCCGCAAGATCAGCGGCCAGTTGCGCTTCGACGGGCAGGTGTCCGGGCGCGGCAAGGTGACGGCCATCACCTACCAATTGCCGGTCGAGCACAGCGCCGACGAGGCGTTCACCGCGGCCCGTGAAGCGTTGCAGCAGCAGGGGGCGCAGTTGCTGTTCTGGTGCCAGGCCCGCGATTGCGGCGAAAGCAGCCTGTGGGCCAACGAAGTGTTCGGCAATGCCAAGCTGTATGGCGCCGACAACGGTCAGTCCTATCTGTTGCTGCGCCTGGCCGCCCCGGCGGACAACACGCTCGTGGCGTTGTACGGCATCACCCGCGGTAACCGCCGGGCGTTCCTCCACGTCGAGCAATTTCAGTCGAGCACCCCGCTCGGGGATTTGCTGCCGACTTCCGCGACCCTGCTGCGCGAGCTGAAAAGCACCGGCGAGCTGGAGCTGACGATGCTGACAGCGGAACCGCAGGAGCCCTGGATCACCTTGCTGTCCCGTGGCTTGAATCTGGACAGCACCTTGCGCGTCACCCTGTCCGGTGATCAGCGCGAGGCGTGGCGACAGGCGCTGGTGGCCAAAGGCGTGCGCGCTGCGCGGCTGGAAGCGGGCGATCGGAAAAATCCCGGTCTGACTCTCGAACTCATTCGCTGACGGCCGCAGAGCCAGGTTTGGTCTGATTTCACCGTGTGTTTACAATGCCGCCCTCCAATCGTACCCGTGAGTCAGATGACAGAGCCAAGCGTGCTTCGCCTTTCCATTATTGTGACGTTTGCTCTGGCTATTTTTGGGGTGGTTTTCGGTCTGCTGACCGGATCTGCGTCGATTATTTTTGACGGTGTCTATACCCTTATCGACGCAATCATGACGAGCTTTGCACTGATCGTTGCCAAGCTGATTGCCTTCTCTCACAACGATGTCGGTCGAGCCCGCCTGACCAGGAATTTCACAATGGGGTTCTGGCACCTTGAGCCCATTGTGCTTGGTTTGTCCGGGACTCTATTGGTTGGCACTGCTGGCTATGGCCTGATCATGGCCGTTGGAAGCCTGATGGCGGGCGGGCGACACCTGGACTTCGGTCTCGCGCTCATTTTTGCTCTAGTGGCCCTTGTGAGCGCGGTTGGAATGATCATCTATGGCCGACGAGCGAACAAACGACTCCATTCAAGCTTCATTGCGCTGGACGTAAAAGCCTGGACGATCTCCGCCGCAATGACCGGCGCCCTGTTACTCGCGTTCCTGACCGGCTGGATTATCAGGGGTACAGAGCTGGAATGGTTATCGCCTTACATAGATCCAGCGGTGTTAGCGCTTGTTTGTCTCATCGTTTTACCCTTACCGCTGCCGACGATTCGTGACGCTCTCGCAGATGTTCTGCTGGTGACCCCGCCAGAAATGAAGAAAAGAGTCGATGACGTTGCAAGCGATGCTGTCCAGCGACATGGCTTCCTTTCCTACCGTGCCTATGTGGCACGTGTGGGGCGCGGGAGGCAGATCGAGATTTACTTCATCGTCCCGCCGGGCTTGCCGCCCCGCTCCCTGGAGGCATGGGATCTGATCCGGGATGAAATTGGCGAAGAGGTCGGAGGTACCGGCCCTGATCGTTGGCTGACAATAGCCTTTACCGTTAATAAAGAATGGGCTGAATGACCGATGTTCAATAACGATCGCCTGTTGGTGCAGATTATCCTGCTCGCGCTATTCGGCGCCTGCCTGTGGGTGATGGTGCCGTTCTGGTCGGCGCTGTTCTGGGGTGCCGTGCTGGCGTTCGCCAGCTGGCCGCTGATGCGTCTGCTGACCCGCGCGCTCAAGGGGCGGGAATCCCTAGCGGCGGCGATTCTGACCCTGGGCTGGATGGTGCTGGTGCTCGCGCCGCTGGTGTGGCTGGGCTTCAATCTCGCGGACCACGTGCGCGACGCAACGGTGTTCATCAAGGACGTGCAAGTGGACGGCCTGCCGGATCCTCCCACCTGGCTGGCGGGCATTCCGCTGGTGGGCGAGCGGCTGGTGGGTTACTGGAACACCATCGATGAACAAGGCGCTGCGCTGCTGGTCAGCGTCCGGCCTTACCTCGGACAAGTAGGCAATTGGCTGCTGGCGCGCAGTGCGCAGATCGGCGGCGGCATCCTCGAGCTGACCCTGAGCATCGTCTTCGTGTTCTTTTTCTACCGCGACGGGCCGCGCGTGGCGGCGTTCGTTCTGAGCCTGCTGGAACGACTGATCGGCGATCGCGCGCCGTATTACCTCGAACTTGTGGCGGGCACTGTGCAACGGGTGGTCAACGGTGTGATCGGCACGGCAGCGGCGCAGGCAGTGCTGGCCTTGATCGGTTTCCTGATTGCCGGTGTGCCGGGCGCGCTGGTACTGGGCATCGGCACCTTCCTGCTGAGCCTGGTGCCCATGGGCCCGCCGCTGATCTGGATACCGGCCACGGCGTGGCTGGCCTGGAGAGGCGATTACGGCATGGCGATCTTTCTCGGCCTGTGGGGCACGTTCATCGTCAGTGGCGTCGATAACGTGCTCAAGCCGTATCTGATCAGCCGCGGTGGCAATCTGCCGCTGGTGATTGTCTTGCTCGGGGTGTTTGGCGGGTTGCTGGCGTTCGGTTTCATCGGCCTGTTCATCGGCCCGACATTGCTGGCGGTGGCCTACAGCTTGCTGCTGGACTGGGTCGGAGAAAGCCGCGCGCGGCAGCCGGTCAAGTAACAAGCACGCCTACAAAAACCGCCGCCGGGCTGGGCTCGGCGGCGGTTTTTTTTCGTCAGGCTGAGGTGCTGACGTATTTGCCGGACGTAGCGTTGCCGTTGAGGTTGTAGCGGTCACTGAGGGCCGCGACCATGCGGTTCAGGGCTTCAGTGGCCTGGGTGGTGGTTTGCGAAGTGGCTGTTTGCGTAGAGGCGGTCTGGCTACTGGAGGACGAGGCGCTGGCGGAATTCGTCGTGCCCTGCAATGCGCTGGTCAGTTCGGCGGCGCTGATGCTGCCGTCACTGTCGCTGTCCAGGCTGCTGAACAGATCGCTGGCGTCTTCAGCAGGCGGCGGTGGCGGCGGTTGCTGGGCCTGCAGGCTCGCGGTCAATTCGTCAATGCTGACGGTGCCGTCCTTGTTGGTGTCCAGGGCATCGAACACTTTACTGCTGTCGGCGCTGCTGCCTGAACTGCTCAGTGCGGTGGTGAGTTCATCGCTGCTGACCGTACCGTCGCCGTCGCTGTCCAGCGCACTCAGCAGGTTTTGCGCGTCATCCGCCGCAGAGCTGCCGTCCATCTGCATGGGTGGCGGCGGCGGAGGCGTCAGGGCGGCCAGTTCGTCGGCGTCGAGGCTGTCGTCGTCATTGCTGTCGAGATCGCCGAACGCCTTGCTCAGGCTGACGGTAATGCCGTCTTTGGAGTCCGAGGACAGCGCCGAGCTCAGCTCGTCCTTGTCGATACTGCCGTCGCCATTGGCGTCGAGTTTCTTCAATAACTCGTCGGCGAACTTCTTGCTGTTGGCTGTGCTGGTGGTGCTGCTCGTGCTGGCACTGGTGTAGCTGGAATAACTGCTGCTGCCGCTGACGCCTGTGATCATCGGACTGACTCCCCATCAGATGGATAATGCCGGGGCGGTGCTCCGGCTTATGCAGCGTCAGGGCAAGGCGTGTCGTGGGTGTGTTGGCTTTGTACCGCCGAGCGTACGTGGGGCTTGCGTGAGACTTCGCTCAGCGGGACCGGCTTCAGCCGGGAAGAGGCCAGTCCGGACACCGTCAGGTTTGCGGTGTGACGCCTGACGAATGCCCGGCTAAAACCGGGCCCACAATGGGCTCCATCGCCAGTACCACCGAACGCACCCGGTCCCATCGCTGATGACGGCGCCGAGTCAGATGCGCGGCAGATCCAGCACGGCGGTCAGGCCGCCGCCGGGGGTTTGCTCGAGGCGCAGGTCGCCGCCCATTCGGCGCGCGGCTTCCCGGGCGATGGTCATGCCGATGCCAACGCCACCCGAGTTGCGATTGCGCGAACTCTCGACCCGATAGAAGGGCTCGAACACCACTTCGCGCAGCGATTCGGGAATGCCCGGGCCGTGATCGATGACGCTGACCCGCAGGCGATCGCTGGCGTCTTCGATCTCCACCCGCGCATGCCCGGCGTAACGCAGCGCATTATCGATCAGGTTGTTCAGGCAGGAACGCAGGGCCATGGGCTGGGATTGCAGCGGCCGGCAGGTGCCGCTGGCCTGGATATCGTCGCCGTTGTCCTGAGCGTTTTCGGCCAGGGATTCGATCAGCGCCTGCACGTCGAAATACTGCAGTGCTTCGCTGGTGCGCTGTTCGTTGAGGTAGGTCAGGGTCGCGTCGAGCATGCCGATCATGTCGTTGAGGTCCTGGCTCATCTGCCCGTGCAGGCGCGGCTCGTCGATTTGCTCGACCCGCAGTTTCAGACGCGCGAGCGGCGTGCGCAGGTCATGGGACACGGCGGCGAGCATGCGCCCACGCTGTTGCACCTGTTCGCGAATGCGCTCCTGCATCAGGTTGAAGGCCTGGGCCGCCTGACGTGCCTCGCGAGGGCCATTGGCGGCCAGCGGCGGGCTGTCGAGGTTTTCGCTGAGGCGCTCGGCCGCTTCGCTTAATCGGCGGATCGGCCGGCTCAACGCCTTGGCGCCGAACCAGGCGGCCAGCACCAGGCTGATCAGCTGGAACAGCAAGGGCACCAGCGGAATGCCCAGCAGCGGCGGGCGGCATCCTTGTGGTGGAGGAGGGCGCCGGAGCTCGTCGTCCGTTGCAGCGTTGCGTTCGGGGGGCGGCGGTTGCATCTGGCCGGCCATCGGCCGATCACAACCGGGCGGAGGCGGCATTCGCGGGCCGTAGTAGTGAAACCAGAGGAACGCGAGCAGGTGGGCGAGGACGATCGCCAGCAACGCCCCGCCAAACAGCCGGGCAAACAGGGTGTCGGCCGAGCGGATCAACCAATCTCCCGGGCGTCGAACATGTAGCCTTCGCCGCGCACGGTTTTGATCAGTTGCGGGGATTTCGGATCATCGCCGAGCTTCTGCCGCAGGCGCGAGACCAGCAGGTCGATGCTGCGATCAAACGCTTCGATGGAGCGGCCGCGGGCGGCGTCTAGCAATTGTTCGCGGTTGAGCACGCGGCGCGGACGTTCGAGGAAGACCCGCAGCAAGCGGAATTCGGCGTTGGACAAGGGCACTACGAGCCCGTCCGGCGCGGTGAGTTGGCGCAGGACGCTGTTCAGGCGCCAGTTGTCGAAGCGCAGGGTGGTGCGTTCTTCGGTGCGGTCATCGCGCACGCGGCGCAGGATGGTCTGGATGCGCGCGACGAGTTCGCGGGGCTCGAAGGGTTTGGCCATGTAGTCGTCGGCGCCCAGTTCCAGGCCGATGATGCGGTCGGTGGGTTCGCAGCGGGCGGTGAGCATGAGGATGGGGATGTCGGAGGTGCTGCGCAGCCAGCGGCAGAGGGAGAGGCCGTCTTCGCCGGGGAGCATGAGGTCGAGGACGACGACGTCGTAGGTGTCTTCGGTCAGGGCCAGGCGCATGGCGTTGCCGTCAGTGACGCCGGTGCTGTGGATGTTGAAGCGGGCGAGGTAGTCGCAGAGCAGTTCGCGGATGGGGATGTCGTCGTCGACGATGAGGGCGCGGGTGTTCCAGCGGCGCTCTTCGCTCGGCGCGGTGGCGGTGGTGCTGTCGGGTGTTGTCTGCATGGTGCTGCCGCCGTGTGGTGCTGCCGATTGGGCCGCGGGTAGGAGTCGACGCTGCCATGCTACTTCGCTGGCGAGCGGGGCGGAAGGGTGAAGGGGGCAGGTGTCGGTGGATTGTCTTGAATGTATCAAGGTCGGTACACGGCTGAACTGCCGTGCTCCGTATCAAGATCAAGATCAAGATCAAGATCAAGAGCGTCTGCCTAGGGGCAGACTGTTTCGCCTTCGGCGAGTTACTTGGAAAAGCACCCCAAGTAACCAAGGGTGCCTGCTCTTGGTTTGGCCCTTCCTTCGTCAGGGTTCCTTCACTCCGGTCTCGCTCCGTGGGCCCGCGCCGAACGGACATCCATGTCCTGACGGCGCTCTCGCCGCATCCATGCGGCTCGGCCCACTCCGCAAAACCTGCGTTCAGCCTGCACCCAAGTCGCGATTGGCGGTGACTGAGCTTTTTGTGTACGAAGATCAAAAGCGTGTTTAAGGCAGATCAAAAGCTTCCCGGCTGAAGCCGGTCCTACAGTCGAGGTTACCGTCACCATTATTGTTGATCGTTCCCCCGCTCCGCGTGGGAATGCATCCTGTGACGCTCCGCGTCGGATGTCTGGCTTGATGCACATCTTCTACAGGACGCGGAGCGTCCGAGGCGGCATTCCCACGCGGAGCGTGGGAACGATCAACGTGCGCAGTTAGTGGGACCGGCTTTAGCCGGGAAGCTTTTGATCTGAGTTCGCTTCTGCTTTTGCTTTTGATCTTGCTACGCAAAAAGCCCAGACACCGCCAAACGCGACTTGGGTGCAGGCCGAACGTAGACGACGCGCAGTGGGCCGAGCCGCATGGATGCGGCGAGAGCGCCGCTAGGACATGGATGTCCGTTCGGCGCGGGCCCACGGAGCGTCGTCGGAGTGAGGGTATCCCGACGGAGGAGGGACCTAACCAGGAGCAAGCACCCTTGGTTACTTGGGGTGCTTTTCCAAGTAACTCGCCGAAGGCGAAACAGCAGGCCGTTAGGCCGCCCCATAACAACAGCCCACACAAATAATGGATATAAACCCGGTGTAAAGCCCGCAAAGCCCCTAAAA
The DNA here is from genome assembly GCF_026153515.1 of Pseudomonas sp. KU26590. Classification (NCBI taxonomy): domain Bacteria; kingdom Pseudomonadati; phylum Pseudomonadota; class Gammaproteobacteria; order Pseudomonadales; family Pseudomonadaceae; genus Pseudomonas; species Pseudomonas sp. KU26590. The sequence continues at coordinate 2,742,660 of NZ_CP110644.1, forward strand.
CACTCACTCTTTACGCTTTCTTTATGCCCCCACCCCCCGTCGCTCTCGTTCCTTTACACCCCCACTGAACACAATTGCCCCACACGGCAGTCGCCGTATGACGGAGAGTTTTTCATGAGCGTTCTGGATGGGGTGTCACTGCTGCTCGCAGCAGGGTTATTCGTTTACTTGCTGGTTGCGCTCCTGCGCGCCGGCCGGGTTGAGGAGTAACGGCCATGCACAGTTACGACTACCTGCTGATACTGGCGTTTTTCGCCTTGGTGCTGTTGCCCGCGCCGCTGCTGGGACGGTTCTACTACAACGTCATGGAAGGTAACCGGACCTTTCTGACCCCGGTCATGGGCCCCGTCGAGCGCATCTGCTATCGCCTGTCCGGCGTCGACCCCGCGATCGAACACAACTGGAAAACCTACACAATTGCCCTGCTGGCCTTCAACCTGGCCGGGTTCGTCGTCCTGTTCGCCATCCTGCTCCTGCAAGGCTCGCTGCCGCTCAACCCCCAAGGATTGCCGGGGATGGAATGGTCGCTGGCGTTCAACACCGCGATGAGCTTTGTCACCAACACCAACTGGCAGAACTACAGCGGCGAAGCGTCCCTCAGCTACCTTAGCCAGATGGCCGGTCTGACCGTGCAGAACTTTGTCAGTGCCGCCACCGGCATCGCAGTCCTGGTCGCCTTCTGCCGAGGCATCAGCCGCCGCTCGACGCAGCACCTGGGCAACTTCTGGGCGGACATGACCCGCGCAACCCTTTATGGGCTGTTGCCGATGTGCATCATCCTCGCACTGTTTCTGGTGTGGCAGGGCGTCCCGCAAACCTTCGCCCACTACGTGGACGCCGTGACCCTGCAAGGTGCCGACCAGAGCATTCCGCTCGGCCCGGCCGCCAGCCAGATCGCGATCAAGCAGCTGGGTACCAACGGTGGCGGCTTCTTCGGCGTCAACTCGGCGCATCCGTTCGAGAACCCGACTGGCTTGAGCAACCTGTTCGAGCTGGTGTCGATCATTCTGATCCCGGCGGCGCTGGTGTTCACCTTCGGTCATTACGTCAAAGACCTGCGTCAGAGCCGGGCGATCATCGCCTGTATGCTGGTGTTGCTGCTGATCGGCGGCGCCACATCCCTGTGGGCGGAATACCAGCCCAACCCGACGCTGAACATGGCCACGGTGGAACAGACCGCGCCCATGGAAGGCAAGGAAACGCGTTTTGGCACCACGGCAACCGTGCTGTGGGCAACCGCGACCACCGCTGCTTCCAACGGCTCGGTCAACGGTATGCACGACAGCCTCAACCCGCTGAGCGGCATGGTGGCGCTGGCTAACATGATGGTCGGCGAAGTGATCTTCGGCGGCGTTGGCGCAGGGCTTTACGGCATGTTGTTGAACGTGCTGATCGCGGTCTTCCTCGCCGGCTTGATGATCGGCCGCACCCCGGAATACCTCGGTAAAAAACTTCAGGCCCGAGAAGTGAAGCTGTTGGTCGCGACGCTGATCGTGATGCCGGTCGGCGTACTGGTGTTCGGCGCCGTGGCCGCCTCTTTGCCTGGTCCGGCAGGCTCGGTAAGCAACCCTGGCGCCCACGGCTTCAGCCAGTTGCTCTATGCCTACACCTCGGCCACGGCCAACAACGGCTCGGCGTTCGGCGGTTTCAGCGGCAACACACTGTTCCATAACCTCTTGATGAGCCTGTCGATGTTCATTGGCCGCTTCGGTTACATCCTGCCGGTGCTGGCGCTTGCGGGCAGTCTGGCGGCGAAGAAAACCGCGCCGCTCAATCAGAACAGCTTCCCGACCCATGGCCCGCTGTTCGTGACCCTGTTGACCGTGACCATTTTGCTGGTGGGCGGGCTGACGTTCTTGCCGACCCTCGCACTGGGGCCGATTGCCGAACATTTGAGCCTGGCCTTCTGAGGACCGAATCATGAACATGCAGCTTCCTGCTACAAATAAGACACCCGAACAGCCGTCCACCGTGGGCGCACCGGCCAAGACAGCGATGGCTGACCTTTGGCGGCCTGCGCTGGTTCAGGCTTTCGTCAAGCTCGACCCGCGCCAGTTGCAACGGGCGCCGGTGATGCTGGTGGTGGAACTGACCGCCATCCTGACCACGATTCTGTGCCTGATCCCCGACCCGGCCGTGCCGACCTTCGTGGCGGTGCAGATCGCCGTGTGGCTGTGGTTCACCGTGCTGTTCGCCAACTTCGCCGAAGCGCTGGCCGAAGGGCGGGGCAAAGCGCGGGCCGACAGCCTCAAGGCAGGCACCGAGGGTTTGAAAGCGCGCCTCAAAAGCAGCAACGGTGCGTTTGGAATGGTCAACGCCAGCACCTTGCGCAAGGGCGATGTGGTGCGCGTCGAAGCCGGTGAGATGATCCCCGGCGACGGCGAGGTGATCGAGGGCATTGCGGCGGTCAACGAAGCGGCGATTACCGGTGAGTCTGCGCCGGTGATTCGCGAGTCCGGCGGCGACCGTTCGGCGGTGACCGGCAACACCCGACTGGTGTCGGACTGGCTGCTGGTGCGCATCAGCGCCAACCCCGGCGAATCGACCCTGGACCGCATGATTGCGCTGGTCGAAGGTGCCAAGCGTCAGAAGACCCCCAACGAAGTGGCCCTCGACATTCTGTTGATTGGCCTGACGTTGATCTTCCTGCTGGTGGTCGTGACCCTGCAGCCTTTCGCGCACTTTGCCGGCGGTAACCTGCCGCTGGTGTTCCTCGTGGCGCTGCTGGTGACCCTGATTCCGACCACCATCGGCGGCCTGCTCTCGGCCATCGGCATCGCCGGCATGGACCGCCTGGTTCGTCTGAACGTGATCGCCAAATCCGGCCGTGCAGTAGAGGCGGCGGGTGACGTGCATGTGTTGCTGCTGGACAAGACCGGCACCATCACCTTCGGCAACCGTCGTTGCGCGGCGGTGTATGCGGCGCCGGGCGTCAGCCCTAAAGAACTGAGCGAAGGCACGCTGCTGGCTTCGCTGGCGGATGACACCGCCGAAGGCAAGTCCATCGTCGAATACCTGCGCGCGCAGCAGCCGATGACCGAGCCTGCGCCGAGCCAACTGACGGCGGTGCCGTTCACGGCGGAAACCCGCTTGTCTGGCGTCGATTTCGAAGGCCGCGTGTATCGCAAGGGCGCCGTGGATTCGCTGCTGAAATTCCTCGGCCGTGACCGCAGCGACCTGCCGCCAGTGCTGGCGCGGGAAATTGACAAGATCGCCAAGACCGGCGGCACGCCGCTGCTGGTCTGCGGCGACGGCAAACTGCTGGGCGCGATTCACCTCAAGGACGTGGTCAAGCCAGGCATTCGCGAGCGTTTTGAAGAACTGCGCAAACTGGGCATTCGCACCGTCATGGTCACCGGCGACAACCCGCTGACGGCGGCAGCGATTGCGGCAGAGGCGGGCGTCGATGACGTGCTGGCCGAAGCCACTCCCGAGAAGAAACTGGAGCGCATCCGTCAGGAACAGAACGACGGGCGTCTGGTGGCGATGTGTGGCGACGGCGCCAACGACGCGCCGGCGCTGGCACAGGCCGATGTCGGCATGGCCATGAACGATGGCACCCAGGCGGCACGGGAAGCGGCCAACATGGTCGATCTCGACAGCGACCCGACCAAGCTGCTGGACGTGGTGCAGATCGGCAAGGAATTGCTGGTGACCCGCGGCGCGCTGACGACTTTCTCCATCGCCAACGACGTGGCCAAGTATTTCGCCATCCTGCCGGCACTGTTTGCGGCGATTTATCCGCAGCTGGGCGTGCTCAACATCATGCACCTGGCCAGCCCGCAGAGCGCGATTCTGTCGGCCATCGTGTTCAACGCGCTGATCATCGTCGTGCTGATCCCGCTGGCACTGCGCGGCGTACGGGTGCAGGCCGCGAGCGCTGCGCATCTGCTGCGCCGCAACCTGCTGGTGTATGGGCTGGGCGGGCTGGTCGTGCCGTTCGTGGGCATCAAGGCGATCGACCTGTTGTTGACGGCCTTGCACCTGGTTTAACGCACTGATTGCGCTGCGCGGTGACTGATCCCGCGTGGCGCTCACTTCGAATGAGGAATGAATGATGTCCAGTGTATTGCGTCCGGCCGTGAGCCTGATCGTTCTGATGACCCTGATCACCGGCGTGGCTTACCCGCTGGTGGTGACCGGCGTCGCCCAAGTGGCGTTCCCGGATCAGGCCAATGGCAGCCTGGTGTACGACGACCATGAAAAGGTGATCGGTTCGGCGCTGATCGCACAGAATTTCACCGGCGAAGAGTGGTTCCATCCGCGTCCGTCTGCCGGGGCCTATGCCACCGTCGCCAGCGGCGCGAGTAACCTGGCGCCGAGCAATCCGGCGCTGGCGAAGCGAGTGGCCGATGATGCCGCCAAAGAGAAAGTCGAGAATCAGGGCCCGGTGCCGCTGAACCTGCTGACCACCTCCGCCAGCGGTCTTGACCCGCACCTGTCCCCGGCAGCGGCGGAGTATCAGGTGGCCCGCATCGCCGCGGCGCGTAACCTGCCGCGCGAGTCGGTGCAGAAACTGGTGGCGGACAACACCCAGACCTCGCTGATCGGCCCGCCGGTGGTGAACGTATTGGACTTGAATCTGGGTCTGAATCGGTTACCGTCTGGCAAAGTGGTGAACTGAGTCCGCTGGACAGTCCGGCTGGCAACACCCTCGGTCGCTCCGACAATTGATCTCGGCCGGGACAGGCATCTGTGGCGCACTGAACCTTTAGGAGCGCGCTTGCCCGCGAAGACTTAGGCACGGACGATAGAGAAACGTCGGATGTACCGGCCCATTCGCGGGCAAGCGCGCTCCTACAATTGGTCCCGGCCAAGGCAGACATCTGTGGCACGCCGCGCTTCTACAATTGGCCTCGGCCAGGGCAGACATCTGCGGCACACCGCGAACCTGTAGGAGCGCGCTTGCCCGCGAAGACTTAGGCACGGACGATAGAGAATCGTCGGATGTACCGGCCCATTCGCGGGCAAGCGCGCTCCTACACTTGGCCTCGGCCGGGGCAGACATCTGCGGTACACCGCGAACCTGTAGGAGCGCGCTTGCCCGCGAAGACTTAGGCACGGACGATAGAGAATCGTCGGATGTACCGGCCCATTCGCGGGCAAGCGCGCTCCTACACTTGGCCTCGGCCAGGGCAGACATCTGCGGCACACCGCGCTCCTGCAATTGGCCTCGGCCAAGATAGATATCTGTGATGCCCATCTGAGTGGGCGACAACCAACGATCACCCGTCATCCAATGGATCAGGACAACCTTCGTGAACTCAACCACCCGCGCCGATGCTTTGCTGGTCAATCTTGCTCGAGACGATCGCGGGCGGCTGAAGGTGTTTCTCGGCGCGGCGCCCGGCGTGGGCAAGACCTACGCCATGCTGCAGGCCGCGCACACGCAGATGCGGCAGGGCGTTTCGCTGCTGGCCGGGGTCGTCGAGACCCACGGGCGTGCCGAGACCGAAGCGCTGCTGGGCGGTTTGCCGCAGCAACCCATGGTTCGTTCCGAGTACCGCGGGGTCATGCTTGAAGAGATGGACCTGGACGGTCTGCTCGCGGCGAAACCCAAACTGGTGCTGGTCGACGAACTCGCTCACAGCAACGCCCCCGGCAGCCGCCACGCCAAGCGCTGGCAGGACATTCAGGAACTGCTCTCGGCGGGGATCGACGTCTACACCACGGTCAACGTTCAACACCTGGAAAGCCTCAACGATCAGGTGCGCGGCATCACCGGCGTGCAAGTGCGCGAGACCCTGCCGGACTGGGTGTTGCAGGAAGCCTACGAGCTGGTGCTGATCGACCTGCCGCCCCGGGAGTTGCTGGAGCGGTTGCGCGACGGCAAGGTGTACGTGCCGGAGCAGGCCCGCGCCGCCATCGACGCCTTTTTCACCCAGACCAACCTCACCGCGCTGCGGGAAATGGCGATGCAAACCGCCGCCGCCCAGGTCGACAACGATCTGGCGCTGGGCTATCGGCAGTTGGGCCAGGCGGCGCCGGCGGTGCGCGGTCGTCTGCTGGTCGGCATCGACGGCGACGCCCAGGCCGAACGGCTGGTGCGCCACGCCAGCCGGGTTGCGCAACGTCGGCATCTGCCGTGGAGTCTGGTGCACGTCGACAACGGGCGCTTTTTCGATGAGCTGGCCAGAAGCCGTTTGCAGAATGCCCAGCAACTGGCCGAACGCCTCGGCGGGGAAGTGGTGGTGCTGCGCGCGCCGGAAGTGGCGAAGACGCTGATTCAACACGCCATCGAACGCCGCGCGAGTCTGGTGCTGGTGGGCCAGTCGCGTCCTTCGCTGCGCCGTCGGGTGCTGGGAGGCGGCCTGGCGTCGCGTCTGTTGCGCAATGCCCACGGGCTTGAAATCAACGTGCTCGACAGCGAGTCGCGTCCTGATCAGCCGCAGTCCACCTCGCCACGCAATCTGGTCTGGTTCGACTACGCACTGGCGCTGTTCGCCACGGTTTGCGCCAGCGCACTGGCCTGGGGGGTGTCCAGCTGGTTGGCGCTGCCGAATATCTCCCTGGTGTTTCTCGCTGCCGTGTTGCTGGTGGCCGTGCGCAGCAGCGTCGGCCCGGCGATGGTCTGTTCAGTGCTGTCGTTTGTGGCCTATGACTTTCTGTTCATTCCGCCGAATTTTTCCCTGAGCATTCAGCGCGAAGAAGACGTGCTGACGCTGCTGTTTTTTCTGTTGATGGCCGCGCTGACCGGCAATCTCGCCGCCCGTCAGCGTCGCCAGTTGCAAGCGCTGCGCGACACCCAGGAAGAGACCAGCGAACTGCTCGACCTGTCCCGCCGCCTGACCGCCGCCACCGATCGCCAGGCCGTGCTCAGTGCGGCTGATCATCACCTGGCCGGTTGGAGCGAGTTGCAGCTGTGCGTGCTGGACAATGACCGCGAAGAGGGCTGGAAGGTCGAAGTGGGTGGGCCGCTGGAGTTTTCCGAATTCGAACGTGCGGCGGCGGACTGGGCCTGGCAGCACGGGCAACCGGCCGGCAAGGGCACCGGTACGCTGCCGTCGGGGAGTTGGTGGTGGCTGCCATTGTGGGTCGACGACGCACCGCTGGCGTTGCTGGGGATTCGTGCGAAACAGGGCCAGACCTTCACCCCTCAGCGTCGACGTTTGCTCACGGCGCTGAGTCAGCCATTGGGTCAGGCCCTGGCGCGGGCGCGTCTGGCCGAAGACCTGGAAGCCGCGCGTTTGCACGGCGAGACCGAACAACTGCGCAGCGCCTTGCTGGCCTCAGTGTCCCACGACCTGCGCACGCCGCTGACCGCCATGCGTGGCAGCATCGACAGCCTGCTGGCGCTGGGCGAGGCGATTCCGCTGGAAGACCGTCGCGAGTTGCTTGAAGGCACCCGCGACGAGGCCGAGCGTCTGGATCGCTACATTCAGAACCTGCTGGACATGACGCGCTTGGGCCACGGCGCGCTGAAGCTGGCGCGGGACTGGGTCTCGCCGGGTGACATCGTCGGCAGCACGCTCAATCGCCTTCGCGCCGTCCTCGCGCCGCTGCAGGTCATGACCGAGTTGCCGGCCGAACTGCCGCTGCTGTATGTCCACGCTGCGCTGATCGAGCAGGCGCTGATCAACGTGGTCGAAAACGCCGCGCGCTTCTCGCCGGTCAATGGCCGTCTGCTAATCGCGGTCGCTGCGCAGAGCGAGGAGATTGTTTTCGCCGTCAGTGATGAAGGGCCGGGGATACCCGAGAACGAACGGGCGAAGATTTTCGACATGTTCTACACCGCCGCGCGGGGTGACCGAGGCGGGCAGGGCACGGGGCTGGGTCTGGCGATCTGTCAGGGCATGGTCGGCGCCCATGGCGGACGGATCAGCGTCGACGACGGCATCGACGGTCGCGGCACCTGCATCAGCCTGCACTTGCCGCTGCAGGCGCAGCCCGAAGCGGAAATGGACCAAGCGGTCTGAACCCGCTTTGCGCTACGCTGACGTTCTTCCGTTACCGACCTTTTCTTTCATGACAGGACACCCATGAGCCAGACGGCGACCATTCTGGTGATCGATGACGAGCCGCAGATTCGCAAATTCCTGCGCATCAGCCTCGCATCGCAAGGCTACAAGGTGCTGGAAGCTGGCACCGGCAACGACGGCCTGACCCAGGCCGCGCTGAATAAACCCGACCTGCTGGTGCTCGACCTGGGCCTGCCGGACATGGACGGGCAGGACGTGCTCAGCCAGTTTCGCGAGTGGTCGACGGTGCCGGTGCTGGTGCTGTCGGTGCGTGCCAGCGAGGGCGAGAAGGTGCGTGCCCTGGACGCCGGCGCCAACGATTACGTGACCAAACCGTTCGGCATTCAGGAGTTTCTGGCGCGAATTCGTTCATTGTTGCGCCAGGCGCCGGAGAGCGGTCAGGTGGAATCGGCGGTGGTCATTGGCCCGCTGAACATCGATCTGGCCTACCGCCGGGTGTCCCTGGGCGATGTCGAAGTCGGCCTGACCCGCAAGGAATACGCGGTGCTGGCGCAACTGGCGCGCCATCCCGGGCGGGTCATCACCCAGCAGCAACTGCTCAAGGACATCTGGGGCCCGACCCACGTCGAGGACACCCATTACCTGCGCATCGTGGTGGGTCACCTGCGCCAGAAACTGGGCGACGACCCTGCTGCGCCGCAGTACATCGTCACCGAGGCGGGGGTCGGGTATCGATTGATGAATGCGTGACCACCGATGGGTCGCAACCGCAGATTCCGCGTACGGTTGACGCCGCAGCGATCCCGTTGCCTGAGCTGACGCCATTCCTTCGTAGGGAACGGCTCCAACAGATTCGGCGTTAATCATCGAATCGTGTACAGGCGCAAATCTCCGTAGGAGCCGGCTTGCTGGCGAACCTGTTGTGTCAGCCAACATCTTCATATCTGGTCCACCGCATTCGCCAGCAAGCCGGCTCCTACAGTAGGTCGGGGTTCGACCTTGAGCCCGAACCCGCTGCAAAACCTGTAGGAGCGCGCTTGCCCGCGAACACGGTGTGTCAGCCAACATCTTCATATCTGGTCCACCGCGTTCGCCAGCAAGCCGGCTCCTTGTATCTCGACTTTGTCTTCACAGAAGGTAAAGTTCTCGACTGATCATCGAGGGAAAGGCGTGAAGACGACCGGCTCCTAGTGGCGTTATAGCCTGCGAAGTAGATCCATTCTCCGCCTTTCCAACCTCACTCATTGAGCTCGTACGATATCTAGAGCCACGTTGTGAGCTCGCATTTACAAGGTCGAAGCCGAGTGACGCGATGATTGATCTTCAGTTGAAAAGGAGAACAGCATGTCTGCATTCGTTGGCGTTGACATGGCCAAGAATACTTTTGATGTTGCAACGCCGTTGGACAATGGCAAACACCGCACCAAGGGCAAGTTGAGCAATGATGCCAAGGGATTTGTCGAGTTCGAGTCCTGGCTCCAGAAGCATGCCACCGCGGATGCGCTGATTGTCATTGAGGCCACGGGTAACTACCACGAAGCGCTGGCAGATTTCCTTTTTCAAAAGGGATATCGGCTTCATATCGCGAACCCAGCCACCACCGCCGCTCATGCCAAGTCGGAGCTGTCACGCAACAAGACTGACAAGACTGATGCCAAACTCATCTCCGATTTCGCCATGCAGAAGCATCGCAAGCTAAGGCTTTGGGTGCCTGAGCCACAGTCGCGGCGCCGCCTGAGGGCGTTGGTCCGCCGTCTGGAAGATCTCAACGAGATCCGTCAGATGGAGAAAAACCGCCTGGAAGTTGCCAGCCCGAACGTCGTAACGTCGATCGAATCGGTGATTGCTCATGTCTCGGAAGAAATCACCGAAACCGAAAAAGCGATCAAGCAGCACATCGACGATGATCCTGACCTGCGCGGCAAGAGCGAGTTGATGACCTCCATTGATGGCATAGGCGAGAAAACTGCCGCGCTGATCCTCGCGGAACTGGGAGACCCTTTGGATTACGAGGGACCGAAAAAGCTCTCTGCCTTCGCTGGATTATCGCCCAGGCAGGACCGTTCTGGAGGTTACGTGGGTGCAACCCGCATTAGCCGAACCGGCTCGTCGCGGCTCAGGGGCGGCCTTTACATGCCCGCGATCGTAGGAATTCAACACAATGAGGTGCTGAGCGAGTTCGCCAAGAGATTGAAGGCGAACGGAAAGGCTCCCAAGCAAGTTATCTGTGCAGTGATGCGCAAGATGTTGCACCTGATCTATGGCGTGCTTAAGAGCAACAAGCCATTCGACCCTGGAATTGCTTTGGCCGCTTGAAGGCTGATCGACTAGGACTTGGATGGCCAGGTTGTCGCTGCCGTGTGAGCTGCGGAGGTACCTTCGTGCCTGCCTGAAAGCAGCAGCGCTAACGCGCTTCTGGGGTTGCAGTCGGGACTTCAAGACGATATCTACAGTAGGTCGGGGTCCGACCTTGAGCCCGACCCCGCTGCAAAACCTGTAGGAGCGCGCTTGCCCGCGAAAGCGGTGTGTCAGCCAACATCTTCATATCTGGTCCACCGCATTCGCCAGCAAGCCGGCTCCTACAGTAGGCCGGGGTTCGACCTTGAGCCCGAACCCGCTGCAAAACCTGTAGGAGCGCGCTTGCCCGCGAACACGCTGTGTCAGCCAACATCTTCATATCTGGTCCACCGCATTCGCCAGCAAGCCGGCTCCTACAGTAGAGCCGGGTCCGACCTTGAGCCCGACCCCGCTGCAAAACCTGTAGGAGCGCGCTTGCCCGCGATAGCGGTGTGTCAGCCAACATCTTCATATCTGGTCCACCGCGTTCGCCAGCAAGCCGGCTCCTATGTATGGACTCGCCTCCACTGTCTACCCGCTTTTCAACACCGCCACCCGGTTGCATCTATGTATAAGGCCTGTTCGAGGAAGCCGCTCTGGGCTTCTGGCCAACATTGGTTGAGCTCGCGGTATGCCTATTACAGTCAGGCCTCAAGGGCCAGTAGGAGCCAAGGCATCTATCCGCGACGGTCTTACCTGGGGTCAATGTTTTCTAGCAGGGGCAGGAGCGCTTTTGCGCCCCGGTGGCAGAACGCTTTGGATCAGTGACTCATCGCCGCCGCCTGCCTATTGGACGGCTCACGACGATAAGTCTGATCATTCTGTAAAAGCGACCAGATGATGCGCAGGTTGCGGTTCGCCAGCCGTACGGCGGCTTTTTTGCTTCCCAGACGGCTCAGCCACTGCAACAGCCGACGGTCATCCGGCTGCTCGGAGTCGTGCCGCAGCTGCCTCAACACTGCATGAGCACCCTGTATCGCCAGGCTGCGGATGTACCCATCACCACGCTTGGTCATTCGACCCAGGCGAACCCGCTCTCCTGAGCTGTTTTGATCGGGCACCAGGCCGAAGTAGGCCGCAAACATGCGCGCGTCAGCGAATCGCTCAGGCCGGGTTTGCTTGGCTACTATCGCGGTGGCAATGATCGGCCCGACACCGCGTATGGTCATCAGCCGCACGGCGGTCTTGTCCCGTTTCGCAGCAACCTCCAGACGCCCGGTCAATACACTGACTCGCTCGCCCAAATGGCGCCATTCGCCCAGCAACTCGTCGATCAGTTCGCGCAACATCTCCGGCAACGGCTGGGTAGCGTCTTCCAGTACCCGAGGTACTTTCTGGCTGATCGCCACCTCGCCTTGCGCCATGGCGACGCCGTGCTCGAGCAGCAAACCGCGCATCTGGTTACCCACTGCTGTGCGCCGACGCACGTAACCTTGGCGAATACGGTGCAATGCCTGCATGGCCAACTCCGCGGCACTTTTGATGGGCACTGCCGAAATTCTGCTGTCGCGGCCCGCGCGCAATATTGCGAGCGCATCGTTGCGATCATTCTTGGCGCCGCTGCGATGATCAGCGACGCGCCCGGCTGGAAGTATGCGTGCCAGATTGCCCTGATCTTGCAGCTGCCGCGCCCAGGCTTGAGCGCCCGGACCGGTTTCCATGAGAACGATAACGTGCGGTTCGAGCTTGCACAAAAATGCGTAGAAGGCTTCTCGTGACTTGATCCGCTCCTCATAGAGCACCTGGCCCAAGGCATCTTCACCAGCGATCTGAAAGACCCGCTTGGCAAGATCAATCGCCACGGTGGTGCATGCCGGGAGATCGGATGAAGACAGAGACTGATTAACCGTCGTATGCTTTTTCATGGACTCGCCCTCGCTGTCGTTGGCTGTTTAGACTGCCACCGTGGCGCATTGACGCCTCGGCCTGGGCGAGTCCATCCAATTACAGTAGGTCGGGGTTCGACCTTGAGCCCGAACCGCCGCAAAACCTGTAGGAGCGCGCTTGCCCGCGAACACGCTGTGTCAGCCAACATCTTCATATCTGGTCCGCCGCGTTCGCCAGCAAGCCGGCTCCTACAGTAGAGCCGGTTCCGACCTTGAGCCCGAACCGCCGCAAAACCTGTAGGAGCGCGCTTGCCCGCGAACACGGTGTGTCAGCCAACATCTTGATATCTGGTCCACCGCATTCGCCAGCAAGCCGGCTCCTACAGTAGGTCGGGGTTCGACCTTGAGCCCGAACCCGCTGCAAAACCTGTAGGAGCGCGCTTGCCCGCGAAGCCGGTGTGTCAGCCAACATCTTCATATCTGGTCCACCGCATTCGCCAGCAAGCCGGCTCCTACAGTAGGTCGGGGTCCGACCTTGAGCCCGAACCCGCTGCAAAACCTGTAGGAGCGCGCTTGCCCGCGAAAGCGGTGTGTCAGCCAACATCTTCATATCTGGTCCACCGCATTCGCCAGCAAGCCGGCTCCTAAAGTAGGTCGGGGTCCGACCTTGAGCCCGACCCCGCTGCAAAACCTGTAGGAGCGCGCTTGCCCGCGAAAGCGGTGTGTCAGCCAACATCTTCATATCTGGTCCACCGCATTCGCCAGCAAGCTGAACTGGTCAAGTAATTCTGGACACCCGTCTAGGTTTTCAAGCTGCCGCCCGCTCCGCAGTTACAGGCGACCGGTAGCCGTTGTAGCTGTGGGGGCGACGGTTGTTGTAACGCATGACATAACGCTGCACGTCCAACTGTGCTTCATGCGCTGACGAATATCCTTCTTTAGGCACCCATTCCGATTTCAGGCTGCCAAAAAATCGCTCCATCGGGGCGTTATCCCAGCACTCGCCTTTGCGACTCATGCTCTGTCTCAAACCATGGGTCACCAGCTCATTGCGGAATTTATGGCTGGTGTACTGACAGCCCTGATCCGAGTGAAACAGCACGTCCTTAGGGCGCCCGCGAAGCTCAACCGCCATTCTCAATGCCTCACAAGTCAGCGAAGCGTCGGGCGTCATCGAAAAGGACCAACCCACAATCCTGCGTGCAAACAAGTCGAGCACTGCAGCGAAATACATCCATTGCTTACCCACTTTTATGTACGTTACATCCCCGCACCAAACAGTATTGGGGGCATCCACATCAAACTTGCGTTTGAGCAGATGCGGCGCCACCAATGCCTCGACCCCTGAAGATTTGTATTTGTGCGGGCGACGCTGACAGCTCACGACCCCGGATTCACGCATGAGAGTGCGGGCCATGTACCGGCCAACCTGATGCCCTTCGCTGCGAAGGTCACTGGCCAGCGTTCTTGCCCCGCCGATCCCCGCGACTCCTTATGAAATCTGACTAACAAAGTTCTAAGCCTCGCACGGGTGCGGTTGACGACGCCCTGGCGCTGGCGCCAGGCGTAAAAACTGCTGCGGTTGACTCCCAACGCGCGGCAACAATCGTGAACGCCGTAGTGCTCGCCCAGCTCGCTGATCAGTTCGAATGATCTTTGGAGTCCGAAAGCAGGAGAGCACTGGCCTTTTTTAGGATTTCGATATCCCGGTCCTTCTGCCTGAGCAAGGTCTTGAGTCGCTGTATTTCCTGTTGCTCGGCGGTAATCGCCTTGGCACCCACAGGCGTCGCGCCTTGGCGCTCCGCACGCACCTGTTCGACCCAGCGACGCAGCGCGGTTCGGCCAATGCTCAGGTTGTCGCAGACTTCAGGGACCGATTGTCCCTCGTCCAGCACCATGGCCGCTGCCTTGAGTTTGAATTCGTTCGAGTAAGAAGTACGCATGCCCATAACACCTCGGATTTGGGCGCTATCTTAGCGCCCGATTGAGATGTCCAAAATCATTAAGCCAGTTCAAGCCGGCTCCTACAGTGGGTCGGGGTTCGACCTTGAGCCCGAACCCGCTGCAAAACCTGTAGGAGCGCGCTTGCCCGCGAACACGGTGTGTCAGCCAACATCTTCAAACCTGACTCACCTCAATTGCTCTCAATGCTCCTGCTCATACCGATCCAGCGTTTCCTTTGCGATCTGCCGTCCCAATGCGATCAGCTCCGGGGCTTTGTAGAACTCGAAGAAACGGCATACGTGTTTGGGCACGTTAATCAGGATGTCAGGCGGGTAGACGGCGATTTTGTATTGCGCCAGGGACGTCTGCATCACCTCGAAACTCTGGTTGATCAAATCCAGCAGCGAAGCCGGGCCGACGTTGTCGATGATGATCGAGCCGCTGGCCGATCTCGGCGCGCCGGGCTGGGTGGGCGCGGCGGCGGGTTGCTGGCCCTGGGGATCGGCGGATTCGATGTCAGCCATCAACCACGGATTGCCCGTCAGCACGGCGGCGCTGGGCTTGAGGCTTTCCTGCGCCAGGCGCAACCCGTCTTCGCCGGTCAGGTCCAGCTTGCGGCGGAACGGCAGGTGCGAGCCGATGGAATTCATCAGACCGTCGAAACGTTTCTTCACCGCCGGCGGGCGCTCGATCACGGGCAACGTGTAATGCTTCTGGGTCGTGGAATTGAGATTGACCGCGACAATCAAATCGCAATGGCTGGATACCACCGGCACAATCGGCAACGGGTTCAGCAACCCGCCATCGACCAGGGTGCGATTGCCCTGAACCACCGGGGTGAACAGGCTGGGGATCGCCGCCGAAGCGCGCATCGCCGAATGCAGATTGCCTTCCTGAAACCAGATTTCCTGCTGATTGGTCAGGTCCGTGGCCACGGCGGTGTAGGGGATTGGCAGGTCCTCGATGTTGATCTCGCCGACGATTTCACGAATCTTGCCGAAGACCTTCTCGCCGCGAATCGCCCCCAGCCGGAAACTCACGTCCACCAGCCGCAACACGTCCAGGTAATCCAGGCTTTCGATCCACGCCTTGTACTCGGGTAGCTTGCCCGCCGCGTAGATCCCGCCGATCACCGCGCCCATGGAACAGCCGGCGATGCAGGCGATGTCGTAGCCGCGATGTTCCAGCTCTTCGATGACGCCGATGTGCGCATAACCCCGTGCGCCCCCGGAGCCCAGGACCAGCGCGATGCGTTTATTCATGTGCGGTTTCCCACTGTCAGCGTTCGGGCGGCGCGCCTGGCGGCCGATTCATCACACACCAGCGTAACGCCAACAGCGCGAAACGGGTATCGTGCGTCGCCCCGGTGTGGCACTTTTGCATTGCACCACCGTCAAAGCCGCATCGTCGATTTCCTTAGTTGAGGTAACACCCATGAAAGCCTGGATCTGCCTGCCCCTGTTGGCATTGGTTCTCACCGGTTGCGCCGGCAAAACGGCCTACCGCGACAGCTGCGCCACCAACCTTGACACGGCCTGGCACGAGCTCGATCTGGCCAAGGCCGAAGGGTTTGCCGGCACCGTCAGTTACTCCAAAGCCCTGTCGCTGCTGACCGGCGCCAAGACCCAGCAGCAGTTCGAAGCCTTTGAGGGCTGCTCCGAGAAATCCGAGAAAGCCCGTTTCTATATTCGTGAGTCCCGCGCGGGTCGTTGAGATCGTTGCAAAGTCCGCAGCCATTAAGCGGTCTCCCTGTAGGAGTGAGCTTGCTCGCGAAGCCTGCTGTCAGTCGCCATCCAGCTGACAGGCATAACGCGGATCGCGAGCAAACTCACGCCTACCGTCCTGTTTCGCCCCACCCTGATGAATCCCTCCCTCCCGCTCTGGCGAAAAGGCCTACGCTGACCGTACAGTGGCTGCACGGCTGGCATCGTCTGCAGTCTTATCAGTCATGAGCAGTCGCCTGGGGAGGCCTTCCGATGGGCAGAAAACTGGATGCATGTCTCAACGCGATCAATGAAGTGGTGCTCGGCAAGGAACCGCAAGTCCGGCTGGCGCTGACTTGCCTGCTGGGCGGCGGGCACCTGTTGATCGAAGACTTGCCCGGCATGGGCAAAACCACCCTCAGCCACACCCTCGCGCGGGTGCTCGGTCTGAGCTTTCAGCGTATTCAATTCACCTCCGACCTGCTGCCGGGCGACATCCTCGGCACGTCCGTTTTTGATCGCGACAGCGGGCAATTCACTTTCCATCCCGGGCCGATCTTCGCCGAGCTGGTGCTGGCCGACGAAATCAACCGTGCCACGCCCAAGAGCCAGAGCGCGCTGCTCGAAGCCATGGAAGAGGGCCAGGTCACCATCGAAGGCGCGACGCGCTTGCTGCCCGATCCGTTTTTCGTCATCGCCACCCAGAACCCGTTCAGCCAGGGCGGTACCTTTGCACTGCCGGAGTCGCAGCTGGACCGCTTCCTGATGCGCCTGTCCCTGGGCTACCCGGCGCGCTCGGCGGAGAAAGCCCTGCTGCTGGGCGAGTCCCGTCGCGATCTATTGCCGCGCATCGAGCCGTTGCTGGACCACGCCGAGCTCGCGTTGCTTCAGCAGCAGGCGCGGCAGGTGCGGGCCAGCGACGCCCTGGTCGATTACGTGCTGCGGCTGGTCGATGCCACGCGCAGCCAGCCGCAATTTGCCTATGGCCTGTCGCCCCGCGCGAGCCTGGCGATCCTTTCAGCCGCGCGGGCCTGGGCGTTGCTCGCCGGACGCGATTACGTGATTCCCGAAGACGTGCAGGCGATTCTGCCCGCCGTCATCAGCCACCGCCTGCGCGAGCGCACCGACCCGACCGGGCATGGCGGCGGCGCGCCGGTCCAGTGGCTACTGCGCGAGGTGCCAGTGCTGTGATCGAACGCTTCAAACCGGTCTGGCAGCGCTGGGTGGGACGCCGAATCCCCCCGGCGTCGCGGGTCGAACTGGATCACCGCCGAATCTTCATCCTGCCGACCCGGGTCGGTGGCACGTACGCGCTCATTCTGTTTTTGCTGCTGCTGGTGTCGATCAACTACCAGAACAGCCTCGCCTACGGCCTGACATTCCTGATGCTCTCGGTGGGTGTCCTCGCCATTCTGCACACCTACCGCAACATCAGCGGGCTGGTGCTGAGCGGCGGCCACGCGCGTTCGGTGTTCGTTGGCGAACCGGTGCAACTGCGCCTGCGTCTGGAAAGCACCGGCTATGGCCATCAGGCGATTGCCCTGGGTTGGGACAGCGAACAACTGGAGCAGACCGACGTCGAGGCCGAGCGTCTGGTGGAAGTCGGCCTGACCCTGCCGGCGCTCAAACGCGGCTGGATGCGGGCGCCGCGTTTGCGCGTGGAGAGCGTGTTCCCGCTGGGTATTTTTCGCGCCTGGAGCTGGCTGGACCTGGAACAGACCGTGCTGATCTACCCGCAGCCGCTGGCCGGAACGATGCCGCTGCTGCAGGGCGTGCAACCCCATGCCGAGGACGACGGCCACGCGACGACGGGGCCGGGCGTCGATGATTATCAGGGGCTGCGCCTGTGGCAGCCCGGCGACTCGATGCGACGCATGCACTGGAAAGCCTGGTCGCGGGGGCAGGGGTTGATGGTCAAGGAGTTCAGCGACCTCAGCGGCCATGACCTGTGTCTGGACTTCATGGCCCTGGGCGGGGATATCGAAGAGCGGCTGTCGCGCCTGTGTTACTGGGTGCTGGAGTTGTCCCAGCGGCAGCAACCCTTCGCGTTGCGCCTGCCCGGTTTCATCTCGGCCGTGGACAGCGGAGATGCCCACCGCGAAGCCTGTTTGCGCCAGTTGGCGCTGTATGGAGTGCGGGCATGAAAGGCGCGGCGCGATGACCTCCTCAAGCCTGGCCAAACCGATTCCGCGGGTCAGCCTCAACTGGCTGCTGATCGCTCAGGCGCTGGTGATCGTGCCGTTCGCTTTGCATGTGCCGGTGGCGTTGATCGTGCTGTGGCTGGTCTGTTCGTTCTGGCGGATTCAGATCTTCCGTATGCGCGTGCGCATGCCCGGTACCTGGATCAAATCGGGACTGCTGGTCGGCACCGCCGGGGGCATTTACCTGGCACGGGGCAGTTTGATCGGCCTGGATGCGGGGGCGGCGCTGCTGATCGCCGCGTTCATCCTGAAGATGCTGGAAATGCAGAACCGACGGGATGCGCTGGTGCTGATCTTTCTCGGTTTCTTCTGCATCGCGGTCGGTTACCTGTTCGAAGACTCGCTGCTCTGGGGCCTGTTTACCCTGCTGCCCATCACCACGCTGCTGGCCGCGCTGATCGGCCTGCAGCAGTCCGGTATCTCCAGCAAGCCCGCCGCCACGTTGAGGCTGTCGGCCAAACTGTTGATGCAGGCCGTGCCGCTGATGATTTTGCTGTTCCTGTTTTTCCCTCGCCTCGATCCGCTGTGGTCGTTGCCGCAACCGAGCAACAAGGCGCTGACCGGTCTGTCCGACAGCATGGCGCCGGGGGACATCGCCGAGCTGAGCAAGTCCGCCGAGCTGGTCTTTCGCGCGAGTTTTGACGGCCCGCTGCCGCCGCGCAATCAGCTGTACTGGCGCGCGCTGACCCTGGAGCAGTTCGACGGCAGACGCTGGTCGCAATCGTCGCGGGCGCAAGTGCCGGACGCGCCGCTGTGGCGCCGGGAAGGCGAGCGGGTCAGCTACAGCGTGGTGCTGGAGCCCACCGGCAAGCCGTGGCTGATGACCCTCGACGTGGGCCAGACCGATCTGGCCGGCGTGCGCCAGATGAGCGACTTCCGCTGGCAGCGGCGGCGTCCGATCGAGCAATCGATGCTCTACAACGTCGAATCCTGGCCTGACGCCGTGCGCGAAACCGTGCTCAGTGACGGCGCCCGGTTGCAGGCCCTGCAACTGCCGGCCAAAGGCAATCCCCAGGTGCGCGAATGGGCGGCTGACCTGCATCGTCGCCATCCCGACACCGACGACGTGGTGGACGCGCTGCTGTCGTATTTCACTTCGCAGCCGTTTCGCTACACCCTCAAGCCCCCGGCGCTGGGGGCCAACAGCATCGATGACTTTCTGTTCGGCAGCCGTGCCGGTTTCTGTGCCCACTACGCCGGGGCCATGACCTTTGCGCTGCGGGCGGCGGGCGTGCCGGCACGTGTGGTCGCCGGTTATCAGGGTGGCGAACTGAACCCGGATGGCAATTACCTTACGGTGCGCCAGTTCGATGCCCACGCCTGGGTAGAGTACTGGCAGCCGAACGTGGGCTGGCGCAGCGTCGATCCCACCGCAGCGGTGGCGCCCGCGCGGGTCGAGCAGGGGCTCGAACAGGCGCTGGCGGCGGACGAAGAATTCCTCGCCGATTCGCCGATGTCAGCCCTGCGCTATCGGCACCTGGCCTGGGTCAATTCGATCCGCATGGGCTGGGACAACCTCAATTACGGCTGGCAGCGCTGGGTGCTGGGCTATCAGGGTCAGCAACAGCTGCAGGTCCTGGGCCGCTGGTTCTCAGGTTTTCAGGCGCCGGTGTTTGCCGGCGGCGCGGCGGTTATCCTGGGCCTGCTGGCGCTGTGGCTGTTCAAGCCGTGGCGGCGCGAAAGCGATTCACAACTGCGCCTGTTCAACCATTTCGAACGTCTGCTCGCCCGGCAGGGTCTTAAACGTCAGCCGGGTGAAGGCGCTCAGGCCTTCGCGCAACGTGCTGCCGAGCAACTGCCGGCCCACGCCGGGGCGATCAGGGATTTTGTCCACGAGTTCGAGGCCCAGCGCTATGCCGGGGCAGACGGCTCCGTTGGTGCGCTGCGCCAGCGCCTGAAATCCCTGCGCCGCAGCCTGCCGTGGCGTTTGTCCGCCGTGAGGGGCAAGCAGCCGTAAATCACACCCATGAATCTTCAGCCGTCATCAACAGCCAAGGAGTGTTTCATGTCATCGATGGTCGATCACCTGGTCGCCGAGATTATCGGTCTTCATATCAAACTGCTTGCCTGCCACGCGCGGCTGGAAGTCTCCACCGACAGCGAAGCGCTGCACGATCTGCGGACCAACGTCCGCCGCCTGCGCAGTGTCTTGCGCCCGTTGCGTGGTCTGCCGGGGCTGGATCAAGTGGAAGGGGCGGCGAAAGAGGTCGGTGCGCTGACCACGCCTTTGCGCGACATGCAGGTGCTGGCGGCGTTTCTCGATGAACAGGGTCTGCCCCAGGCGGCGGCCAAGCGCGATCAGTACCTGAAATCAGCGTGCCCGAAAGTGGCCAGCTCTGCAGAGCTCAATCGGCTGTTCGACGTGCTGGATCAATTGCCGGCCCTGCTGCGCACCCAGCAGCGCCACGGTCTGCTCGACAAGCTGGAGCAACGCATCGAAAAGCGCCTGGACAAACAGTGGAAGCAACTGCGTGAAGCCATGGGTGATCCCGCCCATGACCGTCATCGCCTGCGCCTGTTGATCAAGCGCGTGCGTTATGCCGGCGAGGCCTACCCGGAACTCAGTCATCAGCCGAAAGACATGCAACGCCGTTTGAAAGCGGCCCAAGGCGCACTGGGCGATTGGCACGATCACCTGCAATGGCTGGAACAGGCGCGGCATCAGACCGATCTTTCGCCTTGCGTGGCCGGGTGGGAACTGGGCATTCATCGTGCCGAGCAAAAGTCCGATCAAGTCCTGGAACGCTTGTACAAGGCCTGCTTCGGTAAACACTCTGCGCGCTAAGTGACCTCGGGCGCGGGATGGTCGGGCACAGTCGCTTTTAAACAGTCTGGTCCGCAGGAATGGCGCTTATAAACCCTGTCCTGCGGCGGCTGCCTCGCTACCATTCGCCCATCCTGCCTGCCACCTTGGAACGCCCATGAAATTCTCCGAGCTGCTCGATGCCGTCCGTACCCATCCCGAATCCGTCAGCATCCCCGCCTCATGGGCCCAAGGGCGTGCCTGTTTCGGCGGGCTGATGGCTGCGCTGATGTATGAAGCGATGCGCGCGAAGGTCTCAACTGAGCGGCCGGTTCGGTCGCTGGCGATCTGTTTCGTGGCCCCGCCGGCCATCGACACGCCGATTTCGTTTGAAGTGGAAATCCTGCGCGAGGGCAAGGCCGTCAGCCAGGTCCTGGGCCGGGCCGTGCAGAACGGCGAAGTCGTCACGCTGATTCAAGGCAGTTTCGGCGCGCCCCGTGATTCGATGATTTCGGTGCAGGCTGAGCCGGCGCCAGTGTTCAAGCCGGTGGACGAGATTCAGCCGTTCCCTTTTGTTTCGGGGGTGATGCCGGAATACCTGCGTTTCATCGACCTGCGCTGGGCGCTGGGCGGCCTGCCGTTTTCCAACACGCCGTCTGGGGCGATTGGCGGCTACGCGCGCTTGCGTGACGTGGAAGAGGAACCCTTGACCGAAGCGCACCTGCTGGCGCTGGTCGACACCTGGCCACCAGCCGTATTGCCGCACCTGAACAAGCCGGCGCCTGGCAGCTCGTTGACCTGGACGATCGAGTTTGTGCAGCCGTTGCCCGCGATGACCACCCACGACTGGACGCAGTACCGAGCGGTGATCGAGCATGCCCGCGATGGCTACGGTCATACCGCAGCGGCGCTGTGGACGCCGAAAGGGGAGTTGGTGGCGATCAGTCGCCAGACAGTGGCGGTGTTTGGCTGACCAGCAGTGGATAGGCCGGATTTACGGTGGACGTGCTCACGTCCCGCATTGCCTGGAGTGACTAAAAGCCTGAGGCCTTACTGGCCTCGGGCTTTAATGGCTTGGGCAGCGACCAGACCCAGCACACCGATGGCGGCGGACGTCAGGCTGCCGTTGAACGCGCCGTCCAGCAGAAGCAGACCGGAGACGATGGACAGCGGGAACGCCAGGGACGAGAGCACGACGTTCGACGGCAGGCCTTCTTTGCGCGATGGGTTGAAGAATTCGCCGATGTGAAGATCCGTGATGAACTTGGGCATGATGCTTACCTCGGTAACGCTTGAATAAGAAGTGTTTTCGATAAAGGTGAGAATAGGCCCGGATCTTCGGTTCGGCGAATCGAGGATTGCTATCACCCTGATAGAAGGCAGATGGGCTGGCTCCCAACGGTCGTGTAGGAGCGCGCTTGCCCGCGAACGCGGTGGGTCAGTCACGAAGATGTCAGCTGACCCACCGCGTTCGCGGGCAAGCGCGCTCCTACAGTTGAGATCCGTGCGGCCGGGAAATCTATGCCAGGCGGCGGTTTTACGACTGTTGAGCGAACGCCGCAACCACCGGCAACGCAAAGAACGCCCGCGCGCACTCGGTGGTGTGGGCCGCGACATCCGTCGGGCTTTCCTCTCGGTGCAGCGCCACTTCCCGCAACACCTCAGGCAAATAGGCCGGTTCGTTGCGGCCGTTCTTCGGTTTTGGCCGCAAGGTGCGAGGCAGCAGGTATGGGGCGTCGCTTTCCAGCATCAACCGGCCACGGGGGATTTCGCGGACCAGCGGGTGCAGGTGCGTGCCCCGGCGTTCGTCGCAGATCCAGCCGGTGATGCCGATGTGCAGGTCCAGGTCCAGGTAGTTGAACAGCGCGCGTTTTTCCCCGGTGAAGCAATGCACCACCGCCGCCGGGAGCTGGTCGCGGTAGTCGCGCAAAATGGCGAGCAGGCGCTCGTCGGCATCGCGCTCATGGAGAAACACCGGCAGTTGCAGCTCGACGGCCAGCGCCAGATGCGCTTCCAGGACTTTCTCCTGCTGCGGGCGAGGGGAGAAGTCGCGATTGAAATCCAGCCCGCATTCACCCACGGCGCAGACGGTCTTCTCACGCAGCAGCGCCCTAAGCTGGCCTTCGGTTTCGCCCGTCCAGGCGCTGGCCGAGTGCGGATGAATGCCGGCGGTGCTGAACAACCGCTCGGCGCTTTCATCAAGCTGGCGCGACAACACAAGGGCTTGTTCGCTGCCCTCGACGTCGGTGCCGGTGAGGATCAACTGACCGACGCCGGCGGCGTAAGCGCGCTCTACCACCTCGCGTTCGCGGGCAGCGAAGCTGGGGTTGGTCAAGTTGACGCCAATGTCTATTAGTTGCATGGTGCTACCTCAGGCCAGAGGCCGAGAAGAATACCAGAGCGATTGAAGCGATAAAAAACAAGCAGGCTCAACTGCTTGGCATACCCAATCCTGTGAACCCGCTTTTGTTGACGCACGCCGCGATGCACGAGGCGAGCCGGTCAGCTGCGCGACACAGACTTCAAGCCCGTTTTTTTTCGGCCTTTCATCGGAGCGTCAATGATCCGAGCGTCCCTGTTTTCCCTGATGTGCGTCATGGCCGTGCCCGGCCACGCGTCGCCGCGCCCCGCCGGCCCGCCCGTGGTGATCAAAAAGAGTCAGGTGCGCGACCTGCCGGCAATCCGCAGCGGCAAAGTCCTGCGGGTGCTGGTCAATCAGAGCCGCAACAGCTCCGCCGAAGTGCAGGGTGAGCCCGTTGGCGTCGAGTGCCGTCGCTTGCAGGCATTCGAGACCTACCTCAACAGCCACGCCCGCGATGGCCAGAAAATCTCCCTCAAACTCATTCCCAAAGCCAAGGATCAACTGCTCGCCGCACTGCAGCGGGGCGAGGGCGACATGGTTGCGCCGGGCGAACTGCTGGATGCCAGTGCCGCCCTCTATGTTGACGCCTCTGAACCGGTGGTGGCCCAAGTGCCGCTGGTGGTCGTAGGCGTCAGAGGTGAGCGCGGGCTCAGGCATCCTGAACAGCTCTCCGGGCGCACGCTGATGCTGACCAGCGGCAGCGCCGCCGATGAAGCCATCCTTCAACTGAACCAGAAACTGGCCCTGCGCAAGCTGCCGCCGGTGAAGATCGAATGGGTCGACCCGAGCCTGGCAGTGGAGGATGTGCTGGAAATGGTTCAAGCCGGGGTTTATCACCTGACCGTGGTCGAGCAACCCATCGCCGAGCGTTGGGCCAAAGTGATGCCGAAACTGAGGATTGACCGCGCCGCTGCCTTGAGCGATCCGGGGGACATGAACTGGTTCGTGCGCAAAGACGCGGTGATGTTGCGCGGCGCCGTTGACCGTTTCCTGCAAACCTATGAACCGCCGCGCAATCAGGACGCCGCCTTCCAGACCGCCTACAAGGACCGCTACCAGATCCACAACCCGCTGGCCCGCGAAGACCGTCAGCGCCTGGAAAAACTGCGTCCCACGCTGCAACTGCATGCCGAGAAACAGAAGATGGACTGGCTCGACCTCGCCGCCGTGGCCTTCAAGGAGTCGGCGCTAAACCCGGTCGCCAAGGGCGGCAGTGGCGCCACAGGCCTGCTGCAGATCACGCCGTCGGCTGCCCAGCGCGTCGGCGTCGACAACATTCACGACCTCGACGGTAACGTTCAGGCGGCAAGCAAATACATGGCGCTGCTGCGGCGCAAGTTTTTCGCCAGCCCGAAAATCAACGAGCGCGAGCGCATGGCGTTTACCCTGGCGGCCTATAACCTTGGCCCGGAGCGCGTGCAGGCCATGCGCGCGGAAGCGAAGCGCCAGGGGCTCAACCCCAACCAGTGGTTTTTTCAGGTCGAGCGCGTGGCCATGGAGCAGGGCGGCAAGAACGTCGTGAGCTACGTGAATAGCGTCAACAAATACTACCTGGCGTTTGATCAGGCCCGCAGTTCACTGGAGCGTCCTGCCACGCGGTAACATATCTATGGATTCGATGTGTATGACGCTTATTTTGCGATTTTCATATTTATAGAAACGATTAAGATGGCGCCATTCTCAACTCAAACGGAATTAGACGCCATGAATGCTCAACTCAAATCGCTGTTCAACACCCACGCCGGTTTCGGCATCACCGGCCTGCGGATTCTGATCGGCATCATCCTCATGGCCCACGGCAGCCAGAAGCTGTTCGGTATGTTCGGCGGCTACGGCCTGGAAGGCACCGGCCAGTACATGGCGAGCCTGGGCCTGAACCCTGGCTACTTGATGGCGTTGATGTCCGGCAGCGCAGAATTTTTCGGTGGCCTGGCGCTGTTCCTCGGCTTGCTGGCACGGCCGGCGGCGTTGGTGGTGATCGTGATGCTGGTGGTGGCGATCCTCTCGGTGCACATCCACAACGGCTTGTTCATGGCCAACAACGGTTATGAATTCGGCCTGGCGCTGATCGCCGCTGCGGTAGCGGTGCTGTTCGAAGGCGCCGGTCGCCTGTCCCTGGACCGCGTGATCGCACGCCGCTAGTTCTCGCCACCAAAGCAATCCCGGCATCTCACGACACCGGGATTTTTTTTGCGTCAGGTTCAATGGGCAAACGACGGGATGCGCCGATTGACAATGCCCACGCCGCTTCTCTAGGATGCCGCTCATGCGCCGATTTAAACAGCTACTTGCGGGGCGCCGGGTGACGGTCATTCGTCATCGAAATTCCGCTAAAGCGCTGGTTCGGTGTTGCCTCTCACCGCTGCCCAGCGGATCAATGAGGCAGAGAAAACGACACTATGAGCCGTCATTCCCACCCGCGTCCCCTCGTTCGTCTGGCCCCCATCGCCAGCCAGTTCAATCGCCGTAATCCGCAAATCCTTCTGGGCGGCGCCCACCAGCCGACGCTGCTGCGTTATCTCGACGGCTGGCCGCGTCGCCAGGGCGGCCCCCACGCCTTTCTCATTCAGTTCATCGAAACCGACGACGCCCTCGCGCGCTTCAGCAATGACCAGTTTGATCTGGCGGTGATTCAGGCGCCCACAGCCGAGCGCGCGGAAGAGGTGATTCACCAACTGATCCGCGTCGCCCGACAGGGCCTGATCACGCGCTGCTGATCACCCGTTGCTGGCCACTCGCCGTCTCGGTTGCAGCGACAGTTCCGGATGGCGCAGGTGCAAACGCGCACGCACAGCGTTCGCATGGCGGCAGTGGGCGACCAGCGCACTGCGCAGGGTCCAGTCGGTGTTGATGATGTAGAAGTTCTGAATGAAGCTATTCTCGTCCGTCGACGCAAACCACTGATCGATCTTCTGGCTCAAGTCGCTGGCTGCGTGCAGCGGCAGCGAATACTTGGCGCACTGGATGGCGGTCAGGCTGAACGGCGGTTTGTATTCCAGCGCGACTTCGTTGACGAACGCCTTCAGGGTGTTGGTGTTGAACAGGTTCGCCCCGGGCCAGCGTTGCTTGACCCCGGGCCATAACAGATCGTCACCCGAACGGTGGTTGTAGGCGAGCACGACATGCTTGCCCGGATGATCCCGCCAGATGTTTTCCAGGGTCAGCTTGCCCATCCGCCGAGGCACAGCCCTCGAGCCGAGGGTTGTGGTGATCAGGCCTTGGAATTCGCGATGGGTCGATTCAGTGAAATCCTTGAACAGATGGAAATCCAGAATAACGATTTCACGTGCAGGGGCGCTGTTCTGCTCCAGTTCTTCAAAGAATGCATGGACACACGCCAGAATGTCCCCGGCGACCGTGCGTCCTGACGAGGTCAGGTGAAACAGCTGAAAACGCCGCGCATCACCTTTTTCATACTTTGAATAGAACGCCACGCGCAAATCCAGCGCCCGCACGCCCTGGCGCAGTTGTTCCAGGGGCGCGAGATCCTGCGCCATCTCCTGGGGTACGGCGAAGTTGGGTGATAGCTTGTCACTGCCGGCATTGTGGGCGCCGGGCAGGATGAGTTGGTCGATGCGCAACCGACCGAGTTCAGCCGTTTGCGCCATCCAGTCGAGATGGGGCGGGCGGGATGTAGCGGATGAGTTGAGGGGCATACAGTCATTCCTTGACGTGTGATGAAGCTCCGAAGAGGAGCGGTCTGAGCGATGAGTCGCTCGAAAGTCCTTTTCTGGAGTCTGGCCGTGGCCTCGCCGGCGTCAACCGCACCAAAGGCTCATGACTGTATCGTGATGTAAGCGCGGGGTCCGAACCGAGGCGTTAAACAAGCCGGGGCTGCGCGCCCCGTTGACGGTGGCTGCTCGGGTAGACGGCCTGTTGGACTTGACTGCTCATTTACCCCAGGCGCGCAACGCGTGTTCAACGAACTGCCGCACTTTGGGCAGGCGGTAGCGGTCCTGGGGGTACATCAGCCACAGCGTGCGGCTGGGCGGTTGGTAATCCTGCAGCAACGGCACGAGCTTTGCGCTGGCAATGTCCTCGCTGATCAGCACGTCGGGCAGCATCGACACGCCCATTCCGGCGAGCACGGCCTGGCGCAGCGCCGGCGTGCTGTTGACGATCATCGAGCCCGACACCGGCACTTCCATCACGCCGTCGGGCCCGGTCAGACGCCACAGTTTCTCGGCGGCACGCCAGTCGTCGCCTGCCGGATAGGCGAACGCGAGGCAGTCGTGGTCACGCAGGTCATCGGCGGTCTTCGGCGTGCCCCGGCGTTTCAGGTACGAGGGCGCCGCGCAGATGGTCAGGGTATAGTCCTGCAGCGGTCGGGCGATCAAGGCCGATGATTCCGGGGTGCCGAGGCGGATGGCGGCATCGAAACCGTGCTCGATCAGGTCCATCGTCTGATTGCTGAGCACCACCTCGACCTTGATCTCCGGGTAGCGCTGGACGAAATCGCTGAGCAGCGGCGCCAGACGTTCGGCGCCGAAGGCCGGCGGAGCGGTGACGCGTAGCGTGCCGCTGGGCGCGGTCTGGGCCTGTTCGGCCATGCGCTCGGAGTCGTTGACCAAACCCAGCACCTCGACGCAACGCCGGTAGTACTCCAGGCCGAATTCAGTGAGGTTTTGCCGGCGCGTGGTGCGCTGCAGCAGGCTCACGCCCAGGCGTTGCTCCAGGGCTTTGAGGTGATTGCCGACCATGGTCGTAGACATTTCGCACTGGCGAGCGGCCGCGGTCATGCTGCCGCCTTCCACCACTTTGACGAACACCGTCATCGCCAAAAAAACGTCCATTATCAAGTCCTGCTTTAAAGTCACTGAAGGATGGCGGTCTTTATACATCAGAACGGGCTAACGATACTGGCTCCACTTAACCGTGATGGAGCCACCGACATGACCGCCGCCTGCCTGATGAACACTTACAAACCGATGCCCTTGAGCTTCATTCGTGGCGAAGGCGCGCGGCTGTGGGATGACAGTGGGCGTCAGTACCTGGATGCCGTCGCGGGTGTCGCCGTGACCAACGTCGGCCACAGCCACCCTCAGATTGTCGCGGCGATCAGCGAACAGGCCGGGCTGCTCTTGCACACGTCCAACCATTACCGCATCGACTGGCAGCAGAAACTGGCGCAGCGTCTGACCCGGCTGTCGGGCCTGGATCAGGTGTTTTTCAACAATTCCGGCGCCGAGGCCAACGAAACCGCGCTCAAGCTGGCGCGTTTGTATGGCTGGGCCAAGGGCATCGAGCATCCGTTGGTGCTGGTGATGGACAACGCGTTTCACGGCCGTACCCTGGGCACGTTGTCGGCCAGCGATAACGGCGCAGCGCGGCTGGGTTATCAGCCGATGTCGGGCGAGTTCGTGAAGGTGGCCTTCGGCGACATGGCGGCAGTTGAGCGGTCAACGCGGGTGTATGGCGAGCGGATTGTTGCGGTGCTGGTCGAGCCGGTTCAGGGCGAGGGCGGTGTGGCGTTGCCGCCGCCGGGGTATCTGAAGGCGTTGCGTGTCCATTGCACTCACAACGGCTGGCTGATGATGCTCGACGAGATCCAGACCGGGATTGGCCGGACGGGGCGCTGGTTTGCGTTTGAGCATGAGGGGATCGTGCCGGATGTGATGACGCTGGCGAAGGCGTTGGGCAATGGCATTCCTATTGGCGCTTGTCTGGCGACGACGGCGGTGGCGCGGTTGTTCACGCCGGGCAGTCATGGCAGTACGTTCGGCGGTAATCCGTTGGCTTGTCGGGTGGGTTGTACGGTGCTGGATATCGTTGAGGGGGAGGGGCTTTTGCACAATGCGGCGGTGCAGGGCGAGCGGTTGCTGGCGGGGCTGCGCGTCGCGCTGGCGGGGCACGCTGATGTGGCGCAGGTGCGGGGGTTGGGGTTGATGGTCGGGATTGAGTTGACGCGGCCGATTCGGGATGTGTGTCTGGTGGCGGCGCAGGAGTATGGGGTGTTGATCAATGTGACGCGGGGGCAGACGATTCGGCTGTTGCCGCCGTTGGTGATTGATGGTGATGAGGTGGACCGGATTGTGGCGGGCGTTGTAGGCGCGCTTCGCGGTTGAGGTTTTTTAAGATCAAGAGCGTCTGCCTGGGGGCAGACTGTTTCGCCTTCGGCGACTTACTTTTGAAAAGCACCAAAAGTAAGCAAAAGTGCCTGCTCTCGGTTTGGCCCTTCCTTCGTCAGGGTTCCTTCACTCCGGTCTCGCTCCGTGGGCCCGCCGCCATCCGCCATCCATGGCGGGGGGGCGGCTCTCGCGGCATCCATGCCGCTCGGCCCACGGAGCGAGACCTGCGTTCAGCCTGCACCCAAGTCGCGTTTTGTGGTGTCTGGGCTTTATGTGTTTGAAGATCAAAAGCAGATCAAGATCAAAAGCTTCCCGGCTGAAGCCGGTCCTACAGTCCGAGCCAATCCCACAGGCTGCACGCGCTGCTGTTAGTGGGACCGGCTTTAGCCGGGAAGGGGCCGGTTTGGGCACCATCAATCGTGCGGTTCTATGCCCGATCGTTCCCACGCTCCGCGTGGTAATGCCGCCTCTGACGCTCCGCGTCCCACCCCAACCGCCTGTTCACTAGTCCTACGGAGCATCAGCCCCGCGTCATTTCTCAGACAATTCCATAATCATCGCCGCCGTCAGGTAGAGCCTCGGGGCAATGCTGGTGAGGTCGATGTATTCGTCGTCGGCGTGGAGGCCGGCGCCGACGACGCCCATGGTTTCGAGGACGGCGGGTTTTTGGCTATTGGGCACGTAGGCGTAGCCGGCGTCGGTGCCGAAGCGCATGGCGATGGGTTCGAGGGTGCGGCCGGTTTTGGCGTAGATCGCTTGCGCCGTTTTTGCGAGGTCGTCGGTGGCCGGGTTTTTCGCCAGGGGTGGGCGGCCTTTGTCGAGGCGGAAGGTGACCTCGGTGCCGTCGATCATGTTGCCTTGCACGATGCGCTGTCCGTCGGCCAGCACCCGGTCGGATTCGCTCAGGTCCGAGTAGCGCATGTCGCCTTCGGCCGCGGCGCTGGAGGGGATGATGTTGCGCTTCTCGCCGCCTTTGATCAGCGTCCAGTTGACCGTTGTGCCCTTGGCCGGGTCGCCCAGGTCCTTGAGCTGCACCAGTTGGTGGGCCAGTTCCATGGCCGCATTGCGCCCGGCTTCCGGGGCGGAGCCGGCGTGGGAGGACTTGCCTTTGACGTCGACGAACACGCCGTTGATGCCGTTGGTCGCGACCGTCACGGCGTCCTTGTCCGGTGGTTCGAACGAGAACACGTAGTCGTGCTTGCGGGCCAGTTCGGCGATGAGGGTTTTCGAGCCGGCGGACCCCGTCTCTTCGTCAGGATTGAACAGCACGGTGATCGTGCCGAAGTCCTTGAATTTCTCGTCTTCCAGCAGCTTCAGGGTATGCAGCACCATGGCCACGCCACCTTTGGCATCGGCCACACCGGGGCCATAGGCGTGCTCGCCGTCGACGCGGAAAGGTCGCTTGGCGGCGGTGCCCGGGCCGAACACGGTGTCGTAGTGAATCATCAGCAGAAAGGATTTGCTGCCCGTGCCCTTGAGGGTGCCGACGATGTTATCGCCCGCCGAGGGCGTCGCTGGCGTGGTTTCCACCGTTGCGCCCAGGGCCTTGAGGCGTTCGACCAGCACCGCGCTGACCATTTTCAGGCCGGGCGCCTGACCGGTCCCGGTGTCGATGTCGACCAGTTGCTTGACGGTGGCCAGATAGGGTTTTTGCTCGGCCTCTGCCTTCTTCAACAGTTGCTCGGGAGAGACATCCGCGGCATAGGCGCCGAAGGCAGAAAAGCCGCCGCTCAACAGAGCGGCGAGGACAGAAACGGTCAGGGCGGTGCGTCGAACGTGCATGCTGGATCCCTCAGATGGTGGTCGAGTTGTTGTGATGTCCATGGGACCCACATCGTTCCCGCAGCATAGGTTTGTCGGGCGCTATCAGCGCCTCGATCCTCTCGCACCGCCCGGATCGCCAAAAGATCAGCCCTGGCGCAGCGCAGTCCTGCCGCCGCTGCGCCTTCCGATGGCATGCACCCTAGACTCCGGAGCGTGCAACCATCGTCGATCAGATGGGCAGGTCAGGGCTGAGTGGCGGGCGCGCCAGCGATCTGTTGCAGGGCGGTGTGGGCTCCTTCCAGTTGAACGGGCACTGAACGCACTGCGCCGTCCAGGCTTCGATAGTGGGTGTAGGTGTCAGTGGAGGAGAGCAGTTGTCCACGCTCGACATGACGCTGGCCGTTGACCACGTAGCGGATCGTCTGCTCCTTTGCCGTCACGCCCTGAGTCTGGAGGTCCTGGGCCAGCACCTTCATTGATTCGTCAATGCACGCATCCAGGACCTCCATGACCTTGTTGAGGTCAAGTTCTCCGTCGTCCACACATTGCTCCCCGCAGCGCCGGAAGGTCTGACTGATGACTTCGATGCGGGCGTGATACAGCGCAGAACCGGCGATGTCTTGCAGCTCGACTTCGTTGAACAGGCGAAAGCTGCCCCGGTCCGCTTCGAGGATGATGTTCGGGCGGATGAGCAACCGACCTGCAACCACATTGGTCGCGGGCCGCAGTCCGGCACCGATGCTGGCTTGGCGGTAGCGTGCCTGCAAGCGGGTGTCCAGCGGTTGACCGCCGATCAGCGCGGCCATGGGCTGAGCATCTTTGCGGGCCTCATCGCGTGCATTGCGCTCCAGCGTGGCGCTGCCCATCTGCGTACTCAGCGCGCTGACGACCAGCAGTCCGGCGAGGCCGGTGCCGCGGGCCGCGTTGACAACGTTCTGGCTGGTCTGCTGAGCCGTCAGGGCAGTCTTGGCGTCGATGATCATTGACGCCGTGACCAGATCTCTGGCCGGCAGCTGCACATCGACCAGAACGCCGTGATCCTTGATATAGCGCAGCGCCAGCGGGTCATTAAAGCTGCGCGAAGGCGCTGAAGACTGAGCGCAGCCGGCCAGCGCCAGGCTCAATCCGAGCGCGGCGAGAAGGTACTTCGGGCTCATTTGTTGAAGGCTGACAGCACTTGCTGACGGCTGCCGTCGACGGCCTGATAGAACGCGTTGGACAGGTTGCTGTACCCCGGCTGATCCCATTCACCCTGGGCAGGCTGAACGACCACAAACGGCTTGTACCAGACCAGGCGGCTGTCTTTAGGGTCAACCAGCATGCCGATGCCCCCCACTTGTGGGGTCGGGACGCTGGTGGGAACCACGCTGTAGTAACTGCGGAACGCCCCTGTTGTCGTGTAAGAGATCAGCAGCACGCGATCAACGCCGTAACGGGTCTGCAGCTCACTGATGTTGCGCGCCAGGTAGCCTTCGCGCTTTTCCGTCTCCTTGAATTTGGTCAGGTCGATCAGGTCAGGTATGCGCTTGGCGTTAAGGCCTTTGGCTTTGAGGCTGGCGACCACCTCGTCAGGCAGGCTCTCCAGGTCGTGCAACTCCCACGCGCTGACCTGATCGCTCAATTTGCTGTTGATGCCTTTATTGATCGCCAGCTCCAGCAGACCCTGGTTGCCGACCAGTGCCAGTTGCGGCGGCGGCAGCGGGCTCAATGCGACGCCTATGACCGGCTTCTTGTCATTCCAGAACTGTGCGTCGAGGTCGATGGGCTTCTGAACGAAGCTGGAGCAGCCGGAGAGTGTGGTGAGCAGCAAAACCAGGGCGAGACAATGGCGGGTAGCGCGTAACAGCATGGGGCAAATCCCTTTGATTGTGAATAAAGTGTGTCAAGACATGGCGGCGATGCCTTGATGGCATGATGCCATAAAACTGTTTACTGACGTCAATATATTTACGCATAAGTCCGCACTAACACGGCGTTGCGGTGTCGTGGAACCGCCCCGCGCATTACCTTGCCAGACGCCGTAGAATCTCGGCTCTGAAGAGCGGTCTTGAGGTTGCAGCGGTGGATTTACAGCAGGGCTTCGTCCTGACCCGGCATTGGCGCGACACGGACGCCGGCACCGAGGTGGAATTCTGGCTGGCCACCGATGAGGGGCCGCGCCAGGTGCGCCTGCCGTATCAGACCTCCGTGGCGTTTATTCCGGCGCAGCACCGCGAGCGCGCCGAGGCCGTGTTGCGCAACGAGCGCCATGTCGAGCTCAAACCACTGGAGCTGTGTGATTTCCGCCATCGCCCGGTACTCGGGCTTTACACGCGGCAGCATCGCCAGTTGATGAACCTGGAAAGCGATCTGCGCAAAGCCAGCGTCGACGTCTACGAAGCCGATATCCGCCCGCCCGAGCGTTACCTGATGGAGCGTTTCATCACCGCGCCGGTGCAGTTCAGCGGTCGAGCTGATGGCAATGGCTTGTTGCTGGACGCGCAACTCAGACCTGATCCGGGTTACCGACCGACCCTCAAACTGGTCTCGCTGGACATCGAAACCACCGAGCGCGGTGAGCTGTATTGCATCGGCCTGCACGGCTGCGGCGAGCGTCAGGTGTACATGCTCGGCCCGGCCAATGGCGATGACGCCGAGGTGAATTTCAAGCTTGAGTACTGCGACACCCGCGTCGCGCTGCTGGAGAAACTCAACGAATGGATGGCCCGCCATGACCCGGACGGGATCATCGGCTGGAACGTCGTGCAGTTCGATCTGCGCGTGCTGCACGAGCACTCGCGGCGCTTGAATGTGCCGCTGCGCCTGGGTCGCGGCGGGGAGGTGATGACCTGGCGCGAGCACGGCGCGCGCAACAATCACTTTTTCGCAGCGGCGGCCGGGCGGCTGATCATCGACGGCATCGAGGCGTTGCGTTCAGCGACCTGGAGCTTTCCTTCGTTCAGTCTGGAAAACGTATCGCAAACGCTGCTCGGCGAAGGCAAGGCCATCGACAATCCGTATCAGCGCATGGATGAAATCAACCGCATGTTCGCCGAGGACAAACCGGCGCTGGCGCGTTACAACCTCAAGGATTGCGAACTGGTTACGCAGATTTTTGCCAAGACCGAGCTGCTGACCTTCCTCCTCGAACGCGCCACGGTGACCGGCTTGCC
Source organism: Pseudomonas sp. KU26590 (assembly GCF_026153515.1). NCBI lineage: Bacteria > Pseudomonadati > Pseudomonadota > Gammaproteobacteria > Pseudomonadales > Pseudomonadaceae > Pseudomonas > Pseudomonas sp. KU26590. The sequence goes on from NZ_CP110644.1 coordinate 2,776,679, forward strand.
GGTGGACCGCAACGGCGGCTCGGTGGCCGCGTTCGAGCATTTGTACATCCCGCTGATGCATCGCCAGGGCTTCGTCGCGCCGAACCTGGGCGAGCGCATGCCTGAAGCCAGCCCCGGCGGTTTCGTCATGGATTCCCGGCCCGGGCTGTACGAATCGGTGTTGGTGCTCGATTACAAGAGCCTGTATCCGTCGATCATCCGCACGTTTCTGATTGACCCCGTGGGCTTGATCGAAGGCCTCAAGCACCCCGACGACAGCGAGTCGGTGGAAGGCTTTCGCGGCGCGCGGTTTTCCCGGACGCGGCACTGTCTGCCGGCCATCGTCTCGCGTGTCGCCGAAGGGCGCGAAGTCGCCAAACGCGAGCGCAATGCGCCGCTGTCCCAGGCGCTGAAAATCATCATGAATGCGTTCTACGGCGTGCTCGGCTCCAGCGGTTGCCGCTTCTTCGACACGCGGCTGGCGTCGTCGATCACCCTGCGCGGGCACGAGATCATGCACCAGACCCGGCTGCTGATCGAAGCCCAGGGTTACGAAGTGATTTACGGCGATACCGACTCGACGTTTGTCTGGCTGAAAAAAGCCCACGCGCAAGACGATGCCGCCCAGATCGGCACCGCGCTGGTCAAGCAGGTCAACGACTGGTGGCGCGCTCATGTAGAAGAGGAATACGGGCTGAAGAGTGCGCTCGAACTGCAATTCGAAACCCACTTCAAACGTTTCCTGATGCCAACCATTCGCGGCGCCGAAGAGGGCAGCAAGAAGCGCTATGCGGGCTTGGTGACCCGCGCCAATGGCGAAGACGAAATGGTCTACAAGGGCCTTGAGGTGGTGCGCACCGACTGGTCACCGCTGGCCCGGACCTTTCAGCAGGAGCTGTACCTGCGGATTTTCCAGCGTCAGCCCTTTCAGGAATACATTCGCGAGTACGTGGGGCGAACCCTGGCCGGGGAGCTCGACGGCCAGCTCATCTATCGCAAGCGCCTGCGCCGGGCCCTCGACGATTACGAGCGCAACGTGCCGCCCCATGTGCGCGCCGCGCGGCTGGCCGATGAGTACAACCGCCAGCAGGGACGGCCGTTGCAGTACCAGAATGGTGGCTGGATCAGCTACGTGATCACGGTGGCCGGCCCCGAGCCGCTGGAAGTGCGTACGGCGGCCATCGATTACGGCCACTACATCAGCAAACAGCTGCAGCCGATTGCCGACGCGATCCTGCCGTTCGTGATCGCGCGGACCATCGATCTGAGTTCCCAGGACCAGTTCAGCTTCGATTTTTGACCCGCGTTCTCACGCCAGCGGATTGATCCGCAACGCGTCCAGCACCACGCGAAACGCCGCCGTGTGCTGGCGCCGGCTGGGGTAGTACAGGTGATAGCCCTCGAACGGTTCGCACCAATCGGCGAGCACTTCCACCAGTTCGCCCTGCTCGATAGGCCCGGCCACCAGGCCCTCGGGAAGCTGCGCCAGACCGATGCCGTCCAGGCAACCCTGCAGAATCTGAAATACGCTGTTCATGATCAACGGGCCGTCGACGCGCACGCGGATATCACGGCCGTCTTTGGCGTACTCCCATTGATACAGCGCGCCGTGGGTCGGCAGGCGCAGATTGATGCAGCGATGGCGGGGCAGGTCTTCCGGCACCTGCGGCGTGGAATGCCGCGCCAGGTAGTCGGGGGACGCCACGGTCATCAGCCGCAACGGCGGGGCGATCGGCGCGGCGATCATGTCCGCCGCGAGGGTGTCACCCAGGCGCACGCCGGCATCGATGCGCTGGGCAACGATGTCGGTCAAACCATAATCGGTGACCAGTTCGATGGTCATGTCAGGGTATTGGTCGAGCAACGGTTTGAGTCGCGGCCAGAGCACGTATCGCGCGGCGAACTCGTCAGCGGTGATGCGGACCGTGCCGGAAGGGCGGCCGCTGTGGTCGATGGCGGCGTTGACCTGTTCCTCGATGCCGTCGAGCAGCGGCGCCAGTCCCTTGAATAACTGCTCGCCGGCCTCGGTGCGGGTCACGCTGCGGGTTGTGCGGGTGAGCAGGCGAACGCCGAGACGCTCCTCAAGCAGGCGCATGGTCTGGCCGACGGCGGAGGGTGAGATGCCCAGCGCGGTGGCGGCGCGGGTAAAATTGCCTTCGCGGCCTACGGCGACGAATACGGCCAGGTCATCCAGTTTGTAATCCGCCATTGCGAAGCGCTCCTTCATTTTGATCGAAGCATTCTACGGATACTGTCGGCAATGCGCCCTTGTTACGCTGCCTGCACATTTTCTGGAGGTCGCTATGAGCTCAACTGATTTATCTGCTGAAGACATGCAAATCCACCGCGCCGGCTCGGCCAAGGCCATCAAGGGCCCGGCAGACTGGTTCACGGGTGACGTCAGAATCGACCGGATTTTCAACGCACCGGCGCCGGCGCGGGTCGGCCTGGCTATCGTGAATTTCCAGCCCGGCGCGCGCACCAACTGGCACACCCACCCGCTGGGGCAGATTTTGCTGGTCACCGATGGCGTCGGCTGGACCCAATGCGACGGCGGGCCGAAAACCGAAATCCGCCCGGGCGATCTGATCTGGTGCAACTGCGGCCGCCGTCACTGGCACGGCGCAACCGACACCACCGCCCTGCAACACGTCGCGGTCAATGAAGCACTGGATGGCAAGCCGGTTGATTGGCTGGAGCCGGTGACCGAGCAGACCTACCTGGCCGGGCCGGTGAAAAAAGACTGAGGGGTTGGTGCCGGACGGGTTGTGTCGGTGGACACTTCGTAACTGAACCATTGCATTCGCGGGCAAGCGCGCTCCTACAGGGCCCGCGGTCTGAGGACAGATCCGCGTATTCCACCGATGTCACTCTGCAGGAGGCGTGACGCACCGTTGCGTCACGCTGCGCCTCACTCCTTCACGTCCATGAAATCCTTGGCCCAGGCCACGTAATTTTCCGGGAACGTGTAGGTGTGCGTCAGTTCGGTGGCGCTGTGGTTCGAGGTGCTGTGGGTGACCTGACGTTGGGCGCGAAGGCTGTCGTAGGTGGCCTTGATCGCGGCGAAGTACGCCGCGTGGCCTGCGACCACCACCCGCACGCCCAGATCGGCCAGGCGCTGACGGTCATTGAGTTCAGGGTTGCCGTAGGTCACCAGCATCAGCGGCACGCTGAGCTTTTCCGAAATCTGCTCCAGGTGCTCGAAGTCCTTGATCCCGACGATGCAGATGCCGTCGGCACCGGCCTTTTCGTAGGCCAGGGTGCGTTCGATAATGTCCTGGACGGGCAGCACGCCGGCGTTGGTCCGGGCGACGATCGTCAGTTCCGGGTCGACCCGGGCTTCAAGTGCCGCCTTGACCTTGCCGATGCCTTCTTCGATGGACACCAAATCCGTGGATTTGCGCCCGAATTGCGCGGGCAGCAAAGTGTCTTCGATTGTCAGCGCCGCCACACCGGCGCGCTCCAGTTCTTCCACGGTGCGCATGACGTTCAAGGCGTTGCCGTAGCCATGGTCGGCGTCGGCAATGAACGGCAGCTGCGCGACACGACCGATCCGGGTCGCCTGCTCGACGAATTCGCTCAGGGTAATCAACGCAAAATCCGGTGCTGCCAGCACCTGCAGCGACGCCACCGACCCGCCCAGAATACCAACCTCAAAACCCAGATCGGCCGCAATGCGCGCCGACATGGGATCGAACACTGAAGCTGTCTCGACGCAGTGCTGCGAAGCCAGCTGCTCACGGAATTTGCGACGCAAAGCGGAGTGGGAAATTCTGGACATAGGGCTTCCTGATTCAGGCCGTCATCGAAATGCCAGCAATGCTACCGCAAATTCAGGCTGAAACGTCTCACCTCGACGAGCGACGTGCATTGATGTGGGTTTGTGGCGGCGCAGGGCTGACCTCCGCAGCACTTGGCAGGACCGCTTCAGCAGGGAAGGCGGCAGCAACACACCGCAGAATTAAGGGTGACTTCACCGGCCTCTTCCCGGCTGAAGCCGGTCCCACTTAAACACCACGCGCGCCGAGTGCCGATCGTTCCCACGCTCTGCGCGGTAACGCCGCCCCGGACGCTCCGCGTCCTGCAGAAGACGCGCATTCATGTTGGGCAGGTGACGCGGAGCGTCGCAGGATGCATCCCCACGCGGAGCGAGGGGACGATCGTAACGGGAACACCGCGCCCAGTAGGACCCGCGCTCTTAGTGGGACCGGCTTCAGCCGGGAAGTCGCAGGACCTCCCGCCGCGAACCCCAAACTGTAAATACCGAAGCAAGCGCTTGCGTGAATCGATTCAGCTGTTCTAGGATTCAGCTGTTCCGAAATATTTCAAGGCAATACCCGAGCGCCACCCGCAAAAGAGGTGGCCCAGGCATAAAAACAAGAAACCTCGGAGATTCACATGATCAGCTCGTCTGCTCGATTGCCGCGTGTGCTGTCCGCGCTTGTCCTTTCTGATTCATCGGCTGCTCGGTCATGAGTGCTGCCGTCCTCTCCGATTCTCCCCAGCCCGTGCTGGAAATGACCGCCATTTCCAAGACCTTCAACGGCCTGCGCGTGCTGAAAAATGTGGCCCTCAAGGTGTACGCCGGTGAAGTTCATGCCCTGATGGGCGAGAACGGCGCGGGCAAGTCGACGCTGATGAAGATTCTGTCCGGTGCCTATCAGGCCGATGCCGGTGGCGAGATCCGCATCGACGGACAGACCCTGAACGCGTTCGACCCGTTGTCTGCCAAAGCGCGCGGCATCGCGGTGATCTATCAGGAACTGAGCCTCTGCCCCAACCTCAGCGTCGCCGAGAATATTTATCTGGGCCGCGAATTGCGCCGTGGCTGGAGCATCGACCGCAAGGCGATGGAAGCCGGTTGCGTTGACGTGCTGGTGCGACTGGGCGCCGATTTCAAACCCTCAACCAAGGTCAGCGTGCTGTCCATTGCCGAGCGGCAACTGGTGGAGATTGCGCGGGCGCTGCACGCCAACGCGAAAATCCTGGTGATGGACGAGCCGACCACGCCGCTGTCGTCCCGGGAAACCGATCGCCTGTTTGCGCTGATCAAACAGCTGCGTGACCAGGGCCTGGCGATCATCTACATCAGCCATCGCATGGCCGAAATCTACGAGTTGTCGGACCGAGTTTCGGTGCTGCGCGACGGCGAGTACGTCGGCATGCTGGAGCGCGATGCGCTGTCGGCCGAGGCGCTGGTGAAGATGATGGTCGGCCGCGACCTGTCCGGTTTCTACAAGAAAGAACACGCCGCCTACGACCCCGGCGCGGTGGTCATGCGCGTGCGCGACATGGCCGACGGCAAGCGCGTCAAGCCGTGCAGCTTCGATCTGCACGCCGGCGAAGTGCTGGGCATCGCCGGGCTGGTCGGGGCAGGGCGCACGGAACTGGCGCGGCTGATTTTCGCTGCCGACCCACGCACCTCCGGCACCCTCGAAGTGGCCGGCAATGCGATCACTGATCTGCGCAACCCCACCGACGCCATCCGCGCGGGGGTGGTTTACCTGACCGAAGATCGCAAGGCCCAGGGCCTGTTTCTGGACATGAGCGTGCGCGACAACATCAACGTCTGCGCCTGCGTGCCCGACGCCCACACCGGCGGCGTGCTGGATCGCGGCCGTGGCGCGAAACGGGCGATCGAGGCGATTCGTTCGCTGTCGATTCGCGTGGCGTCGGGCAAGGTCAATGTCGGCGCGCTGTCCGGCGGCAATCAACAGAAGGTCCTGCTGGCGCGGCTGCTGGAGGTCAAGCCCCACGTGCTGATCCTTGATGAGCCGACGCGCGGTGTGGACATCGGCTCGAAGTCCGAGATCTATCGAATCATCAACGAACTGGCCAAGGCCGGCGTCGGCATTGTGGTGATCTCCAGCGAGCTGCCGGAAATCATCGGCACCTGCGACCGCGTGCTGATCATGCGCGAAGGTGAGCTGGTGGCCGAAGTCGGCGGCGCGTCGGGGCAAGAGATCTCCCAGGAGCGGATCATCGATCTGGCAACGGGGAGTGCACAGGTGGCCCATGTCTAGACCCACCTCTCAGGCGCGACACTTAACGTGCAGGAGCGCGCTTGCCCGCGAACGCGTTGTATCAGTCAGCGCATTTGCCACTGACAGATCCCGTTCGCGGGCAAGCGCGCTCCTACACGGATCGCAATCTTCCGATAACAATAAAAAGGAACCCAGGCCATGAGTCTGCCCCTGGAAAACTCGCCCACCGTTGCCGCCATCAGCAAGCGTGAACGGGTGCGCGAACTGATGCGTACCGTTGGCATGCTGCCGGTGCTGATTCTGTTGCTGATCGGCTTCTCGCTGATGACCGACACCTTTATGAGCTGGCAGAACCTGTCGATCATTACCCAGCAAGCCTCGGTCAACGTGGTGTTGGCGGCGGGCATGACCTTCGTGATTCTGACCGCCGGCATCGACCTTTCGGTGGGCGCGATTCTCGCGGCTTCGGCTGTGGTTGCCCTGCAAGCCTCTATGTCGCCGCAGTTCGGCATGCTCGGCATCGCCGCCGGTGTCGGCTTCGGCCTGCTGCTGGGTCTGGTCAACGGTGGCCTCATCGCATTTATGCGTCTGCCGCCGTTCATCGTCACCCTCGGTGCGCTCACCGCCATGCGCGGCCTGGCGCGTTTGCTGGCCGACGACAAAACCGTCTTCAACCCCGACCTGCCTTTCGCCTTCATCGGTAACGATTCAGTCCTCGGCGTGCCGTGGCTGGTGATCATCGCCGTGGCGGTCATCGCAGTGTCGTGGTTCATCCTGCGCCGCACGGTGATGGGCGTGCAGATCTATTCGGTGGGCGGCAATCCCGAAGCCGCGCGCCTGTCCGGGATCAAGGTGTGGAAGGTGTTGCTGTTCGTCTACGCGGTCTCCGGTGCGCTGGCCGGGCTCGGCGCGGTGATGAGCGCCTCGCGCCTGTTCGCCGCCAACGGCCTGCAACTGGGCCAGTCCTACGAGCTGGACGCCATCGCGGCGGTGATCCTCGGCGGCACCAGCTTCACCGGCGGCGTCGGCACCATCGGCGGCACCCTGATCGGCGCGCTGATCATCGCGGTGTTGACCAACGGCCTGGTACTGCTGGGCGTTTCCGATATTTGGCAATACATCATCAAAGGCATCGTGATCATCGGTGCGGTGGCGCTGGATCGTTATCGCCAGTCCGGTGCACGAACCTGATCCAACGCTGTATGGCTGCATGCGTTTCAACGAAGAATCCAACAATAATCACAAGAGAGAACCCATGAACTTCAAACGCAAATTCCCCGCTGTCATGTCCCTGTGCCTGGCCGCTTTGCTGTCCCAGGGCGTTGAAGCCCGCGAGCTGAAATCCGTCGGCATCACCCTGGGTTCCCTGGGCAACCCGTATTTCGTCACCCTGGCCGACGGCGCCAAGGCCAAGGCCATGGAGCTCAACCCCAATGTCAAAGTGACCTCTGTCTCCGCCGATTACGACCTGAGCAAGCAGTTCTCGCAGATCGACAACTTCATCGCCTCGGGCGTCGACCTGATCCTGATCAACGCCGTGGACCCGAAGGCCATTGCTTCGGCGGTCAAGAAGGCCCAGGCCGCCGGCATCAAGGTCGTCGCCGTGGACGTGAGCGCCGCCGGTGTCGACGCCACCGTTCAGACCGACAACGTGGAAGCGGGCAAGCTGGCCTGCCAGTTCATCGTCGACAAGCTGTCGGGCAAGGGCAACGTGATCATCCAGAACGGCCCGCAAGTCACCGCTGTGACCGACCGCGTCGCCGGTTGCAAATCGGCCTTCGCCGCCGCGCCGGACATCAAGATTCTGTCCGAAGATCAGGACGCCAAAGGCTCACGCGAAGGCGGCCTGAATGCGATGCAGGGTTACCTGACCCGCTTCCCGAAAATCGACGGCCTGTTCGCGATCAACGACCCTCAAGCCATCGGCAGTGACCTGGCCGCCAAGCAGCTGAAACGCAGCGGCATCGTCATCACCTCGGTGGACGGTGCGCCGGACATCGAGCAGGCCCTCAAGGCCGATACCTCGATTCAGGCCTCGGCCAGTCAGGACCCGTGGGCCATGGCGCAGCAGGCGGTGGTCATCGGCAACGACCTGCTCAACGACAAGAAGCCGGCTGAAGCGGTGACCCAGCTCACGCCGAAACTGATCACCCGCGACAACATCGGTTCCTACAGCGGCTGGTCCAGCAAGCACTGAGACGCAGGCCTGAAGGAGTCGGCGCAGTGATCAAAATGGAAGACGTGGCGAAGCGGGCGCGGGTATCGACGTCGACCGTTTCCCACGTGCTCAACGGCACGCGCAAGGTCAGCGACAAGACGGTGGAAGCGGTGCAGCGGGCGGTTCAGGACTTGGGCTACATCCCCAACACCCTGGCGCGCTCGCTGGCCCGTTCGCGCACCAACACCATCGGCGTAGCGATCTCGGCGCTGTCGAACCACTATTTCAGCGAAACCGTGCACGCCATCGAAACCGAATGCGCGCGCCACGGCATCATGATGTTGTTCGTCGACACCCACGACAATCCCGCCCAGGAACTGCGCGTGGTTCAGGCGCTGCACCACCGACGTGTGGACGGCATTCTGCTCGCGCCGTCCAGCGATCCGCAGCAGGCAGCGTTGGCGTACCTGCGCAACAACGCGATTCCCAGCGTGCTGGTGGACAGGATGGCGGTCGAGGGTTTCGATCAGGTCGGCGTCGAGAATCGTCTGTCCACCGCTGAGTTGGTGACGCACCTGATCGGCCACGGTCACCGGCGCATTGCCATGATCGCCGGTCATCGCGGCCTGAGCACGACGGAGGAGCGGATCGAGGGCTACCGGCAGGCGCTGGTCGACGCTGATCTGCCGTGGGATCCGCAGTTGCTGATCGACGGCGAGTCGAACAGCGAATCGGCACGGGTCGCCACAGCAGCGCTGTTGCGCCTGAACCCGCCGCCCACGGCGATTCTGGCGGCGAATAACCTGATGACCATTGGTGCGATGCACGCCTTGCGTGAAGCGAACATTGGCGTACCCGAGCACATGGCCCTGGTGGGTTTTGATGATTTCGACTGGGCGGATTTTTTCCTGCCGCGCTTGAGCGTGATCGCTCAGCCGGTGCCGGCCCTGGGCGCGCGGGCGGTGCAGTTGCTGTTGCAGCGCATCGACGATCCCGAGGGCAAACGACTGTCGGAGCGACTGGCGCCGACGTTACGCATTCGCAATTCGTGTGGGTGCCTTTGAGCGTCCGCTGCCATTCACCGGATTTTCAGGCACCGAGCTTCCAGTCACCGAACTTCCAGGCACCGAACTTCCAAGCGCCGAGTTTTCAGCCATCGAATTTTCAGGAACCCGATTTTCATGAATCAGCTTGTTTCCCTGGGCATCGACCTCGGCACGTCCGAGCTCAAGGCTATTCTGCTGGACGCCGACGGCGAGGTGCTGGCCCGGGCCGGTGCGCGGGTGGAGGTCAGCCGACGGCAGTCGGGCTGGTCGGAGCAGAACCCGGCTGACTGGTGGCAGGCCTGTCTGTCGGCGCTGGGCCAGTTGCGGGCAACCAATCCCCAGGCGTGGACGCGGGTGGCTTGCATCGGGCTGTCGGGGCAGATGCACGGCGCGGTTCTTCTGGATGCGGCGGAGCAGGTGCTGTATCCGGCGATTCTCTGGGACGATTCGCGCGCTGTGGTTGAAGCGTCGCGGCTCAACGAAGATTTCCCGGATTACGCCGCAGTCACCGGCAGCCTGGCCATGGCCGGCCTCACCGCGCCGAAGCTTGTGTGGATGCAGCAGCACGAGCCGCAGGTGTTCGCGCGCATTGCCAGCGTGCTGTCGCCGAAGGATTACCTGCGTTTGCTGCTGACCGGCGAGCAGGTGAGTGATATGTCCGACGCCGCCGGCACGTTGTGGCTGGATGTGGCGAAGCGCGAATGGTACGCGCCGATGCTCCACGCCACCGGGCTGACCATCGAGCAGATGCCCCGGTTGCTGGAGGCCGATCAACCGTCGGCCGGGCTGAGTGCCGAGGCAGCGCATGCGTTGGGCTTGCCGCTGGGTCTGCCCGTGGCCGCAGGCGGTGGCGACAACCCGGTTTCCGCGGTAGGCATCGGCGCGATCAACGCCGGTGATGCGTTCGTCACCCTCGGCACCAGCGCGGCGATTGTTGCGATCACGGATCATCCGGCTGGCAAGCCGGCCAGCGCCGTGCACAGCTTCTGCCACGCGTTGCCGCAGCGTTGGTACACCATGGGCGCGATGCTGGCCGGGGCGAGCTGCCTGCGCTGGGTCACCCGCTTGTTGGGTCAGCCCGATGAGCAGGCGTTGCTCGATCAGGTTCACGCTGGGTTGCCGGTCGATCAGCCGGTGGCGGTGTCCAGTCCGCTGTTTCTGCCGTACCTCGCGGGCGAGCGCACGCCGCACAACGACCCGCTGCTGCGCGGCGGATTCATGAACCTGGGCCACGACAGCACGCCGGCGATGTTGGGCTATGCGGTACTTGAGGGTGTTGGGTTCGGACTGCTGGACGCAATGAACGCCACGCTGTCCGCCGGCGCCACGGTCAACGCCTGCGCGCTGGTGGGCGGCGGGGCACGCAGCGAATACTGGGCACAGCTGCTGGCCAACATTCTTGATCGCGAGGTGTACACCTTACACGGCAGCGAACTCAGCGCGTGCATGGGTGCGGCGAAGCTGGGTTTTCTGTCGATCGGGGAGGGGGCTGAGTTGCTGAAGCGGGGGATGGCGGTGAAGGCGCGTTATCAGCCGATGCCGGCGGTGCAGGGGGCGTTGCAGGCGCGATACGGGAAATTCAAAGGCTTGCTGGGTGCCGCGCAAGTATTGCGTGCCTGACGTCCAGTGCGGCATGCCACGCAGAGCGTGGGCACGATCACAAGTGTTTGCGTTCGCCGCTGATTTCGGGCGCTTTCGAGATTTACTGTGGGAGCCGGCTTGCTGGCGAATGCGGTGGGTCAGAACAGAAGGTGTCGCCTGACAAAGCGCGTTCGCCAGCAAGCCGGCTCCTTGGGTTTTGCGTATGTCGCTCAGTTTGGACGCTGCCTATCGAAATCAAAGGCTTCCCGGCTAAAGCCGGTCCTACTGACTGCACGCGGTGAGTAGGACCGGCTTTAGCCGGGAAGAGGACAGTCAGGGCGCTGGAGTTTCCGGCTCAGACCTTCATCGTCGGCGGCAACTCCATCAATTTATCCAGCGTAATAGGCAAATCCCGAATGCGTTTGCCGGTGGCGTGTGAGACAGCATTGGCCACCGCCGCGGCAAGCCCGGTGATGCCGATCTCGCCAATCCCGCGCGCGCCGAACTCGTTGAGCTCGAAGTCCGGGTAGTCCAGCAGGATCACGTCAATCTCCGGCTGGTCGGCGTGCACCGGCACCACGTATTCGGCGTAGTTGTTGTTCACCGGCATGCCGTTGCGCTCGTCGAAGTCCGTCGCTTCAAACAGCGCCATGCCGACGCCCATGACGATCGCGCCCTCGACCTGATTGAGCGCGGTTTTCTGGTTGATGACCTTGCCCACGTCGATCGCACTGACCACCCGCGACACGCGCAGTCGCGAGATGCCCGGGTCCCAGCGCACTTCGACGAAATGCACGCCGAAGGAGCGGAACGAGTGCTTGCTGGTGTCGTTCATGCCGGTTTTCGCTTCACCGAAGGCACTGCCCTGCTTCTGCGCCTTCAGCACATCGGCGATCGCAAACGTCTTGTCACCGCTTTTCAACTGGCCCTGCTCGAAGCTCACCTGATCAGCCTTGACGCCGGCAAACACGCCCTTGGGCGCGGTCGCAAACGCCTTCAACTGTTCAACGGCCTGGCGGGTGGCTTCGGCGATGGCTGGCAGCACGCTCGCCGTCGCCCACGATCCGCCCGACACTGGCGCCGGCGGGAACGACGAATTGCCCAGCTCGACGTCGATCTTGTCCAGCGGGATGCCGGTGATGCTGCTGACCACCTGGGCGACGATGGTGTAGGTGCCGGTGCCGATGTCCTGCACACCACATATGGCCCAGGCCGTGCCATCGGCGCGCAGCGCGACTTGCGCTTCGGCGGGGGTGCGATAGGCGTCCCAGTTACAAGCGGCCATGCCGTAACCGATGACCTCGGTGCCGTCTTTCATCGAGCCCGGCACCCGGTTGCGTTGGCTCCAGCCGAAGCGCTCGGCGGCCTTGTCGATGCACTCCTGCAGATGATTGCTCGACCACGGCAAGTTCTGGCTCTCGTCGCGCTCGGACACGTTGAGCTTGCGGAATTCAAGCGGGTCCATGCCGACTTTTTCCGCCATCTCGTCAATGGCCGATTCCAGGGCGAACAGCCCTGGCGCTGCACCGGGCGCGCGCATGGAGGTCGGCGTGCCGCGATTGACCTCGATGATCTTGTGGGTGACCAGTACGTTCGCGCAGCTGTAGAGGCTCTTGGTCGAGGTGCCGCAGTTTTCCTTGTACGGGTCGGTGAAGGACGTCGTATTGATCGACTCATGGCGCACCGACACCAGCTTGCCCTTGTCATCGGTGGCCAGACGCATGCGCTGACGGGTTTCCGGGCGATGGCCGGTGGTGGTGAACATCTGTTGGCGTGGCACGACCAGTTGCACCGGGCGGTTGAGCATCTTGGCAGCACCGCAGGCGGCGACCGAATGGGGCCAGATCCACAACTTGCTGCCGAAACCGGAGCCAATGAACGGCGCCCGCACTTCGACCTTCTCCGGGATCAGACCGAAGATTTTCGCCAGGGAGTTGCGGTGGGCGACCACGCCTTGGGTCGCCTCGTACACAATCAGGCGGCCGTCTTCCCAACTGGCAACGGTGGCGTGCATTTCCATCGGGTTGTGGGTTTCCACCGGTGTCGAATAGGTGGTGTCGATGCTGTGGGCCGCGCCGTCGAACGCAGCGGCGGCGTCACCCCGGCTGTGGTTCGGGCTGCCGTCCTGTAGCGAGCCGGCTTTCAGGCCCTGTTCGAGGTTCGCCACGGCGTCGGTTTTGCTGTAGCTGACTTTGATTTTGTAAGCGGCGGCGCGCGCGTGCTCGAAGGTATCAGCCACCACCAGCGCAACGAACTGCCCGGCGTAATGCACTGTGTCGTCTTCGAACGGCAGGCGGCTTTCATCGGACTTGGCCGCCTTGAGGATCTGCGCGAAGGACATCGGCAGCGTCGAGTTGTGATAAAGCGACGGGAAGTTGCCGTGGTGCAGAATCTCCAGCACGCCCGGCGATTTTCGCGCGGCGTCCAGTTCAAGGCCGGTGATCTTGCCGCTGGCCACGGTGCTGAACACGCCGTAGCCGTAGGCCATATTTTTCAGGTGGTGGTCGGACGCGTACATCGCGCTGCCGGTGACCTTACGCTGGCCATCAATGCGGCGGGGTGCCGAGCCAATCATTGCATCCGTCATGGTGAATCCTCCGGTCAGGCGTTCAAGGTGCCAAGGTTGCGCACGATGGCCTGCTGCCCCAACGCGATCTTGTAGGCGTTGTGGCGATAGGCTTTGGCGCCCTTGAGGGCGATGGCGGCGACTTTCTCGAGGGTCTGCGGCGTGAGGGTCTGGCCCTTCAACGCCTGCTCGGCTTCGACCGACCGCCAGGGTTTGGTGCCGACGCCGCCCAGCGCCACCCGCGCGTCACGCACGGTGTTGCCGTCCATGACGACGATCACGGCGCTGGACGCCAGGGCGAACTGGTAAGAGGCGCGGTCACGCAGCTTCAGGTAAGCGGACTTATTGCCGGCCATGGGTGCAGAGAGCACCACGTGGGTGATCAACTCATCGTCCAGCAGCGCGTGTTCTTTCCACGGCGTCGCGCCGGGCAGCAGGTGGAAATCAGCGAAATCAACACTGCGCTTTCCCTTCGGACCCTGCACCTCGACCGTCGCGCCAATGGCGACCATCGCCACGCACATGTCCGAAGGATGAGAGGCGATGCACTGGTCGCTGGTGCCGAGTACGGCGTGCACGCTGCGATTGTGCCCGTCGATAGCGGCGCAACCTGAGCCCGGTTCGCGCTTGTTGCAGGGCGAATAACCGTCGCGGAAATAGTTGCAGCGCACCCGTTGCATCACGTTACCGGCCGTCGTGGCCTTGTTGCGCAACTGAGTGGTGGCGCCGGACAGCAACGCCTGGGACAGCACGGCATAGTGCTCGACGATGTGCGCGTGATGGGCCAGTTCGGTATTGCTGACCAGCGCACCGATGCGCACGCTGCCGTCATTCTGCACCTCAATCTGCTTGAGGGAGAGGTGATTGACGTCGATCACCTCATCGGCCGGCATGATGTCGAGCTTGACCAAGTCAAGCAATGTCGTGCCGCCGGCGAGGAAGAAGGTGGTCGGGCTTTTCGCGTGGGTCGCCACGGCCTGTTCGACACTGTTGGCGCGCACGTAATCAAAGGCTCTCATCAGCTCACCTCCTGGACTTTGATGCGCGCCGACTGGATCGCCGCGAGGATGTTCTTGTACGCGCCGCAGCGGCAGATGTTGCCGCTCATGGCTTCGCGCACGCTGTGATCGTCGGTGCCGATGTTCTTGTCTTTCAACAACGCCGCCGCGCTCATGATCTGCCCGGAGGTGCAATAGCCGCACTGGTAGGCGTCGTGTTCCCAGAAGGCTTCCTGCACCGGGTGCAACTTGCCGTTCTGCGCCAGGCCTTCGATGGTGGTGATGTCGTCGCCTTCGTGCATGGCTGCGAGGGACAGGCACGAATTGATCGCCACGCCATTCACGTGAACCGTGCAGGCGCCGCACTGGCCGTGGTCGCAGCCTTTCTTGGTGCCGGTGAGTTGCAGACGATCACGCAACACATCCAGCAGCGCGGCGTTGGCCGGCAGGTTAAGCGTGTGGGCCTGGCCGTTGACCTTCAGGGTCATGCGCCGCTCGTCGGCCGCAGGCGGGTCGAGGTCATCGGCGACAGCGGCCTGGGCTTCCAGCGCCTGGGTCCAGATCGGCGCCGTTGCGGCAGCGAGGCTGGACACGCCGATGGATTTGAGAAAGTTGCGGCGGGAAGGGGCGGTGAAGGTCTTGAGGTCACAAGACGGTTCTTCTTTATTGGGGCGATCAGGCTGATCGGTCATGTACGGGTTCCTCGTCAGCGTTGGGTCAGACCTGGCGGCCGACGGTGGGCGGACGCGCGGGCAGGGACGACAGGTGGAACGGCATCCGGTATGGCTGGAGTTAACGGCAGTCTTCAAGGTGACGGCAGCCTTAAACGATAACCAATGCGCACGCACTGCATTCAGTTGAATCCGTGCATGCACTGGTGAGTCGTTCTCTCTAATCCGTGGCGCTTGTGTCAGCAGCGAGGGCTGGCGCCTTGACGGGATCAGCAAAAGCAGGCGGAGCTGGCCATGACTCAAGGGTTGTGACCGAAGCACCGGGGGATGGTTGCGGATATTTCACGAGCGGAAAAATCACAGAATGTTACGAGTGCCCGGGGCGGCGAAACCGCACCCGGGAACCCCAGGCATCAGGCGGCTGACGCTTCTTCTTTCAGGGTCGCCATGTCGATGACAAAGCGGTACTTCACGTCACCCTTGATCATGCGCTCGTACGCTTCGTTGATGTCCTTCATGTGGATCATCTCGATGTCGGAGACGATGCCGTGCTTGGCGCAGAAATCCAGCATTTCCTGGGTTTCCTGAATCCCGCCGATGAGCGAGCCGGCGAGGCTACGGCGTTTGAAGATCAGGTTGAACACGCCTGGCGACGGGTGCGGCTGATCCGGCGCGCCTACCAGGGTCATGGTGCCGTCACGCTTGAGCAGGTTCAGGAACGGATCGAGATTGTGCGGCGCCGCCACGGTGTTGAGGATGAAATCGAGCTGATTGGTCTGGGTGGCCATTTCATCAGCGTTTTTCGAGACGATGACTTCATCGGCGCCCAGGCGCAGGCCGTCTTCACGCTTGTTCGGCGAGGTAGTGAACAGCACCACGTGGGCGCCCATGGCGTGGGCGATCTTCACCGCCATGTGACCGAGGCCGCCCAGCCCGACGACGCCGACCTTCTTGCCCGGGCCGACTTTCCAGTGGTGCAGCGGCGAGTAGGTGGTGATCCCGGCGCACAGCAGCGGGGCGACGGCGGCCAGATTGTCGCTGTGGGAAATCTTCAGGACGAATTTTTCTTTCACCACGATCTTGTCGGAGTAGCCACCGTGGGTGTTCTCACCGCCAAACACCGGGCCGTTGTAAGTGCCGGTGAAGCCGTTTTCGCAGTATTGCTCTTCGCCTTCCGCGCAGGACGCGCAGTGCTGGCAGCTGTCGACCATGCAGCCGACACCGGCCAGGTCGCCGACCTTGAAGTGGGTGACGTTGGCGCCGACTGCGGTGACCTTGCCGACAATCTCGTGGCCCGGTACCGACGGATACAGGGTGTTGTGCCATTCGTTGCGCGCGGTGTGCAGGTCCGAGTGGCAGACGCCGCAGAACAGGATGTCGATCTGCACGTCATCGGCGCCCGGGTCGCGACGCTCGATCTGAAACGGAGCCAGTTTGTCGGTGGATTTTTGCGCGGCGTAGCTGTAAGTCTTGATCATTGGGTGATCATCTCCAGTGGGGCAAAAAGACGGGTGACAGTATTCAGTGACAGGCGAGGGCGCTCAAAGGTCAATGCCGTAACATGAAACCGTCGCTGCCGGGCTCTCTGACAAGCTGTGTGAGCGGACTGTGTAAACAGAGTGCGGGGTTAAATCTTTCACTTTGCAGACCGCTATAGGGCCGTACGGCGGGTAATTGCAATTAATGTCGTGGAATTCGGTTTTTTCGTCGCGAATAGACCGCGTATGCGAATATGCCGCTTGCAACCTTCTGTCACACCCCATGAAGATAGCGCAGTCTGACGCTGGCAATGGAGCGCCTATGAATTCCCCCCTTTCGACCCTCTCCGGGCACACGCCGATTGCCGACGTGCGGGTCTCTGCACCCGGTGATAACGGCGCGCTGGCCTTGGGTGGAGTGACCGGGGAGAATTCGCTGGACGCCTTGTTGCGCGCCGCGCGCCAGGCTGCGCCGGAGTTGGGCTGGGCCGCTTACCGTGCCGGCCAGCAAATGCACCTGCTGGGGCAGGGCAGTTCGGCCATGGGCTGGCCAACGCTGATACCCCGTGAAGACTTCGACGGCTACTGCCGCAAGCACCATTTGCAGCGCTGGGTGACCGGTCATGGCGAGTCCGCCCTGGGCTGGTTGTTGATGCCGGACGCGCACGCAGGCGATCCGTTTTTCGCCGAGCTGGCCGGACGTCTCGGCCTGCGCCTGCAAACCGATGCGCTGGCGCGGGCCCAGGCGACCCAGCGGGTGCTCTATGAAATCACCTACCTGGCAAGCTCCACCCGTGACCGCTCGGCGTTTTTGCAGGGCGTGCACAAACAGCTTTCCACCCTGATCGACGCGGAAAACTTCTACCTGGCGCTGTACGAAAGCCACAGCGGCAAGATCACTTACCCGTACTACATCGACATCACCGACGTCGACGCCCTCGAAGCGGAAACCTACGAGTTTCTCGATCCCGCGCGGCTGTCCATGACCGGTTATGTGCTGACCACCGAGCAGGCGCTGTTCGTCGATGCCGCCGCCATCGAGCGGGCGCGGGCGCTGGACCGCTTTCATTGCGTGGGCCATCGCCCCGAATTCTGGATGGGCGCGCCGCTGAAAAACGCCTCCGACGACGTTTTCGGCATGCTGGCGATGCAGGTCTACGACGTCGCCCGGGTCTACAGCGTCGAAGATCAGGAGTTGTTTCTGGTGGTGGCTCGCCACGTGGCGATGGCCCTGGACCGGATTCTGCACCGCGTGCAACTGGAAGAAACCGTCGCCCGCCGCACCCTCGAGCTGTCTCGCCTGAACGACGCCCTGCGCAACGAAGTGGCCGACCGCGAACGCGCCGAACACTTGCAGAGCGCGCTGTTCCAGATCACCGAGTTGTCCAGCCAGCCCGGTGACATGACCGACTTGTTCAAAAGCCTGCACGGCATCGTCGGCGAGCTCTTATTTGCGCTTAACTTCTATATCGCGCTATTCGACGATGCCACCGGCGAGGTGACCTTCCCGTACTACGTGGACGAACGCCTGACCCGCCGCCCGGATCCGCGCCGTGGCGAGCGCGGCTTTACCGAATACGTCATTCGCCAGCGCCGGGCGTGCCTGATCGACGGGACCGAGGCGCGCTGGCTGGAAAGCATCGGTGAAATCACCCTGCACAATGAGGTCAATCGGTCCAGTTCGTGGCTGGGGATTCCGTTGTTCGACGGCAACGTGGTGCGTGGTGTGCTGGCAGTGCAGAGCTACACCTCCCATGTCAGCTACTCGTTGCGCGATCAGGAGCTGCTGACCTTCGTGTCACGCCATATCGATACGGCGCTGTCCCGGCGCAGCGCCGCCGAGGCCATTCACACCGCCAATCTGCGCCTGGAAGCGCGGGTTCAGGACCGCACTCGTGAGCTGGACTACGCCAACGCCAAGCTGCAGCACGAAAACGCCCACGACGCGCTGACCGGCTTGCCCAATCGCAGTTATCTGCAGCAGCGGCTGAAAGTCGCGTGGCAGGATTTCTGTGACAAAGGCGAGGAGCTGGCGGTGATGTTCATCGACCTCGACCGCTTCAAGATGGTCAACGACAGCCTCGGCCATCACTCGGGCGATTTGTTGCTGATCCAGGCCGCCGACCGCTTGCGCCACTGCATGCGCGACAGCGACTTGCTCGCTCGGCTGGGCGGTGATGAATTTGCGGTGCTGGCCTACGCCGCGCCGCCGGACGTCACTGTGGCGATCGCCGAGCGCATCCTGCTGGCCTTCGACGTGCCGTTCTACATCGACGGCCACGCGGTGTTTTCGTCGTGCAGCATCGGCGTGGTGGGCGCCGACCTGCAGTTTCACAGCGAGCCGGCGGATTTACTTCGCGACGCCGACACCGCCATGTACCGGGTCAAGAACGCCGGGCGCGACAGCTACGCGGTGTTCAACCAGGAAGTGCGCCGCGAAGTGTCCGACCAGATGGAGCAGGAGACCGCGCTGCGCAACGCTCTCAAATGCACCGATGAGCTTGTGCCGTATTTCCAGCCGATCATCGACGTGGCC
Source organism: Pseudomonas sp. KU26590 (assembly GCF_026153515.1). NCBI lineage: Bacteria > Pseudomonadati > Pseudomonadota > Gammaproteobacteria > Pseudomonadales > Pseudomonadaceae > Pseudomonas > Pseudomonas sp. KU26590. The sequence continues at coordinate 2,795,676 of NZ_CP110644.1, forward strand.
AGCGGCCGGACTCTGGCCCTCGAAGCGCTGATTCGCTGGCGCCAGGCCGATGGTCGGATTGTCGCGCCGGGTGAATTTCTGCCGGCGCTGGAAGGCCTGCGCCTGATCGGCCGTCTGGACCTGTACATGCTGCAGCAGGTGGTGGTGATCCTCGCCCATCCCGATCACGCGCATTGGCCGACGGTGCACGTCAACTGCTCCAGTTACAGCATTACCCGCCCGGAATTTTCCAGCGAAGTCCTGGGTCTGCTGAGCCAGCACGCTGTTGCGCCGTCGCGCATCTGCCTGGAACTCACCGAAGGCGCGCTGGTGGCCGAACCCGAGCTGGCGCGTCAGGCCATGAAGCACCTGGCGGATAACGGCGTGTCGGTGGTCCTGGATGATTTCGGCGCAGGTTTTTCATCCCTCAGTTACGTGCACCAGTACCACTTCAGCGGCCTGAAAATCGACAAGTCATTCATTCTGGAACTGACCGCCAGTTCCCGCAGCCGGGCCATTGTTCGCGCCATTGTGCGGATGGCCGAATCCCTGGGGCTGACGGTGGTGGCAGAAGGTGTTGAAGACGCCGCGACCCTGGAGCTGCTGCGGGAAATGGGCGCCGGTCAGGCCCAGGGTTACTACTTTTCGATGCCGGTGCCCCAGGACGAGCTGGACTTGAGCGCATTGCTGTAAGACAAGACGTTCCGGCAACCGGGGTGATTGAGGTCGGCCGTCGCGATATCGTGAAACATTCCGCAACATTTTCCCTCGCGGCGAGTCAACGCTACATCTCCCTGCAAAGAATTGTTCATGAAGACCCCTCGACCCACCGCACGCCTCAAGCCGCTCAACGAGCTGCGTAACCTGAAAATGGCCCGTTCCGCCCATGCGTATGTGCGCGGCAGCACGGTGCAGTTTTACGAATGGCTGCACAGCCAGTCCGGTCGGCGCCTGCCCAGCGGCCCTCCGGTGTGGATCTGCGGTGACTGTCACGCGGGTAACCTCGGCCCGACCGGGGATTTGAAAGGGCGCATCGACATTCACATTCGCGATCTGGATCAGACCGTGATTGGCAACCCGGCCCACGACTTGGTGCGTCTGGCGCTCTCCCTGGCCACTGCTGCCCGGGGCTCTGATCTGCCGGGCGTCGCCACCGCTAGAATGCTCGAAGAGATGATGCAGGGCTACGAGCTGGCGTTCGAAGACGGCGACGATGAAGAGCCCGCGCGCCCGGCGCAGGTGAAGGCGGGGATGCGCAGCGCCGTTCAAAGGACCTGGAAGCATCTTGCCCAGGAGCGCATCGAAGACACGCGGCCGACCATTCCGCTGGGCAAGCATTTCTGGTCGTTGTCCCGCGATGAGCGTCATGCCCTGAAAGAACTGTGCGCGACGCCGGAGATTCACTCGCTGGTCACCTCGCTCAAAGGCCGGTCGAAGGATGACCGCGTCGAGATGCTCGACTGCGCTTACTGGGTGAAGGGTTGCAGCTCGCTGGGCCTGCTGCGCTATGCGGTCCTGTTGAGCGTGGGCGACGATGAAGATCAGGAATATTGCCTGCTCGACGTCAAGGAAGCCGTCGCTGCCGCCGCGCCGCGCACCCCGCGCGCGGGCATGCCCCGGGATAACGGCAAGCGCGTGGTGGAAGGCGCTCGGCATCTGTCGCCGGGACTCGGCAACCGAATGATCGCCACGCGCATGCTGGATCACGGCTTCTTCGTCCGCGAACTGCTGCCCCAAGACATGAAGCTCGAGCTCGATCAACTGAGCGAACGCGAAGCCATGAAAGCCGCCGGTTACCTGGCCCGCGTCGTCGGCCTGGCCCACGCCCGCCAGATGGACCTCGCCACCCGCTCATCCTGGATGCGGGACTTGCAGCTCAACCGCTCGCAGACCCTGGACGCGCCCTCGTGGCTGTGGAGCAACGTTGTGCATCTGGTGGGCAGCCACGAGCAGGGCTATCTGGAGCATTGCCGGCGCTATGCGCTGGAGAATTGATCCTAACGGCGGCGCTCGCTTGACCTCCACTTAGGTGGAGGTTCGAGACTGGGCGCTCTTGCGTTCAGGATGACTGCCATGACACCAACCCTCGCTGCTGCTCCGTTCACGTTGTACAACCCACCGGGCTTGTACGATCCCGCACCCAACGCCTATTCCCACCTCGCCGTCGTCGGCCCGGGCACCGAGTGGCTGTTCGTCGCCGGGCAGGGCGGGGAGGATGCTCAAGGCCAGCTGTCCCCGGTCTTTGCCGATCAGGCAGCCCAAGCCATAGCCAACGTCCGCACCGCCCTGCAATCGCGCGGGGCCGACCTTCAGCACATCTTCAAACTGACGCTGCTAATTGCTGATCACTCGGGAGAACGGTTGCGTACGTGGATCGAACAGGCGGATCTCGCATGGGCCGGCAATATGATGCCGGTGTGCACACTGATCCCGGTCCCACGCCTGGCGCTGGACGGGATGTTGATCGAGATCGAAGCGGTAGCGGCGCTTATGCCCAGAGACTGACCGGTTTTTAGTAGGACCGGCTTCAGCCGGGAAGAGGCCGGTGCGTGCACCATCAATTCATCAGTGTGACTACCGACGTCTTCCCGGCTAAAGCCGGTCCTACAACGAGTACGCGGTCGATTAGTGGGACCGGCTTCAGCCGGGAAGACGCCCCTATGAACACCATCACTTCCGCAGCGTGACTACCGACGTCTTCCCGGCTAAAGCCGGTCCCACTATGAGCACGCGGTCGATTAGTGGGACCGGCTTCAGCCGGGAAGAGGCCCTTATGAGCACCATCAATTCTGCAGCGTCGCGCCTGACGCCTTCCCGGCTAAAGCCGGTCCCACAATGAGTACGCGGTCGATTAGTGGGACCGGCTTCAGCCGGGAAGAGGCCCCTATGAACACCATCAATTCCGCAGCGTCGCGCCTGACGCCTTCCCGGCTAAAGCCGGTCCTACAACGAGTACGCGGTCGATTAGTGGGACCGGCTTCAGCCGGGAAGAGGCCCTTATGAGCACCATCAATTTTGTAGCGTGACGCCTGACGTCTTCCCGGCTAAAGCCGGTCCCACTATGAGCACGCGGTCGATTAGTGGGACCGGCTTCAGCCGGGAAGAGGCCCCTATGAACACCATCAATTCTGCAGCGTCGCGCCTGACGCCTTCCCGGCTAAAGCCGGTCCCACAATGAGTACGCGGTCGATTAGTGGGACCGGCTTCAGCCGGGAAGAGGCCAGTCTGTCCACCATCAATTTTGCGGTGTGACTGCCGTCGCCTTCCCGGCTAAAGCCGGTCCTACAACGAGTACGCGGTCGATTAGTGGGACCGGCTTCAGCCGGGAAGAGGCCAGTCTGTCCACCATCAATTTTGCGGTGTGACTGCCGTCGCCTTCCCGGCTAAAGCCGGTCCTACAACGAGTACGCGGTCGATTAGTGGGACCGGCTTCAGCCGGGAAGAGGCCCTTATGAGCACCATCAATTTTGTAGCGTGACGCCTGACGTCTTCCCGGCTAAAGCCAGTCCCACTATGAGCACGCGGTCGATTAGTGGGACCGGCTTCAGCCGGGAAGAGGCCAGTCTGTCCACCATCAATTTTGCGGTGTGACTGCCTGACGTCTTCCCGGCTAAAGCCGGTCCCACAATGAGTACGCGGTCGATTAGTGGGACCGGCTTCAGCCGGGAAGAGGCCAGTCTGTCCACCATCAATTTTGCGGTGTAACTGCCTGACGCCTTCCCGGCTAAAGCCGGTCCCACAATGAGTACGCGGTCGATTAGTGGGACCGGCTTCAGCCGGGAAGAGGCCCTTATGAGCACCATCAATTTTGTAGCGTGACGCCTGACGTCTTCCCGGCTAAAGCCGGTCCCACAATGAGTACGCGGTCGATTAGTGGGACCGGCTTCAGCCGGGAAGAGGCCAGTCTGTCCACCATCAATTTTGCGGTGTGACTGCCGTCGCCTTCCCGGCTAAAGCCGGTCCTACAGTCGAGGTCTGCCAATTCCGCTGCGTGCTTGCGGTCTTCTGGTAGGACCGGCTTCAGCCGGGAAGAGGCCAGTCTGTCCACCATCAATTTTGCGGTGTGACTGCCTGACGCCTTCCCGGCTAAAGCCGGTCCCACACATTCGGGTTCAGCTGATCCTTCTTGCTCGGGTTTCCGGTCATCGGCTGGAAATCATGTGAGAAACCCCATAACAGGCGAACCGGCCCGACCGCTTGCTGGTAAATTGGCGCACGTGTGATTTGTTGAGCCATTATTGGCTCCAGAAAGGGTAATTCGCGCTGGTATGCCATGCCTTATCCTCGACCCTTATCCTTATTCAATCTTTCCTGCTAAAGGGATTTAAACCATGCGGCGTTTTGCGGCCCTCGCTCTGTTTCTCAGTCTCAATGCATTTGCCCAGGACGCGCCCCAGCCGATCGCCAAATGGACGTTGCTCGACCAGTTCGACAAGGCTTACACGCTGGACGATCAGGCCCAGGTGCTTTTGATCGCCCGCAGCATGTCGGCGGCGAAGATGGTCAACGCCGCACTGGAAGACAATCCCGAGGGTTACCTGGAGCAGCGCCACGTTGTATACGTGGCGGACATCGAAAAGATGCCGTCCCTGATAAAGATGGTGGCAGTGCCGGCAATGCGTTCGGCCAAGTTCCGCATCTTGCTGGACCGTGACGCTCGCGTCGCCTCGGCCTACGACGGCGACCGCGACACCGTGCAGTGGCTGGCGCTGAAAAACGGCGCGGTCATACGTCAGGAACGTTTTGCGGATGGCGAACAACTCAAGCAGGCCATTGCCAAGCTCGGTTCGCAGTCGGCTAGCCGTTGAGCGCGGCCTTCTCGAAGATCTGCCTCAGGTAGCCGGCGATGGTCGAGGCGTCGCCGTAGACCTCACGCAACGCGTGCTCGGCGCTGGTCAGGTGCAGCGCCAGTTGCCGCTTGACCTTGTCTTCGCCATACAGCGAGACGAAGGTGGATTTGCCGTCGTCCTTGCCTTGATCCTTGTCGCTGTCGGCGCAGCGGTCGCGCAGATCGTCGTACATCTGGAAGGCCTGGCCCAGCTCCATGGCGAAGTTCTGCAGCAGCGGCCGCTGTTCTTCCCGCGCACCGCTGATCAGCCACGCCATGTCCATGATCGCGCCGAACAGCACGCCGGTTTTCAGGTTGTTGGTCAGGGCGATCTCGTCCGCGTCGCGGCTGCGCTGGCCGTCGCGCAAATCCTGGAACTGCCCGCGCACCAGCCCTTGCATACCGACGGTGTTGGCCAGCACTTCGACCAGTTCGGTACGGGTGGTGGCGGCCAGATCGCTGATGCTGGCAACCACACCGAAGGCGCGGCTGAGCAGGGCGATGGCGGTCAGAATGGCCACGTCTTCACCGAACTTCAGGTGGACCGTGGGCTGACCGCGCCGCAGTGACGCGTTGTCCATACACGGCATGTCGTCGAGCACCAGCGACGCGGCGTGAATCATCTCGACCGCGCAGCCCAGGTCCACGGCCTGTTGCCTGATCGTGCGGCTGTTTTCACGGCCGTCTTCGACCAAGCCTTCGGCAGCGAGCACCAACAGCACCGGACGCATGCGCTTGCCCGGCGCCAAAGTCGATTCACGCATGGCCAGCGCCACCAGATCGCGCTCGTTGCCGGATTCGGGCAACAGCTCGGAGAGCCGCGTCTCGATGGCCTTTCGAACGTCTCCCAGTCGCCCGGCAAAGCCCGATTTGATTGTTATGTCGACGTTACCTGCCATCGGTCTTTCCCTATGCTTTAGCGGTAATACTGTTCGTCGCGGACCGGTGAGGAGGTGCGGGGCCGGTCGTCACGGAACAACTGCTGTTTCTAAATGCCTCAAGATACGGCAAAGTTGTACAGGAAAATCGGTTTTGTACAAGATTGCGTCTGCAGAAGACCGCATAGCCGGTTCAATAATTCAGCTGCATGGAGCGAGTATGACTCACAGCGATATGGGTCGTCGAAAAGACGATCACCTTGATATCGTGCTGGACAGGCGCGCCAGCGTGCGTTCCTCCTTCTCCGGACTGGACGACATCCGCTTCGAACACTGTGCGCTGCCGGAGTTGAATCTGGACGACGTTGACGTGAGCAGCTCGCTGCTGGGCATTGCATTGCGCGCGCCGCTGCTCATCAGCTCCATGACCGGCGGGGCTGACCGAGCCACCGCGATCAATCGACATCTGGCTGAAGCCGCCCAGGAGCTGGGCATTGCCATGGGCGTCGGCTCGCAACGGGTGGCGCTACAACGCGGCGGTGATCAGGGCCTGACCCGCGAGCTTCGGCGTCTGGCGCCGGACATCGCGCTGCTGGGCAATATCGGCGCCGCGCAGTTGATCGAGCCTGACGGCCTGGACATGGCCCGCCGTGCGGTCGACATGCTTCAGGCCAATGCGTTGATCATTCATCTGAACCCTTTGCAGGAAGCCGTTCAGGCCGGCGGCGACCGGCGCTGGCAGGGTATTCTCGACGCCATACACCGCGTGGTGTTGAGTGTCGGCGTGCCGGTGGTGGTCAAGGAAGTGGGCGCTGGCCTGTCCGCCGATGTGGCGCTGGCGCTGGTGAAAGCCGGGGTGCAGGTGCTGGACATCGCCGGGCTTGGCGGTACCAGTTGGGCCGCCGTCGAGGCCGAGCGCGCCGAGAACCCGGCCGATCGCGAAGTCGCCATGGCGTTTGCGCGGTGGGGCATCCCCACCGCCGTGAGCCTGGCCATGGTTCGCCAGGCCTTGCCGGACACGCCGCTGATCGCCTCCGGCGGCATTCACAATGGCATCGACGTGGCCAAGGCCATTCGCCTGGGCGCGGATGTTGTCGGTCAGGCCGCAGGCGTGCTGCGCAACGCAACCCTGTCCACCGCTGCCGTCATCGAACACTTCGACATCGTCATCCGCCAGCTGCGTATCGCCTGTTTCTGCACCGGTTCAGAGGACCTTCGCGCGCTGCGCAGGGCCCGCTTGCTGGCGCCCGACACCTTGCAGTCGTTACTCTCATGACCCATTTTGCCGTCGTGGCGCCGGCGTTCTACAGCCACTTTCAGGCGTTTCAGGCCCTGGCCGGGACGCTGATCGACCGGGGTCATCAGGTGACCTTTTTCCAGCAGGCCGATGCCCGGCGCTGGCTGACCGATCCGCGCATCGGCTTTCATGCCCTCGGTGCCCTCAGTCATCCGCCGGGCAGTCTTGAAGCGGCGCTGCGGCGTGCCGCCTGTTCGAATAATCCATTGCGCCTGCGCCGGGTGATCCGCGATATGTGCGACACCACCCGCATGCTCTGCGCCGAGTTGCCCGCCGCGCTGGCAACTCGGCAGATCGAGGCCTTGCTGTGCGACCAGATGGAAGCGGCGGGCGGGATGGTCGCCGAAGGGCTGGGCGTGCCGTATGTCTCTGTGGCCTGCGCCTTGCCGGTCAACCGCGAGCCGCATCTGCCGCTGCCGGTGATGCCCTTTGCCTACGCCACCGATGAACGCAGTCAGCATATTTTCGAAGGCAGCCGCAAGGTTTACGACTGGCTGATGGGCCCGTTGAGCAAGGTGCTGCGTGATGCTTCACGGCGTCTGGCGATCGAGCCCCGCGACGGATTGCATGAATGCCTCTCGCCCTATGCGCAGATTAGTCAGACCATTCCCGGTTTCGATTTCCCCCGCCAGCATCCACCGGCTAATTTTCACGCGGTCGGTCCGCTGCGGGCGCCTCAAGCCGAACAACAGGGCGAATGGCCGATTGATCCCGCCCGGCCGTTCATCTTCGCCAGCCTCGGCACGCTGCAGGGCAGTCGTTTTGACATGTTCAAGCGCATCGCCACGGCCAGCCGACAGATGGATGCGCAGTTGCTGATCGCCCATTGCGGTGGGCTTGATGCGCGGCAAGCGCAGCGGCTGATCAAGGCCGGCGCGACCTGGGTCACCGATTTCGCGCCCCAGCAATGGGCGCTGCATCACGCTGACACGCTGGTGACCCACGGCGGCTTGAACACCGTGATGGACGCCATCGTGGCGCGCACGCCGATGCTGGTCATGCCCATCGCCTTCGATCAGCCTGGCGTGGCCTCCCGGGTCACCCACGCCGGCATTGGCCTGCAACTGCGGCGTGGCGCCGGGGCAGGGCAGATCCGCGAGCGACTCACGCAACTGCGCGGGCTGTCCGCTGAGCCCTTTGAGCGTCTGGCGACCGAGCTGGCGAACGCTGGCGGCACGTCCCGCGCCGCCGACATTGTCGAAGCCGTGGTGCGCACCGGTGAGCCCGTGCTGGCGGGGTTGGTGCCATGACCTATGACCTGATTCTTGCCGGCGGCGGGCTGGCCAACGGGCTGATCGCCTGGCGCCTCAAACAGTTGAGGCCTGAGCTGCGGGTGCTGTGCATCGAAGAGCAGATACACCTCGGCGGCAACCACACCTGGTCCTACCACGAGGGCGACCTCAGCGCCGAGCAGCATCAATGGCTGCAGCCGTTGGTGGTGCAGCGCTGGGCGACCTATGACGTGCACTTCCCGCAACGTTCGCGACGGTTGAACAGTGGCTATGCCAGCATCACGTCGGAACGCTTTGCGCAGCTCATCGAGCCCGCCTTGGGCGATGCGCTGCTGACCGGCCGACGCATCACCGAACTCACGCCGAACGCCGTCGTGCTGGACAGCGGCGAGCGGCTTCAGGCCAGCGCGGTGATCGACGGCCGCGGCGTGCAGGCCACGGCGCACATGGTGTTGGGTCAGCAGGCGTTTCTGGGTCAGTTACTGCGCTTGAAGGCGCCCCATGGCCTGACCGCGCCGATCATCATGGACGCCCGCGTTGCGCAGAGTGAGGGCTACCGTTTCGTCTACGTGCTGCCTTTTTCAGCGGACACCCTGCTGATCGAGGACACCCATTACGTCGACCGGCATTCGTTTTCCGCCGAGCAGCTTCGTCAGCACATTGCTGATTACGCCGCCGCCCATGGCTGGGAGATTGCCGAGTGCCTTCGCGAGGAGCAGGGCGTGTTGCCGATCACCCTGGCCGGGGATTTCGCCGGGTTCTGGCGTGAGGCGGCAGGGCAGCCACGTTCCGGTTTGCGGGCCGGGCTGTTTCATTGCACCACCGGCTATTCGCTGCCCCATGCCGTGCGGCTGGCGGAGTGGATTGCCACTCAACGCACGCTGGATGCCGGGTCGCTGGACGCTGGCATTCGCGCCATTGCGCAGGAAGCGTGGCAATCCCAGCGTTTCTATCGCCTGCTTAACCGCATGCTGTTTCTGGCCGGACGTCCGTCCAATCGCTGGCAGGTGATGCAGCGTTTCTATGGTCTGTCCGAAGGCCTGATCAGCCGTTTCTATGCCGGCCGGAGCACCCTTGGCGACAAGCTTCGCGTGCTGACCGGCAAACCTCCCGTGCCGATCAACGAGGCGGTCAAAGCCGCTGTTCGTTACCTGCCAAAGCATTACCTGGCCAGGCACCCCCAGCCTAAGCACAACGAGAATTGAAATGACTCAAGCAAAAAGCGCAATTGTGATTGGCGCCGGCTTCGGCGGCCTGGCCCTGGCCATCCGGCTCCAGGCGGCGGGCGTGCAGACGACGCTGCTGGAAAAGCGCGACAAGCCTGGCGGCCGCGCCTATGTCTACGAAGACCAAGGCTTTACGTTCGACGCGGGGCCGACGGTGATCACCGACCCGACCGCCATCGAAGAGCTGTTCACCGCCGCCGGCAAATCCATCAAGGATTACGTCGAGTTGCTGCCGGTGTCGCCGTTCTATCGCCTGTGCTGGGAAGACGGGACCAAGTTCGACTACGCCAATGATCAGCAGTCCCTGGACACCCAGATAGCGGCGATGAACCCCAAGGACGTCGCCGGTTATCAGCGTTTCCTGGCGTACTCCAAAGCGGTGTTTCAGGAGGGTTATCTGAAGCTCGGCGCCGTGCCGTTTCTGTCCTTCCGCGACATGGTTCAGGCCGGCCCGCAGTTGGCGAAGTTGCAGGCGTGGCGCAGCGTGTATTCGATGGTTTCGGAGTTCATCGAGGACGACAAACTGCGTCAGGCGTTTTCGTTCCACTCGCTGCTGGTCGGCGGCAATCCGTTTGCGACGTCCTCCATTTACACGCTGATTCACGCCCTCGAACGCCAATGGGGCGTGTGGTTTCCCAAGGGAGGCACCGGCGCGCTGGTGCAGGGCATGGTCAAACTGTTCGAAGACATCGGCGGGCGCTTCGAGCTGAACGCCGATGTCGCCAGCATTGAAACCAGCGCGCAGCGGGTGACTGGCGTGCGGCTCAAGGATGGCCGGCAGATCGACGCCGACTGCGTGGCCTCCAACGCCGACGTCATGCACACCTACGCCGAGCTGCTTGGCGGCCATCCGCGCGGGGTCAAGGAAGGCGCACGGCTGAAGGGCAAGCGCTTCAGCAATTCGCTGTTCGTCATCCACTTCGGGCTCAAGCGCCCGCAGCCTCAGTTGCAGCACCACACGGTGTGCTTCGGGCCGCGCTACAAGGCGCTGATTCAGGAGATTTTCAAGGGCGCGGCGCTGGCCGAAGATTTCTCGCTGTACCTGCATGCTCCGTGCATCACTGACCCAAGCCTGGCGCCACCGGGCTGTTCCAGCCATTACGTGCTGTCGCCGGTGCCGCACCTAGGCAACGCCGACATCGACTGGGAAGTGGAAGGGCCGCGTTATCGCGATCGCATTTTCGAGTACCTGGAGAAGCACTACATGCCGGGCCTTCGCGAGGACCTGGTCACCAGCCGGATCTTCACGCCCCAGGACTTCAAAGGCGAACTCAACGCGCACCTCGGTTCGGCGTTTTCCCTTGAGCCGATCCTGCGCCAGAGCGCGTGGTTCCGCCCCCACAACCGCGACGCGAGCCTGAGCAATATGTATCTGGTCGGCGCAGGTACCCATCCGGGCGCCGGTGTGCCAGGCGTGATTGGCTCGGCCAAAGCCACGGCCGGGCTGATGCTGGAGGACCTGCACGCATGAGCGTCGCCGATCAGGCGCTGCTCGACCACGCCACCCAGAGCATCGAAGTCGGCTCGAAGAGCTTCGCCGCCGCGTCACGCCTGTTTGACCCGGTCACCCGGCGTAGTGCGGTGATGCTCTACGCCTGGTGCCGCCATTGCGACGACGTCATTGACGGTCAGGAAGCGGGGCACTCGGCGTCGGTCGTCAGTCAGCAGGAAGTCGCCGAGCGGCTGCAACGGCTGATCGCCCAGACCCACGCCGTGTATGCCGGCACGCCGACCCACAGTCCGGCGTTCGAGGCGTTCAGGGAGGTTGTCCTGCGCCATGGCATCGAGCAACGTTACGCCTTGCAGCACCTGGATGGCTTCGCGATGGACGTCAGCCAGCGCGAATACCTGCGTGTCGAGGACACGCTGGAGTACTGCTATCACGTGGCTGGCGTGGTCGGCTTGATGATGGCGCAGATCATGGGCGTCAGTGACGAAGCGACGCTAGACCGGGCCTGCGATCTGGGCCTTGCGTTTCAGCTCACCAACATCGCGCGGGACATCGTCGAAGACGCCTCGGTGGGCCGTTGTTATCTGCCGGGGGATTGGCTGGATGAGTTGGGCATTCCCCATGATCGCCTTGCAGCCCCGGAGTTTCGCCCGGCAGTGGCGGTGCTGGCGAAGCGCTTGGTGGACATGGCCGAGCCGTACTACGAAAGTGCCAACGCCGGCCTGACCGCGCTGCCGTGGCGCTCAGCCTGGGCGGTGGCGACGGCGGGGTGTGTCTATCGTGAGATCGGCGTGAAGGTCAGGCAACGCGGCGCGCGGGCGTGGGATACGCGGGTCTCGACCAGCAAACTGGACAAGCTGCGACTGGTGTTGGTGGGGGCGTGGAAGGCTAGCGCGTCTCGAGGTCGGCAGTGGCCGGCGCGACCGACGAGCCTTTGGCAACGTCCGGGTCGGATTTGTGCAACGGGCCGTCATGCAAGCGCCGGAGCTGGGCGCGTAACCGAGTGACGCTCGGCGCGTAGAGAAAGCCGAACGACACGCAACGCTCTTTGCCCGACACCGCGTGGTGCATCAGATGCGCCTGATACAGGCGCTTGAGGTAGCCATTGCGCGGCACGTATTTGAACGGCCAGCGCTTGTGCACCAAGCCGTCGTGGGCAATGAAATACAGGAAGCCGTAAGCGGTCATGCCCGCACCGATCCACTCCAGCGGATGCGCGCCTGCAGTGCCCAGCGCGATCAGCACGATGGCGAACCCGGCGAACACCACGGCATAGAGATCGTTCTTCTCGAACCAGCCGGTTCTCGGCTCATGGTGCGACTTATGCCAGCCCCAGCCCCAACCGTGCATGATGTACTTGTGCGCAAACACGGCAAAGCCTTCCATGCCGATCACGGTTGCGAAAAAGACGAGGGCATTGATCATCGGGTTCATCCGCGCAAGAGTCTCAACGTCAGACCGTAAAAAGGCCGACGGTGTTCGGTGCGTGATTGTCGCATGCCGTTGGCCGGAGGCGGAGGTCGGTTTGTCGGTTGCTGATTTGCGGTGTGAAGGTTCTGATTGTTGTGGCGTAGCCCCTGACGCTTTCCCGGCTGAAGCCGGTCCCACTCTGAGTACGCGGTGCACAGTGGGACTGCATTGTGTCAGTAGGACCGGCTTTAGCCGGGAAGAGGCCGGTGTGAACACCCTCATTTTTGTGGCGTGACGCCTGATGCTTTCCCGGCTGAAGCCGGTCCTACGGGTCGAGCGCTTTGCTTTTCGTGGGACCCGCTTCAGCCGGGAAGGGGCCGGTTCAAACGCCAACAGTTTTTCCGAGTGCCGTAGACGCACTGCGCTGAGCAACTGTATCTTCGCGCGCTTTAATTTGTGTCGTTCAAGGATGATCAATGTTGCCTGCTCTGCCTTTGTCCCGCCTGTCATTGCTTCGCCCCATCTCCCCCTGGCTGCGCTTGACCGCTATCGCCGGCATGGCCTGTGCCCTGATGGCCTGTCAGTCCCGTCAGGTGGCGTCTCCTGCCGCTGCCCCAGCCGTCCCGAGCCCGGAAGAAACCAAGAAGCAGCAATTCCACACCTTCGTCACGCGTTTCCAGTCCATTCTCGGAAACAGAGCGCTTGAGGCCAACAGCAAAGGCCTGACGGGTGAGGTCCGCCTGCTCATCAAGATCAATCGCAACAATGAGGTATTCAGTTGCGAAACCCAGGCCACCGGCCTTGCCACGGCAAATGCACCGGTGGCCGAGCTTTCAAAAAAGGTGTGCTGGAGCTCAGTGTTCCCGATCGTACCCGGGGACCGGTTGAACAAGGACGGCAACGTGGAAGTCGTCGCCCCTTTGATCTACCTGCCGATGAACGACATCTTGCGCTTGTCCATGCAGCCCCGTTATCAGCAATACGCGCAGGGCCGGTATTTCGCCGAGCGGACACTGATGAAATCACCGCCCGGCAGCATCGGCGTGGTCACCTTCGAATATCTGGCGAACAAGCAGGGCAAGGTTCAGGAATGCGTCGTCAACCTCGAACGCCACCGCGAACGCCCGGATGCATTCAAATACGACAACGTCCTGCAAAGCCGTCTGACCGAGCAATGCAAGCACCTCGACATTGGCGAGATGCCCGGGTTTTCGGTGGATGAAACCGGCGTGGCCCGAGGCACGGTGTCTTTCGACTACACCCCGTGGATGGCCGGGCCACGCGGGCGCTGAAAACTGTGTTGATCATGGCGCTGAGCACCGCGGGTCATAACCGAGTGAACTGTGCCGGCCTCCTGCGGCCTCAGACATACAACCGCTAAAGGAGGCCAAGGCCATGAACAACGACGAATTCAATCAATACGACGCAGAACGCTTCCACGGTCAGGTTGCCGAGCAACTGGGCATCAGCGTGGAAGAGCTGAAAACCTGGATGATCAACGACATCGAGCGAGTCACCGAGGGCGGCGAGGAAGTGGGGCACATGGTGGTGTTCCGTGAGTCCACGCCGGATGAGGTGCTCGACAAGCTCAAGAACCCGCAGAGTCGTTTTACGGCGATGACGGGTGTGATTGAGACTGACTAAGGTCCAGGCGCCCGCCATTACTTTCACCGGCGGGCCAAGCTATCTTTCAGGTCCGATGAAGCCAAGTCGTGGTGTCCACTTCAATGTCAGTGGGCATCGTGCCTTGGTTTTTTCAATAGGGTAGGCCCCGCAGCCGCTTCTCGCGCCGTCCCAGCGCGGAGCGCGGAGCGCTGATCCTAGGTCAGATTTAAGCCGCCGTCTGACAGCAATATCTCACCGGTCAAGTAGTCCGAATCAACCAGCATCAGGACAGCGTTTGCAATGTCCTCCGGGCTGGCTGCCCTGCGCATTGGAGCGCGATCTCGCCACAATTCTTGGGCACCCGTCCACTCTGCGGTCAGAGGCGTGTCGACCAAGCCAGGCGCCACAGCATTTACGCGAATGTCTGGCCCAAGTGACACCGCCAGCAGGCGTGTCATGTGATTGAGCGCAGCTTTGCTCACCGCGTAGGGAATGGATGCGCCCTTGGGCCGGACACCCGCATGCGAACTGATGTTTACGACGCTACCTGCTCGACGGTAACGGGCGGCATCGCGTAATGCCGATTCGGCCAATGCGACAAGATGGAACGGCGCCACCACATTGATTTCGTTCAGTTCGTGCCACACCGCCGAAGTGGCCGAGGCAAGATCGCTGTGCGGAATGACTCTGCTGATGCCCGCGTTATTGACCAATACGTCGAGCTGACCCCACACGGCGATCGCCTCGTTAACCAGTCTGACCCTGTCAGCTTCGACAGTAAGATCAGCTTGCACGTAGATAGCCTGTTTCATTTCGGCAGCCATAGCGCGACCCGTGTCCGCGGAGTTTCGCGAGTGGAGGACCACCGCATAACCCGCCCGGCTCAGTGTTCGTGCAATGGCTGCGCCGATACCGGAAGTGGATCCTGTAACCAACGCGACGCGTAGTGCGTTATCGATGGGCGGATTGGGTTTCATATTGAGATCTCGAATGGGTTGCTAAAGAATTACCACTCACACATTCGTCGTGCCAGCGTGACAAAAAACGAGCAAAAAAAAGAGCCCGATCACTCGGGCTCTTTTCACTTGCCGCTCAGGCGTCGATCACTTCGACGGCAGGGCGTAGGCGATCAACGAGTCGCCCATCTTCGTGCCAAACGAGCCATGCCCGCCGGCCATGATGACAAGGTATTGCTTGCCGTTGCTTTCATAGGTCATCGGCGTCGCCTGACCGCCTGCTGGCAAGCGCGCTTCCCAGAGCAGATCGCCATTGGTGACGTTGTAGGCGCGCAGGTAGTTGTCCTGCGTACCGGCGATGAACATCAGGTTGCCGGCCGTGGAGATCGGTCCACCGAGCATGGGCACACCAATTTTCAGCGGTGGCAATTGAATGCCTTTCAGGCTGTCACGGATGGTGCCGATGCGTTTGCGCCAGACCACGTTGTGGGTCTTCATGTCGACGCCCGCCACATAGCCCCACGCCGGCTCTTTGCACGGCAGGCCCAGTGGCGACAGGAAGGCGTTGATCTCGACACCGTAAGGCACGCCGTACTGAGGCTGAATGCCCATTTCGGTACCGGTGCCTGTGCCGGTGAGGCCTTCTTTAGGCCACAGCGGGTTGTTCGGGCCACGGGGGATCAGCTTGGACACGAACGGCAGCGCCATCGGGTTCATCAGCGCGACCTGACGGTCGGCGTTGACCGAGATACCGCCCCATTCAAAGACACCCAGGTTGCCCGGGAACACCAGCGTCCCTTGCTCGGACGGCGGCGTGTACTGGCCGTTATAGGACAGCTGCTTGAAGATCACGCGGCAGACCAGTTGGTCAAACATCGTCGCGCCCCACATTTCCTTGTCGGACAGGGTTTGCACGGAAGTCAGATTGAGGTCCGAACGCGGCTGGGTCGGGCTGACTCGGTCGCCCGGGGCGGCTTGCCCGGCGGGCACCTGCATTTCATGGATCGGCACGATTGGCTTGCCATCGCGACGGTCCAGCACAAAGAGGTTGCCGGCCTTGGTCGGCACGTACACCGCAGGGACGGCTTCGCCGGTCCCGGTTTTCACGTCAGCCAGGGTTGGCTGGGCCGGTACGTCCATGTCCCACAAGTCGTGGTGGGTGGTCTGGAAACTCCACACCAGCTTGCCGGTGGAACCGTTCATCGCGACGATCGAGCTGGCGTAACGCTCCATCACCGGGGTGCGGTTGCCGCCCCAGATGTCCGGCGTCGGGTTGCCGGTTGGCACGTAGACCACATCAGTCTTGGCGTCGTACGCCAGAGGTGCCCAGGCGTTTGGCGAGTTGTTGACCAGGGTCTTGCCGTCGCCCGGAATCGCATTCGGGTCTTCGGCGCCGGTGTCGAAGATCCACTTCAGTGCGCCGGTGTTGACGTCGTAGCCACGGATCGCGCCGGATGGCTCATGGACCGACAGGTTGTCGGTCACCGAACCGCCGATGATCACGGTGGTGCCGGTCACGACAGGCGGGGAGGTGGGTTCGAGGCCGCCCGGATACGGGTAGGGCTGCAGGTGCAGAAGGTCCAGCTCGCCGTTTTTGGCGAAGTCGGCGCACGGTGCGCCGGTGTCAGCGTTGATGGCGAACAGACGCCCGTCGTTGACCGGCAGGAACACCTTGCGCGGGCAACTGGTGGCGACCGGTTGGGTGCCTTCGAGGCTTTTCGCAAACTGGGTGGTGTCTGCCTGATCGAAGTAGGCGACGCCACGGCAGGTCAAGTGCTGGAAGGACGGATCGGATTTGAGCTTGGGATCGAATCTCCACTTCTCTTTACCGGTGGCCGGGTCCAGCGCTACCAGGATCTGGTGGGTGGTGCAGATGTACATGTTGTCGCCAACCTTGATTGGCGTCAGTTCGTTGGTGGTTTCACCGGAGTCATTGGCGGTTTTCGATTCACCGGTGTTGAAGGTCCAGGCCACCTGAAGGTCTTTGACGTTGCCTTCGTTGATCTGGGTCAGCGGCGAATAGCGGGTGCCCGACTGGGTGCGGCCATAAGCAGGCCAGTCGCCGTTGGCGATGCCCTCGACAGGCTGATGCTGCGCGGGTTGCGCCGTCGCCATGCTGCCGTTGATTTCCTGCGGGTCGTTGAAGATGGCATACACCATCACCACGATCGCCAGCGCCAATGTCGCGGATAAAAAGGTTTTGCCCGGCTTCAGGCGCTCCGGAATGTCACGGGTGACGCCCGGGATCAGCAGCCACAGACCCAACACCCCGAGGATGTCGAAACGCGGCACCAAGGCCCAGAAGTCCGTGCCTGCTTCCCACAGGCCCCAGACCACGGTGATCAGCATCAGCGCGCCGTACAGCCAGAGCGATGCAGCGGAACGTCGCCACAGCAGAACGGCGAACACCAGCAGCGCGACGCCCAGGAACAGATAATAAAAAGAGCCGCCCAATGTGAGCAGCCAGATACCGCCAACCAACATAAACAAGGCAAAGATGCCTGCAATGATGGACGTGAAACGCCTCAGCCCTGAAGCTTTTGATAAATCATTCATCGATGTTCCCCCTTGGGATGTAGTGCATGGACTGTGCGCCGTATATGGGGTTCAACTCCCGGACCTGCGGTTTAGATGAAATTTTTCGGCATCACTGACCACCCGCGCTTCAAAGCATAGGCTGTGTTTACGATCTGATCCCGGGCGAAAAGCATTCAGATGGCGAACGGCGCGGCGTTGCGCGAGTTCAGGCCTTGATCAGGGCGGGTGAAAGGGCACTTAAAGTGCGCTTGAAAGGGACACGGCCATGCGCGTAGCGGCTGCATTCCATTGCTCAGAGTTGCGAGGGCTGTGGGTGCGTACTAGAGTTATTTACAGCCCATTCAGACTAAGAGCAGGTTTATAAGCGAGGGGAGTTCTCGGAACTCCATCAAGCCTGCGAGTCAATAACGTGCTGGAAGTCGAAGTTCACTATGCATAAACGGTTTAGCAGGACGCGAGCCACACTGACGCTGTTATGGGCGGCGTTCGTGTTGTGCGCGTCTGGCTGTACTGGCACCGGCAGCAACACCAGGACATCTGGACTGTCGTTAGTGGATTACACCTCAGTGAGCGCATCTTCTCCGCCCCAACACCTCACCGGCCTTTGGACCGGCCCCCATGCCGGCGGCATCTTCTACGTGGAAATTTTCGAGGACGGCGACCTGCGTACGTGCTTGAGCGCTCCGCCTTATTACCACGCGATGGACGGAAAGTACGCCGAAGAGACGTTGTATCTGGAAGACGGCACCCGCATTGAGTTTGTGCCAGTGGGAGAGCAGCGGATCACTATCTATTCGCCTCCCGGCAGGCCCGTCACCACGCTGCAACGCAGCGCCCCAGGTACCTCCGCCAGCGAGTGCCTGGGAGGTGCGGCTGACGTCCAGCGCAAACTGTCCCACTGGGCTGCGCATTAGCGGCAGGGTTCGATAATTGAGTCAGTGCGCAGGTATCATGCACGGCTCGAACCCACCGCCCCAGCCCGGATTCAGGATCACAATGTCTTCCCCCACGTTTACCGTCATGCGCCTCGACGCCACGCCACCGGAATCGATCAAGAGCCAGATCATGCAGATGGTGATTGATTACGTCACCGAGCTCAGCATGGTCGCCATCGCTCCGAGCAATCCGTTGTACCCGCTGTACCAATACGGCGTCGGCCATGAAGTGCATCAGTACGTGCAGGCGATGGACGGTTCGCGGGGGATTGCGGTGGAATTGATCGTGGCGCTGGACGCCGAGGATCCTTCGATCGTCATCGGTTTTTTGCTGTGTCTGCCGGTTCAACAGGACCCGCAGGCCTGCGCTGTGGCGTACATGGCGGTGCAGACGACACATCGCCGTCAGGGCGTGGCCCGGGCGATGCTGATGAAGATGACCGAACGCTACCCCCATGCCGAGCTGGCGTGCTTCGTCGCAAAAGTGCCGGTGTTTGAGGCGCTGGGCTTTCAGGTATTGGGTGCGCGCGGGCCGCAGGTGCTGATGAACACCCGCGAGCAACAGACCGACGGCTTATTGGCCGTGCTGGACATCGCGCCGATCTACAACTCGCTGGAGGTGCGGCAGATCCACAGCTATCTGTTGAAGCAGCACGGCAAGCGCGCGATGACCGCTGCGGAAAAACAGCGAGATCGGCACATCGACCAGTTGACCCGGCAGGCGCGTCTGTTCGTCAACGGATTGCTGGGCGAGTCGGGCGCGGAGGCGTTCATCGGTCCGCGGCTCGTTTAACATCCGCTTCAACGAACGGCCTCGTTGAGGTCGATCCCGCGTGAGTCCTTGCTCCACACTTCCAGCAGGAAATCCCGCTCGGCGTGATGCAGGGTGCGTTCCATGGCCAGATGCCGGGCGAGGACCTGATGCACTTCGCGGCCCTCCATCGGGCAGCCTTCGATCGGGTGCAGCCAGTGGCACGCCAGCACCGCGCCGTCCAGCGTCAGGCTTTCGCGAATGCGCTCGATGATCTCGCCAAAGGCATCCGGCGTCAGGTAATAGGCCCATTCGCTGATGACCACCAGATCGAATTCCCCCGCCGGCCAGTCTTGGGGCAGGCAGCCTTCCAGCACCTGAACATGGGCATGCCCGCCCAAGCGGTCGCGGGCCAGGGTGACGGCCCGGGGGCTGAGGTCCATGCACAGCAGCGCGTCGCAACGTTCGGCCAGGCGCAGGCTCAATTCGCCGTTGGCGCAGCCCGGCTCAAAGATGCGCGCGTATTGCTGGCGGGGCAGGGCAGCGAGGGTCAGGTCGCGTTTGCGGTGTTCGTACCAGCGCGTGCGGAAGGCCCACGGGTCGTCGCTGTTGGCGAACAGTTCGTCGAAATATTTACCTGTAATGCTCACAGAAACACCAGTTCGAAGGGTTGCAGCAGACGCTCCAGCGTCTGCGGGTTCAACACCGCCGGTGCGCCGGTGCTCGGGTCGTTTTCAAGCTGACTCAAGTGGGCACCGATGGCCTCGCGCTTGCGCCGCCGTTGTTCATCGCTGAGCCAGAATTTGCGGGCCTGTTCCCAGGGGATGCGTGGGTCATTCGGTTCAGCCCAGTGCCAGGCCCATACCGGAATTTCCACCAGCGTCGCGCCGGTGTTGGCAACCGCCTGGGCCGCGCAGTGGCCGACGGCTTCGTGGTCACAGTGGCCGTCGTGGCGCCAGGTGGTCAGCAGTACGTCCGAGGGACGCAGGTCTTCGCTGATCAGCGCGATCAACGACTCGGCCTGCTCGGCAACCTGGCCGTCGCCCATGCCGAGCCTTTGCCAGGAAAGGCGCGACACGTCCAGGCCCAGATGGGCGACGGCTTGCTCGCTTTCCCGACGCCGCTCGGTGCGCAGGCGTTGTACGGGCCACAGCGGTGATTGCGGATGACTGCCTTCGCCGTTGGTAACGGCGACCAGTTGCACATCGTTCTGCCGCTGGGCCATCGCTGCGAGCAGACCGCCGCAGGTCAGCACTTCGTCGTCGGGGTGCGGCGCGAGCACGATCAGGCGCGCGCCGGGTGGGACCAGTTCTTCCAGGGTGATCGGGCGCACGCCGCGCAATGCCACACTGTTCTGCCAGGCACTCAACGGGGTTCCGGTGACGCCAAAAGGCTGTGCTTCGTTCATAGTGACCAATCCTCGGTTTCGCTCGTGGCAACTCGCTGGCCCAGATGCGCCAGGTCGCGTTCAGCGTGGCTTTGTCGGATAAACACCTGCAGGTCGGCGGCCAACCGCGCAAAGTGCGGATCGCGGCAGAATGGCGTCGCGCCCAGCGCCCGGCCGACGTGCCGGCACACCTGCTCAACCGCCGTTTCGACCTGCGCCCGCAGGCGCTGCACCGGCAGGCTCGCGTCGTCCTGCGGATGCGCGTCGATCCATGAGGCGCATTCGCGCAAGGCTGCCGCCGCGCCGCACAGCGCTGCATCGATGCTGCCCAGATGGGCGTCGGCATGGGGTTCCGGGCGTCCGTGATGTCGGTGCGCGCGCAAGCTTTTCGCCAGCGCCACTGCGGCGCCATACCAAGCGGCGGCGATACCGGCGCCGCCTTGCCAGAATCCTGGCCGGGTGAGGTACTCGCCGTTGTTCCCAACGCAAATGCCGACAGCGCCGTCGAAGTGCACGTCGCCGCTGGCGGTGCCGGCCATGCCCACGGCCTGCCACGTCTCGCTGCTGAAGCGCACCCCCGGCTGCTTCAGATCGACGGCCACCAGTTGCGGCGACTCATCGCTGGCCCAGGCGGTGAGCAGGGCGTAATCCAGATCTTGTGCGCCGGAGCACCAGGCCTTGCGGCCGTTGAGGCGAACCTTGTCGCCGTGGCGTTGGCTGACACCCACCTTGGCGTCGGGCGGTTCAGCGGCCCACACCCCCCAGATGCCGGGTGCTTCGAAAGGCGCGGCACCCAGTTCGTGCGCTCTTAGTTCATACAGAATGGCGAGGGCGTCGGTGTGGCCTTCGTAGAGTTTGAGCAGCGCCAGGTCGATGCCCGCTACTGTTGCCAATTGGCGCCAGCGCTCAAGGGTGCGACCGCTGCCGGGCAACGGCAGTTGATCGAGTCCGCTGTCGAGGCAGCGCTGCATGGCATGACGCAGGGGTGCGTCCGGCACGTGGGGATTGTCACGGTGGGCGAAATCCGCCAGGAGTGATTCAAGTCCTTGTGCATCGTCGCGCATGGCTGACTGTCTCCGTCCCGTGAAGCCGACGCGATGTGCGCGGGCTTTTGCCTGGGCCGCTTGCGCGGCCTGCTGATGAAATTCGGCAGCGCAAGCGGGGCGGGGTTCAAACATTTGTTCTGCCGGACCGGTTGAGTGATTCCGGCAAGGAGAGTCCGCGAGGCCGCTGATCATCGCCACGCGACGAGATGCGCGGTTTTGTCGCAGTGGGCGTTTCCCGACCCATGGGCGACAAGGCGTACAGCGTCGTTAAATAGTGTCGGTAAAAGTCGCCCGTAACGCATTCAGCCCGGTTTTGCGCGACACTGTCGGGCACGTGTTTTTTTCGCTTCGTCCCTCGCTGCTGCAGTGCGACTGCCAATCAACGCCTGCGATCAGCGAGGTGGACGAAAAAAGGGTTGGCGTTGGCGCCAGCCGCTGCTTTCGAGAGTTCGCCAGATGAATGAGTTTCTGACCCGCCGTCAGGTGGTCACCGGCATGGGCCTGTTGGGGCTGGGGCTGCTGGCCGGCTGTGACGGTTCGACCACTGCGCTGGATTTCAAGTACGGCAAAGATCTGAGCAACAAGATCATGGGCCGCACCTTCAAGCTGACCGACACCGACGGTGAGGTCAAAACCTTGTCGAGCTATCGCGGGCTGATGCCGATGGTGTTTTTCGGTTTCACCCAATGCCCGGCGGTGTGCCCGACGGCGCTGGCCCGCGCTGCGCAGATCAGAAAGATGATGGGCGAGGACGGCAAGACGCTGCAGGTGATCTTCATCACCGTCGATCCCGAGCGCGACACGCCGCAGATCCTCGACGCCTACGTCAAACAGTTCGATCCGACGTTCGCCGCCCTGCGCGGTACGCTGGAAGAAACCGCTCACGTCGCCAAAGAATTCGGCGTGTTTTACGAAAAGGTCCCGGCGGGCAACACCTACACCATGTCCCACACCGCCACCAGCTTCGTTTTCGACTCCCGGGGCAACCTGCGCCTGGGGCTGTCGCCTTCGCTTTCCGCCAAGCAATGCGCGGAAGATTTGCTCACTGTCATGGAAGTCTGCTGATGAATGCTTTGCTTGCTGCTCTGCCGCGCGTGTTTGTTTCCCGCACATTGGTGATCTCCCTATTGGCCGGCGTTAGCCTGAGTGCGGTTGCCGAGACGCGGGTCGAAGACCCGTGGGTGCGTGCAACGGTGGCCGGTCAGCCTTCATCCGGCGCGTTCATGCGCATCACTGCCGACACCGACAGCACGCTGCTCGGCGTCACCTCGCCGGTGGCCAAAGACGTGCAGATTCACGAAATGAGCATGACCAACGACGTCATGCGCATGGGCCCGGTCGACGCCGTACCGCTGCCGGCGGGCAAGACGGTGGCGCTGGACCCTGATGGCTACCACGTGATGCTCATGGGCCTGAACGGCCAGATCAAAGAGGGCGACCAGGTGCCGCTGACGCTGACGGTCAAGAACGCCAAGGGCGAGACCGAAGTGGTGAACGTCAGCGCCCCGGCCCGCGGCGCGATGGACATGAGCCATGATCACGGGATGACCCATTAAGCAGGATCGGCACACCCAGGTAGGACCGGCTTACCCAGGTAGGACGGGCTTCAGCCGGGAACAGGTCGGGAACAGGTCGGGTGCCACGCCGCAGAATTGATGGTGTTCAAACCGGCGTCTTCCCGGCTAAAGCCGGTCCCACAAAGGCACCGCGTATCCAGTGTAGGACCGGCTTCAGCCGGGAAAGCGTCAGGTGCCACGCCGCAGAATTGATGGTGTTCAAACCGGCGTCTTCCCGGCTAAAGCCGGTCCCACAAAGGCACCGCGTATCCAGTGTAGGACCGGCTTCAGCCGGGAAAGCGTCAGGTGCCACGCCGCAGAATTGATGGTGTTCAAACCGGCGTTTTCCCGGCTAAAGCCGGTCCCACAAAGGCACCGCGTATCCAGTGTAGGACCGGCTTCAGCCGGGAAAGCGTCAGGCGGCACACCGCAGAATTGATGGTGTTCAAACCGGCGTCTTCCCGGCTAAAGCCGGTCCCACAAAGGCACCGCGTATCCAGTGTAGGACCGGCTTCAGCCGGGAAGGCGTCAGAAGCCACACCGCAGAATTGATGGTGTTCAAACCGACGTCTTCCCGGCTAAAGCCGGTCCCACAAAGGCACCGCGTATCCAGTGTAGGACCGGCTTCAGCCGGGAAAGCGTCAGGCGGCACACCGCAGAATTGATGGTGTTCAAACCGGCGTCTTCCCGGCTAAAGCCGGTCCCACAAAGGCACCGCGTATCCAGTGTAGGACCGGCTTCAGCCGGGAAAGCGTCAGGCGCCACGCTGCAGATTGATGGTGTTCAAACCGACGTCTTCCCGGCTAAAGCCGGTCCCACAAAGGCACCGCGTATCCAGTGTAGGACCGGCTTCAGCCGGGAAAGCGTCAGGCGCCACGCTGCAGATTGATGGTGTTCAAACCGGCGTCTTCCCGGCTAAAGCCGGTCCCACAAAGGCACCGCGTACCCCGGTAGGACCGGCTTCAGCCGGGAAAGCGTCTGAAGCCACGCTGCAGATTGATGGTGTTCAAACCGGCGTCTTCCCGGCTAACGCCGGTCCCACAAAGGCACCGCGTACCCCGGTAGGACCGGCTTCAGCCGGGAAAGCGTCTGAAGCCACGCTGCAGATTGATGGTGTTCAAACCGGCGTCTTCCCGGCTAACGCCGGTCCCACAAAGGCACCGCGTATCCAGTGTAGGACCGGCTTCAGCCGGGAAAGCGTCTGAAGCCACGCTGCAGATTGATGGTGTTCAAACCGACGTCTTCCCGGCTAAAGCCGGTCCTACATATTCAATGCGGTCTCCAGACGGGCAAGCTTCAATCCCCAAACGCCCCCAGCAGCAACACCACGTTCAGCACGATGATCAGCAGCGCGATGCCCCAGGCCAGGGTCGTCAGCATGGGGCCGGTCACGAAATTACCCATCAGCTTGCGGTCCGACACGAAGCGCACCAGCGGCACGACGGCAAAGGGCAACTGCATCGACAGGATGACCTGACTCAGCACCAGCAACTTGGCGGTGCCCTGGGCGCCATAAATACTGGTCACCACAATCACCGGAATGATCGCCAGCCCCCTTGTCAGCAGGCGCCGGATCCAGCCTGGCAGGCGCAGGCGCAGAAAACCTTCCATGACGATCTGCCCGGCCAGCGTCGCCGTGACCGTGGAATTGATCCCCGACGCCAGCAGCGCCACGCCGAACAGCATCGACGCCATGCCCACGCCCAGCATCGGCGAAAGCAGATGGTAAGCCTGTTCGATTTCCACTACGTCGGTCTTGCCGGCCTTGTGAAACACCGTCGCCGCCGTGATCAGAATCGCCGCGTTGACAAACAGCGCCAGCGTCAGCGCGATGGTGCTGTCGGTCACCGCCCAGCGCAGGCCTATACGGCGGCCCTCGTCCGTACGCGGGTAGGCGCGGGTCTGCACGATGGACGAATGCAGATACAAGTTATGCGGCATCACCGTCGCGCCAATGATGCCGATCGCCAGGTACAGCGCCTCGGGATTGGTCACCACTTCGGCCTTGGGGATGAAGCCGGCAAACAGCTCGGCCAGATCAGGCTGGGCCAGCACCATCTGGATCGCGAAGCAGGCAAAGATGACCAGTAGCAAGGCAATGACAAATGCCTCAAGCGCCCGGAAGCCGCGGCCCATGAGCAGAAATATCAGAAAAACGTCGACGGCCGAGATCACCGCGCCCCAGATCAGCGGGATGCCGAACAGCAGGTTCAGCGCAATGGCCGTGCCGATCACCTCAGCCAGGTCGCAGGCGATAATCGCGATCTCGCAGGCAATCCACAGGGCGATGCACACCGGCCGGCTGCAACGTTCGCGGCAGGCCCGGGCCAGGTCCCATCCGGTGACGATGCCCAGCCGTGCCGACAGCGCTTGCAGCACGATGGCCATCAGGTTCGACAGTAGAATGACCGACAGCAGCAGGTAGCCGAATTTCGAACCGCCGGCGATGTCGGTGGCCCAGTTGCCCGGGTCCATGTAGCCCACGGCGACCATATAGCCGGGGCCGGTGAACGCTAGCAGCCGCTTGAACCAGTTGCCGGTCGTGGGCATGGCGACACTGGCGCTGGGCATGCCCCCGCCGAGTGTGTCGTCGCCTGGGCGGGCAGGGTGATCGATGGGCGGCATTGAGGATTCCGGCGTTGAATATTGAATAATCAGACGTGTCGACGGGCACGGCATCCTGGCCCTGCTATGCGCTTTCAGCGCGCGTTTATCGCCTGCCAGCGTGCCTGCCGTGGCGCGTGCAAACGGAGCACCTCAGCTGGACAGCGACGTCGCTGCCAGTGAGTTTAGATAATCCCCGAAGCCTTCTTTGCACCGGTAGTCTTTTCGTGCGCTGGTGGTGACGCTGTTCGCGGAAATCCACGCGATGGACGCGCCGATGCGTTGCAGATCGGCCACCAGGTGCACGTCTTCATGGGCGGCCAGCGCCTTGAACCCGCCGGCACGCTGATAGGCATCGGCGCTGACGCCCAGGTTCGCGCCGTGGATGTGCCGATGGTCATCGACCGGTCGGTACAGCGAGTCGTAGCGTTGGCGCACGTGTTCAGGATGACCGGACCAGTCATCGACTTCGACGATGCCGCATACCGCGTCCACCTTCAGACTGACCTGATGGGCCAGCCAGGCATAGGGCACGACGCTGTCGGCGTCTGTGAATGCCAGCCAGCGAGCCCCGCGTTCGAGCATCAGCCGTGCGCCTTCCGCGCGGGTCATGCCGACATTGCGGTACGCGCACATCTGAGTGGTGACGCCGTGGGCTGCCGCGACCCGGGCCGAAGCATCGGCGCAGTCATCGAGCATGATCAGGATTTCCACGGGTTCGCCGTGGAGGTCTTCGTGGACAGACGAGGCGATCAGGGACTTGATGCAGTCGTCCAGGAAGTCTTCTTCGTTGTGGGCGGGGACAATAATTCCAATCATCGAAGTGTCTCGTCGCGGCACCTGCGCTGATCGCGGCGTCCTTCGATGTCGACCGAAGCGATGGAAATTTGGTTTCAAGTATTTTCGTTTACGAAGACCACCGCCTCGCTTGTCAGGCGTGGAGGCATCTCCCAAACGCAGCGACGCCGCTGATCAGCGGCGTCGATGGTTCTGGCGTTACGGCGTGCTGATGAAGCTTCAGCCCGCCAGCAGTGCTTTGGCGATCGCCTCGTTGAACGCAGGCAGATCGTCTGGCGTGCGGGAGGTGATCAGGGTCCAGCCGTTGGCCGGGCATTCCTTGACCTCGGCGTCGACCCAGTTAGCCGCTCCGGCATTGACCAGATCGGTGCGCACGCTTGGGTAGGAGGTCAGGGTTTTGCCTTTGATCACACCCGCATCAATCAGCAGCCATGGGCCATGGCAGATCGACGCGATGGTCTTGCCGGCGTCGGCGAATGCTTTAACCAGCTTCTGGGCATCGCTGTCCTGGCGCAGTGTGTCGGCGTTGACTGTGCCGCCGGGAATGACCAGTGCATCGAAATCAGCGGCAGACAGACCGGCCAGCTTGGTGTCTGAGGTCACCACGGCGTCTTTGTCGGTGTCGTTCAGGAACAGTTGCGCGGTGCCGCCTTCGATGGAGGCGTGGGTCAACGCAGCGCCCTGGCCCTTCAACGCTTCCAGCGGCTTGAGCAGTTCGTCGCGCTCGATGCCGGTGTTGGACGTGATGATCAAAACCTTCTTGCCGTTCAATTGATTGCTCATGCTTTCGCTTTCCTCTGAATTGAAACTGCTGAAGTTGAAACTGCGCCTGCCATCGGCAGGCGGTGTCACTTTCAGAGGAAGCCGTAAAAGCAAAAGTTCAGCCCGATTGCGTGGCCGGGCAGTGGGGCCGTGGCGCATGGCTCAAGCGCAGCCCGCGATTCCGGGCGCTGGGAGCAGTGCCGTGCGACGAAACCGCGCATCACGATTCACACGGTCGTCACAGGCACTCGCGGACCGCGGTCTCAAGGGCATTGCGGCCGAAAGCCGACGACAGCGGAGCGCGCTGGTACAGGAAAACCCGGGTATTGGGGTTGCCTTTGTAGACCTCGAGAATTTCATCGGAGGCGATCTTGCCGGAGATCAGTAATTTGTAATGGCCCTTGCTCTCGGTCATGGTCGTGCCGGGCTTGATCTGCTGCCATTTGGGGTAAATGCACTTGGCGTAGTCTGACGGCGTCTTGGCGGTATCGAAATTGAACGACGGGTTGTTGGGGGTTGAACTGCAACCCGCCAGCACCACGGACATGGCGCAGCCCAGTAACGAGTACGGAAATGAAAGGCGCATCAATTCATCCTGAATAAGAAAACGGAAACAGTTCGACCGGGTCGATGGGCGCCTATGTTGACCAGCAACCGTGCAAATGAAAAGCGCACGTGCCCAAAATTTTTGCCTCTCGTCGATGACCCTTGCCCCCGGCTCTCAACGAGCCTCCGAGCGATTATTGCGGTGACTTATCTTGCTCGCTACTGACGCTCATAGCGCTCGGTTCAGTTGACATTGCTCGTTTAGCGAATAAAGTGAGCGGAAACGAGCAGTCACATTCACGTGACGTGGGCTCGTCATCGCCTGATCGACGGAGAGCACATGTCACACGATGAACTGCAACGAGCTGCGCGGTCAGTCCTGATGCCGGCGATCGCCGGTCTGGCGCTGGATGAACCCGTGCGCCGGCATCTGCAAGCCGGCGGCGTGTCGGTACTGCTGGGCGAGACCCGTGACGAGTACCTGGCGCGGCGCATGAGTTTCGAGCGGCGCCGCGAAGAAACCGACGCGCAATTTTCCGCGATCGCCAGGGAGGCGGCGGTGTGTGCGGCAGCGCCAGTGCTGATTGCCGTCGATCAGGAGCTTGGCGGCATCCAGCGCCTGCACGGTCTGGTGCCCGGTATGCCGGTTGCGGCCGAATTAACCCACATGAGCACCGAAGACATCGAAGCGCGCTGTTATGAAATGGCCAGCTCGGCCCGGGTCATGGGCGTCAACCTGTTCCTGGCGCCGATTGTTGACGTGGTCACCGGGGTCAATCCCTGGCTGCACCAGCGTAATCTCGGGCCCGATCCCGTCGAAGTGGCGCGC
Source organism: Pseudomonas sp. KU26590 (assembly GCF_026153515.1). Lineage (NCBI taxonomy): Bacteria > Pseudomonadati > Pseudomonadota > Gammaproteobacteria > Pseudomonadales > Pseudomonadaceae > Pseudomonas > Pseudomonas sp. KU26590. The sequence continues at coordinate 2,824,289 of NZ_CP110644.1, forward strand.
ATTGCCTGCGCGTTCATTCGCGGTGTGCAACGCGCTGGCGTGATCGCCACGGCCAAGCACTTTCCCGGTCACCCCCGACTTGAGCAGGACCCGGCGGTGGAGCAGGCTACCGTCCCTGATGACGCTGCTGCGCTCCGCGACGGGCTGGACGTGTTCCGCCAGGTCATTGCGGCAGGCGTCGGCGCGATCATGCCGGGGCCGGCGGTGTTTCCGGCGCTGGATCCGCACCGGTCGGCCAGCACCTCGGCGGCGGTGATCGGCCTGCTGCGAGATACGTTGGGTTTTGAAGGGCTGATCGTGTCCGACGACCTCGACGCCGTCTCCATCCTGCGCGGCAACAGCATCGCCGACACCGCCGTCGCCGCCTTGAATGCCGGCGCTCATCTGCTGCTGGTGTCGGCCGAAGCGGGGCTGGACGACATCGCGCGCGCGATCGTCGATGCAGTAATCAATGGGGGACTGGATGCGCAACGCCTGCTGGCGGCGGCGCACAAAGTCCGCGCTCAAGCCCACGCATGCCGAGCCCAAGTGGATTCAGGCCTGTACGTCTCATACCCGGTCTCAGCCGGGCACCTCACCCGACGGGTCATGATCTGAACACCCGCTGCTCGCTGCGAACCGCTTGCAGCTTGCAGCGTATCGCTTGCCGCTCACCCCATTTGTACTCCTGGCCCGCGCGTTCTACTCTCGGCCGTACACCTTTAACTCGAGCAAGCCATGAGCATTGATCCCAGCGAACTGGCCGCGCGCCTGATTCGCAACTTCAACGAGGTGCCGCTGCAGCACGAGCGGCGTGACCCGTTGTACGAGAGCCATGCCGCGCGCCTGGGCACTGACACCGCCGCGCAGAAGCTGGGGGCGTCGGTGGACATCGTCGCGCCGGGCAAGCGTTCGTGCCCCTATCATTTTCACTACGCCCAGGAAGAGATGTTCGTCATCCTCGACGGGCAGGGCACGCTGCGCGTAGCAGGGGAAATGCTGCCGATCCGCAGCGGCGATGTCATCTTCATTCCGCCGGGGCCGGAGTATCCCCACCAGTTGATCAACACCTCGGATGCACCGCTGAAGTATTTGTCCATCAGTACCCGCGAGACGCCTGAAGTGTGCGAATACCCGGACTCCGGCAAGTACCAGGCGATGGTCACCATTAATGGGGCACGGGCGTTTGCTGCCGTCCAACGCCCCGACGCGACGCTGGATTACTGGGAGGGTGAGCCTTGATGAACGAGTCGGGCACGGTCTGATCGCGCATTCGGTTATAACCATATAGCGTCTCGATCTAGCCGCCATATAAGAAAAGCAGCGGTGCCTAGAGCAAAAATCGCTATCCTGCCCGCCGGCTTTTGAATGTTCAGTCAGGCAGAGCAATGGATTTTGGCAACGCAGGTTTCGTCGTAGCAGGACTGGTGGTGGGTTTTATCGTCGGCATGACGGGGGTGGGCGGCGGGTCGCTGATGACCCCGATCCTGCTGTGGTTCGGGATCAACCCCGCCACAGCGGTGGGCACCGACCTGCTGTACGCCGCGATCACCAAAAGCGGCGGCGTGCTGGTTCACAGAAAAAACGACAACATCGACTGGGGTATCACTGGCTGGCTCACCTTGGGCAGCGTGCCTGCCGCCGGGCTGACGCTGTGGTTTCTGAGCAGCCTGCACACGGCGCCTGACGCGATGAACTCGGTGATCAAACAGGCGCTGGGGGTGGTGCTGCTGCTGACCGCGCTGGCGATCTTTTTCAAGAAGCGCCTGCTGGCGTTTGCGCAACGCCACGCCGGTGATCGCTACCGCCTCAGCACACGAAACCTGAACGGGCTAACGGTGCTGACCGGCGTCATTCTCGGCACCATGGTCGCGCTGACCTCTATCGGCGCCGGCGCGCTCGGCACGGTGGCGTTGTTCCTGCTTTATCCTTTCCTCGAAACCCGCCGCCTGGTCGGCACCGAAATCGCCCACGCCGTGCCCCTGACCCTCATCGCCGGCATCGGCCACGCCAGCATGGGCAACATGAACTGGTCGATGTTGGGCTACCTGCTGATGGGCTCGCTGCCGGGCATCTACATCGGCAGCCACCTCACTGGCCGCATCCCCGACGCCATCCTGCGTCCGTGCCTGGCGCTGATGCTACTGGCGATCGGATACAAGCTGGCATTTTGAAGGGGATTTCGTGGACACGATTCGAGGCTTTGCACGACCGGCTTTAGCCGGGAAAACGTCAGTAGTCACGCCGTAAAATCCAGGCTGCTCACACTGGCCTGTTCCCTGCTGAAGCCGGTCCTACATCCCAATCAATTACCCGAGCGAAACGGAATCGGCTGGCGTGGCGCTTCGGGTGTGGTGTGGGGCTGCCCGACCATTTCGTCGTACACCACCGGGTGGACGATGAACAGCTTCACTTCCTGGAGTGACGACAGGCATTTGCGCGCTTCGTCGACCGAGGCCACGTGCAGGACTTTGCCGTCCGGGCTGCTGACGGCATTGGACTTGCCGTCCAGGAGCGCATGTATGGCGTACGAGCCACCTTCGATCGACACCAGGTTGACCTCGGTGACTTCCCCGGCCTTGACGTGTTTGCTGAGCTTGTCCAGATCCATTACGGCACCTTAATTACGCACGCGGGCGTTGTCTGTTCCATGGATTGATGCGCAACCGTCGACGCGGCTCGCTTGCATTGGAAGGGGATGGCGGTGCCAAGTTCAAGGCAAATCGGGGGAGGCGGACGGGGGGCGTTGTCGCGGGGCTTGCAGCGGGATCAGCGCCGCAAGAAACCACCGTTGCCTGCCCATCGAAAACAGGCAGGCAACGGCGCTTCAATCAGCAAAGCTTGTCGATGACGCGCAGGCCCGGCGCTTGTTGAACGGCACCCCATTCACTGCTCAGGGTTTCCAGCACCTGGCCGAGGAACTGCTTGTCCGCTGCGGCCTTCTTGCCGACGTAGCCGTGGCCCTTGCGGTACATCTTCAGCCGGGCACGCATGTGCGGGTGCTGGCTCTCGAATTGTTCTTCCTCGGTGCAGGCACCCAGGCCGTCCATGTGCACGTTACCTTCCTCGCACACCCAGAGGATGTGGCTATCCAGGGAATCCTTGCGTGCGGCGAACAGTCGAGCCAATTGATCAATGGTAGGTTGGTTGTTCAGGTTCATGGTTGTTACCCCTTTTTGACCACTGGTTAATCTATCGAGTGAGTTCAAACGCAATGGCGAATCGTCCGTCGATTCGCAGTCCTTCCAGTCGCTGACAAGCATGGTCCGTCGGTGCACAGAGCCGGTGCCGGGCCGCAAGTGTGTGAATACTGATGAGAGCAGAGGGAAGATCGGACCTGGGAGAGCAGGGGCGGACGCCTGAGGACACGGGCGACTGAGTGGTCGACCACAAGTGTCATGAGGACGTTTCGCCAGCACTCGGCCTGGTGGGTCGATCTTGCAGGTTCCGCTTCATCAATCTGCCTTGTGGGCAGCACACATCCAGAGGTGGTTCGACGGCTGTGTCGAACGGGCCCGGAATACTTTTGCCAGCTCTCCCGATCGGGGAGACGCCTGCACTATGCAGTCGGCAAAAGGCCTCGTCAACGGTTTTGTAGTGATTATTTTCAAGCACTACATAATTTGTAGTTTTAGAACACGAAGGTCGATTCGTGACTACAAAGTCAATGAAAGCGGGAGGGTTGGC